>CAYSJO010000096.1:0-8703 GCA_964431285.1 uncultured Planctomycetaceae bacterium
AACGCATGCCCCGGACGGCAACTCTATCTCCGTAAACGGTTGCTCCGTTGCGCCTGGCTGATTGAGCAGGCCAGTGAAAGCACCAAGTAAGTCTTCAAGGTTGCTGGTCGGAACGTAAGTTCGAAACTTAGCGTCAATGCCCATTTCTAAACCCTGAACGAGGTGATTTGATTACAATTCCTTTTGCGAATGACGAGGCAAAGCTAGACGGCACGCTCCCTCATTACCAAGCTCTGTCCGGGTTTCGTGCGGGGACAACGGCGCAAAGTGTGTGCGGTACTGGCCCAGACAATTCAACAGCCGTAAGGCACGACAACACTGCTTGTTGCGGAACCGAAATCACGCGCGGCTGTCGACAAGATGGCCGTGGCCGTCACCGCCAGCACAGAGTACGCGGATTCGTCGAAAGACCCGACAGCCAGGTCGTCGGCATCAGGGTAACATGGCCCATGACGTCATTCCGTCAGAGGTTGCGAGACGCGTCCAGTTCCTGGACGACGACATCAAAGTCGTTTTCGCCCTCAGGTTTTACGGCGAAGCTGAGTCCGGATCGTCTGTAATGAGCAAAGTCCGGATGCAGCGTGGGACCATGGTCATGTTCGTGCAGAGGTAGGTCTTCCGTCACGATCAGCTGGATCACGACTGCGCGATGCTCCCCGGCGACTGCTGCGAATGAAAAGTGACCCTTGCGATCGATCTCGCCGCGAACCGTGTGCGTGCCGTCAGCTGACGAGAATTCGACGACTCCGGTCTCTACAGCAGTCCCGTCCGCCAGGCGGACACGGCCACTGACAGGGTATGTCGGTGTCGAAGAATCTCCACAACCTGCCAGCGAACTCATCACAATGGCGAGTCCGACGATACACGGTGATCGCAGCATGACATACTCCGCGAAAATGCGAGTCGGGTGGACTCAGATCAGGGCGTGTTTCCCAGCTGGTCGTCGTCACGATTCGTCAGCTCACCAAGCAGGAGTGTGCTGATTGACGTATTCACGCTCCGAACACTGCCATCACAAAGTGCAAAGTGACATGTGCCTTCGTGCCAGCTCCCGAACATCAGTGGCGAATTCGGATTGTTGTCGCCGTACCCGGTGCCCAGTGGCAGTCCCGGGCCGCCGAGACGTGATGCGGCGCTGAAATAGTCGCCGTCGTAGCTCGGACTGTTTTCCGGAAACCTGCCGAGATGTTCTTCGCTCGGAACATGCAGTTCACCAATCAGGGCAGTGTTGCTGGCACCGTCGCGGATATCACGCATCCGAATCTTGTCCTTCCAGCCGATTCCCTTACCACTTCTGCACCGGGCGCGGCTGGCAATCAGAACACCGGACCCGTTTCCGCCAAACCAGAGATCACTGGCTCGGCCGGTTGAGCCGGGCGACAGATCACCGTGATTTGCGGCATAGTCTGAGACAGCACCTGTCATCGTCTCCGTGCTGCCTGCGGTTGTCACGGTTGTCGTGCATCCGCAGGGAAACGTGATCACTTCGGTCGTGCCGGCGATGCTGAATCTGCGACTCCCGGTGGCGGAGCTGTCGCGACGCGTGGGGCAAACAAATACGGGCAGGTTCGCATTCCGTAACTCGTCGCCATGATCTTTGAACGAGCCGTAGAGATCCCACTGGCTCCACAGATTCTCGGCGTCAACGTATGGCATGATACGGACAAGCCATGTTGGCTCATTCCCGCCACACTGTAAGGCGGGGTCCGGCTCGCCCGGCCTGGGCTGAATGCGGGCGGGCGGAAAGGCTCCGTGGGTGACCTCGAAATTTGATGTGCCGAGTGCCAGTTGCTTCAGGTTGTTACGACACTGAGTCCGCCGCGCCGCCTCGCGAGCCTGTTGAACCGCCGGCATCAACAGCGCTACGAGGATTCCGACGATCGCAATCACCACGAGCAGTTCAATCAGCGTAAAGCCACTGGGATGCTTCACCGACCGTGCATGCGAGTTGTTCAAATCATGGATGATCATCATGTTCCTCTCGCGGCAAGGAGTGTCACAAGTCTTAGACTACTTCAGAGTTCACATTCTGAATGATCGAATCTGTCAGTTTCTCAGATTCCCGAGATCGGTTCCAACTCTTTCCTGCACTCGACGAAATCGGCATCCTGACCCGTCCCCTTCTCCGGTTCGCTGAGTCGGTTATGCTGAGTCCCGCTCCCGCGTCGCCGGAAACGTCCGTCGGAAGGAATTCTCAATGAAACGCATGATCCTGCTGCTGACTCTGCTTCTTCACGCTTCGCTGGCTCACGCCTGCTCTGTGCCAGTCTTTCGCTATGCGCTGGAACAATGGCGACCCGATCCGTTTCCGGTGGTGGTGTTCCACAAAGGCGAAGTGACGCCTGAACTAAAAGCCCTGATTGCACGCATCGAACCCGTTCTGGATGAAAAGACGAAGAGTCTCCCGAACGCGTGGGTCGAACTCGTGAATCTGGACTCCGATAACGAACCGGAACAGTTGGAACTCTGGGAAAAGCAGAATACGGAGACGCTGCCGTGGATGGCCGTGCTGTCACCGCAGAAGTTCGGTCCGCCTGCCCAGGTGCTGGGTGCGGAGTTCAATGCAGAGCAGGTTAATCGACTGTTGGACTCACCCAAGCGGACCGAGATCACAAAACGCCTGATCGCCGGACATTCGTCCGTCTGGGTGTTGCTTGAGGGTGGTGACGACGACAAGGACAACGCTGCCTTCGAGACATTGACCATCGAACTGAAACGACTGCAGTCCGAGCTGAAACTGCCGGAGATCGAAGAACAGGATATCGCCGACGGCTTCCTGTCGATCGAGCCGGAAGAACTGAAGTTGAAATTCTCGGTCGTGCGGGTGTCACGGGACGACGAGAAAGAATCGGCACTCGTGCAGATGCTGCTCAACACCGAGCCCGACCTGCGGGACCCGCAGTTTGACGGCCAGCCCATGGCGCTGCCGGTTTTCGGTCGCGGACGAGTCCTGTATGCCCTGATCGACAAGGGCATCAACACCGAGGTCATCACTGATACATGCACGTTCCTGACGGGCGCGTGCCAGTGCACGGTGAAGGCACAAAGTCCTGGCGTGGACATGCTGACGTCGGTCGACTGGGACAGCCACATCAGTCCGATGTACGAAAAGGACTCGGCTCTGCCGCCATTGACCGGACTGGCCGGGTTCAGTGATCCGGTCGAAGGCGACGAGCCGGAAGACCCGGATTCGCCAGGCGATGCCACTGCCAGTAGTGACACAGCAGACTCGGCCGGTGAATCGACACCTGCAGCGACTGTTCAAGTCGCCGCCGTTGCAACGGGAGTGCCTTCCACTCGAAGTGTGTCGGCTTCAGGCCCCGGTATGGGCAAGCTGGCCCTCTTCTTTGTCGGTGGTCTTTTGGTCGTCGCTGCCGGACTCTCGCTGGTGTTTGCACCGCGAGAGAAATAGACGTGGTCAGATCAGAAGGCCGGAACAGGCTTGCGCAGTTCCGGCGTCGTTGTGCCGGAACTGCGCAAGCTTGTTCCGGCCTACCTCATCCACCCCATCGTGACCGGAGAATTCAGCATGAGCGTCTGGCAACTCGCTTTGCGGGAAATCCGACACCGTCGACTTAATTCTGCCATGACGCTGCTGTCGGTCACGATCGCAGTCGGCTGCCTAGTTGGTTCCCAGGCTCTCCTTCGCAGCGACGAAATCCAGACCACGCGCATCCTTGCGGTCAAGCAGACCCAAGTCGAAGCGGCGATTCAGACACGCGAAGACGAAGTGCAGAAGGCTGGCAAGGAACTGCAGGATGCCACGCGCAAGAACATGCTCAAACTGGGTTTCAACATCCTGATTCTGCCCGAGAAACAGGACACATCTGAACTGCACCTGAGTGGAGCCCTCAGTGAGACGATGCCGGAATCGCACGTCAAGGCTCTGGCAGAGTCGACAATTATCACCGTCAATCACCTGCTTCCCAGCATCACGAAACGAATCACCTGGCCGGAGAAAGAAACCGAAATCATTCTGTATGGGACACGCGGTGAAGTTCCGATTCTGCATCGTGGTGCCATGAAGAAAGAGCTCCTTGAAGCGGTTGCGCCCGGATCGATGGTTGTCGGCTTCGACCTGCATCAGAAACTCGGACTAAAGGTAGAAGACGAGGTGGAGTTGCTGGGTAAGACGTTCAAAGTCGCCGAGCTGCATCCTGAACGCGGGTCGTCTGATGACGTCACCGTGTGGCTGAACCTGAAAGAGACTCAGGAACTCCTGGGTATGGAGAATCTCATCAACGCGATTCTCGCCCTGGAGTGCGAATGCGCGGGTGACCGCATCACTGAGATTCGTGCCGAGATCGCCAAACTATTGCCGGGTACGCAAGTCATGGAGCGGTATTCAACGGCAGTGACAAGGGCCGAAGGCCGCGCCCGAGCGAAAGAACTGGCCGACGCCGCTCTGGTCCAAGAACAGGAGAACGGTCGAGAGATCCTCGAACGGGAAGAACGCACGCGAATCGATATCCAGGACCGGCACTACGGACTGGTTGCTACTCTCGTGCCTGTCGCACTCGTCGGGTGCTCGCTGTGGATTTCGCTGCTGGCGGTCACGAACGTTCGGCAACGGAGCCACGAAATCGGCATCCTGCGAGCGATTGGTCTCAGTTCACGGCAGATCCTGTCCTTGCTGCTGACCAAGTCCCTTTTGACTGGACTGATTGGTGGGATCATCGGCTGCACAGCCGGTCTGCTCGTGGGTGTTCAATTCAGCGGATTGTCTGCTGTGTTGGATATCTGGCAGCAGTTGTTTGAATCGGAAGCCGTGCTCGCCATCGTCATCCTTTCTCCCATTCTGGCCCCGGCACTGGCTGCAGCAGCAAGCTGGCCGACCGCACTCCAGGCCGCTCGTCGGGACCCGGCGGTCGTGCTGCAGGGAGAATGATTCCGGAACGCGGACGGGACATTTCCATAATGCTTGTCGAACTGAAAGACCTCACAAAGACGTACACCGGACGCGATGGCAACGTCCGCGCGGTGGATGGCATTAGTTTGTCAGTCGACACAGGGCAGTTTCTCTCTCTGCAGGGCCCCAGTGGCTGCGGTAAATCGACGTTGCTACTGATGTCTGGCGGGCTGCTGGCTCCTGATTCCGGAACGGTCGAAGTCGGCGGTGAGAATACCTATGCGATGAATCCGAATGCTCGTTCGGCGTTCCGGGCCCGCAACATCGGGTTTGTTTTCCAGCAGTTTCATCTCGTCCCCTACCTGACCGTACTGGAAAACGTACTGGCTCCTTCGATTGCGACTGGTGGGACTGACGGAATGGACCAGGCTCGGGAACTGGTCTCTCAATTTGGCCTGGACGATCGCAGCGGTCATGTGCCTGGTGAACTGAGCAGCGGCGAACGTCAGCGCACGGCTCTGGCTCGGGCCCTGTTCAACAGGCCGAAACTGCTGCTCGCTGACGAACCGACGGGTAACCTTGACTACGAGAACTCGCAGACAGTGCTCAAGTATCTGCGGGAGTTCGTGACCGACGGCGGAGCAGTGCTGCTGGTCACACACGACCCCGTTGCCGCCGAACAGGCGGACCGCGCCATCCAGCTTCGCGACGGACGAATCGAAGGTTCGTAGTAGCCGGACTTGTCCGGCTGTTATCGAATCGACCACGCCAGTGTCCGCCGTGAATTCCGTCTTTCCCCCTGGGTAGCACACGTCAGGAACGCCGGATGATTTCTGGCTACTACGAACCCACGAGCCGCGAAAACGCGATCGTTGTCCGGCACTCCGCCCGCCGATAAACTGCCTCGCTCGTTTCTCGGGTGGAATCCCCGGGTTTGTCGTGATCGGCGATTTTTCGGCGGCTCTCATGAAACACGTTCTCTCCGCACTGGTTGTCAACCAGCCGGGGGTACTCGCGCAGATCTCAGGAATGCTCGCGTCGCGTGCATTCAATATCGAGAGTCTGGCCGTTGGAGAAACTGAGAACGCCGAGTTTTCTCGTATCACGTTCGTCGTCAGTGGCGACGATCGCGTTCTTGACCAGGTTCGCAAGCAGCTCGAAAAGCTGGTCACAGTGGTACGAGTGATCGATTTTGCCGGCCGCGAGTTTGTTGAACGCGATCTGATGCTGATGAAAGTCAACGCGGCCGACGGACGGCGAAGCGAGATCAAGGAGCTGGTCGACGTGTTCCGTGGACGGATCGTCGACGTGAGTGCCGGTCACGTGATGATTGAGATTTCCGGCCCGGAGAAAAAGCTGGAGGCCTTCATCGATCTGATGCGGCCGATCGGTATCCTCGAAATGGTCCGCACCGGGCGAGTCGCTTTGCTGCGGTCGAACGAGGACACCGTCGACATTTCCGAACGGGCGGCTCACGAGGATCCGACGGTCGGCTAGAGATTAGTCAAGGATGGTTCCGTCGGCTTCAGCCGACTCTTGCTTTGCCGGTCCACCAGCCTGGAGCATTTTCAGAATCAGTATAAACCCCTCTCCCTGACCCTCTCCCCAGCGGGGAGAGGGAACTCGTCTGACTGGTTCCCTCTCCCGGCTGGGGAGAGGGGTTTTCCAGTCGAATGGACCTACTGAAGACCAACTCTGAAAATGCTCTAGAGCTGGTGGCACACACAGAGTCGGCTGAAGCCGACTCACTTCGTTTCTTACGCCCCGGTCTCGGTCAGAACAAACTGAAAGCCCATTATGCCAGTCACGATCTACTACGAAGACGACGCCGATCTTTCACTCCTCAAAGACAAGACGATTGCCATCCTCGGCTACGGCAGCCAGGGACATGCTCAGGCCCAGAACCTGCGTGACAGTGGATGCAACGTGGTTGTGGGCCAGCGCAAGGGCAGTGCCAACTACGACCTGGCTGTCAGCCACGGCTTTGATCCGATGCCGGCCGACGAAGCGGCCAAAGCGGGCGACCTGGTCAACATTCTGCTACCGGACGAAGTGCAGGGTGACGTTTATCGGGCGATGGTCCAGCCCAACCTGGAAACGGGCAACGTGTTGATGTGCTCGCACGGATTCAACATCCACTTCGGGCAGGTCACGCCTCCTGACGGCGTCGATGCGGCACTCGTTGCTCCCAAGGGGCCCGGCCACCTGGTCCGTTCGGAATATGAAAAAGGCGGCGGCGTTCCTTCACTGATCGCCATGTACCCGGGCTCGTCCGACAGTTCGAAGCAACTGGCCCTGGCGTATGCGAAGGGCATTGGCGGAACCCGCGGCGGAGTGATCGAAACAACGTTCGCCGAGGAGACCGAAACGGACCTGTTTGGCGAACAGGTCGTACTGTGCGGTGGCGTGAGTGCTCTCGTCAAAGCTGCCTTCGAGACGCTGTGCGAAGCCGGTTACCAGCCGGAGATGGCGTACTTCGAGTGCATGCACGAACTGAAGCTGATCGTCGACCTGTTCTATCAGGGCGGCTTGAACTACATGCGTTACAGCGTGTCGAATACGGCCGAATACGGCGATTACACCCGCGGCCCGCGCATCGTCTCGAACGAGACCAAGGCCGAGATGAAGAAGATTCTTTCCGAAATCCAGAACGGCGAATTCGCCCGCGACTGGCTACTCGAGAACAAAGCCAACCAGCCGGCCTTCAAGGCGATGCGTCGTCGCGACCACGACCACCAGTTGGAGCAGGTCGGCAAAGAACTTCGCAGCATGATGACCTGGATCGACTCCAAAGAAGTCTGATCGGAATCCGCGAGACGACGACGTCCGGCAGTTCATACTGTCGGGCGTTTTCTATGCGCGCCGGTGATCATTCCGACTCCGTTCGCCGACCCCACTTGCGCACGAGTTGTCCTGCAAGCTCCGCCATGTCCGGATCGAACGACTCGATCCACTCACGGTATGCCTGGTCGGTTTCGATTGATCGCAGCGAGTCGAGGATGTCTCTGATTTCGTCATGGCGGTCGAGCCGATCAAGCAGCTCGGCCTGCAGCGCGGCCAGGGCAGCGTTATCGGCGGTCATGACATCGCCATGTGGCTGCAGACGATCTGTCGCAGCGTCCGGTAGTCGCCGCGCAGGCGATCGATTTCGACCGTGATCCCCAGCGCTGTACCGATGTGCTCGAGAATCACGGCTTCCAGATTGGGGCACAGCGACGCTGCCTGTTCCAGCAGAGCAAAAACTTCGTCGCGGACAGGACCGTCATGCGTGTCACGGCGCAGCTTTCGGTTCCGACCTGATGACGACACGTGCGACCATGAGCCACCGGAGATGTGCAGTTCGCGCACGCGCTCAAGCGGGAACAGGGCAAGCAGTTCGTCCGGTGTAATTTCGAAATTGCAGGCCTGGCAATGGACGTTGTGCAGATCGAGCATCAGAAACCCGTCGACCGGAGCCAGCAACTGATCCAGGAACTGTCCCTGCTGGTGGACGTCAGCAGCGCTGAACAAGAACGCCAGGTTTTCGAGTCCGACCGGAAACGACGACACATCGGCCAGACGCTGCAATCGACTCTGGCCGACGGCGAGTGTCTCGCTATTCATCGGCACTGGCAGTGGCGCACTCTGATGGAAGTCGCCGGCATCCATCAAACCGAAGTGCTCGGACAGGTGACGCATGGGCGTGCGCTGCAGATCAAGTTGCAGCATACTCAGCTAGTGGTCCGTCATGTCACAATTTTCTGTAGGCTGTGGTCCCGTACCTGATCAAGGATGATCACATGGCGGTCAAGTACATCATCACGCTCACGGAAGAGGAGCTGTAACAGGTCGAAGCGGTTGCTCGTGGAAAGAAG
>CAYSJO010000097.1:0-7432 GCA_964431285.1 uncultured Planctomycetaceae bacterium
TCCGTTGCCGGTGTCGTTTCCATCGCCGCCGTCAACGAGATCGGCTCCATTACCACCGTCAATCGAGTCGTCGCCGTCCTGGCCGAACAACGTATCACGGCCGGCATTACCCAGTAGCGTGTCGCTTCCTGCACCACCCTCCAGTTGATCATTACCTGTGTTGCCCAATAGTGAATCATCGCCGTCCTCACCGAAGATTGAGTCACTGCTGCTGCCACCGTCGAGCGTGTCGTCGCCGAAACCTCCGAACACGCTGTCAAATCCGGCCCCACCATCGACGACGTCATTGCCATCGTTGCCGTTGATCGTGTCATTCCCCGAGTTTCCGTTGAGATCGTCGCCGTCTTCGTCCCCATTGATTAGATCGGCTCCATCACCGCCGTAGATCGTGTCTGGCCCCACGCCGCCACTCTGGAAATCCATTCCGGTGTTGCCGTTGATCTGATCGGCGGCCGATCAACCCGTAATCTGATCGGCTCCGTCATTTCCACTCAACGTGGCTCCAATGTCCGCACTTCCGATGATCGTGTCGTCGCCGTCTCCGGCGTCGACGACGATCTCCAGACTGGAGTTGAAGCCGCTGGTTGTCACACCGGACAGGTCGATTACGTTGTTGCCGTTGTCACCGGCAATTGTGATCTTTGTCAGAGTTCCTGCCGGTGTTGGTGTGAGTGCAGGCAATGGAACGCCATTCCCAAGAACCTCAACCTGTGGCGTCAGGTTGAAGTCCGCACGGACCGCGATGGAATCTCCCGTATCGTAATCAACGAACAGTTCCGTGCCGATCGCGTATGCCTGTACTGTTAACAGCGTACGTTGTTCCAGACACTGAATAGTCGAGTGTGTCCGGGATGACACACGCTGGGCGCGACCCTGAGGACGACGCGTGCCGTGCGACAGGTGATGACGAACAGAGGTCAGCCAGTTGCTCAATTGCAATTCGACACCTCATCGGAAAGTCAAACCGTTCACGATCCGGCAGAGCCGGGACCAAACGAGACTGCAGTGGGGTTAGCAGTCTGTTGAAAAACACGCAGGTCGGACCGAGGAGCGAAGCGACGATGTTCCGGCACTTGCGATTTCCCCTGGATCCTAGACTGCCGGAGCGGCGCTTCGCTTGATCCGGCCTACTCGATGTGACTTTTTCAACGGACTGTTAGCCCCACCGGCACAATCTTCAGGCCGATGGGCTAACGCCCACCACTCGCCTGGTTCCTGCACGATTTGCGCGGGAGCTGTACCCTGGACACAAACATTCCCGCTAAACCGAGGTCGGGAAGCCGCGTAATCGATTCAGAGCGGGACCTGGCAGAATTCGCGTGACCGCTGCAGTCGATCTGCCGGAATGTGGACCTGCGGCCACGGAATGTGCCGCAAATCAACAGGTGTCCCTCACGCGACACTTCGGCGCGTCCTGCAAACGGATCAGCCGGTGCGACGTGACACTCGAAGCGATGTTCTCTCGACCTCAGTACCAGGGACCGTTGGCCGTGCGATCCACGGGCTCCCTGCTGGCCAATCGAGCTGAGTCACTGGACGCGAGATGCCGTCTCCGGGATCCTCCAGACGCTTGCATACTCACACCGTCAACACGCCGATCCAGGGCATGGAGGAACCATCAGTGCCGAACACCATCTTCCGACTCGTCGAACGTCTGTCTTTTCCTGTTCTGCTGGCGTGTCTACTCCAACTTGATCTCGCGTCTGTCCGGGCCGAATCGAGCAACGTGCTGACTCCACTGGATGTCGCTCAGCTCAGGTCTGTTCTGGACGCCGCCATTTCTCCGGATGGCAAATGGATCGCGTACACCGTCAGTGTGCCGCGTCACCCGTTGAAGGACGAAAACGGCTCGGCGAGATCAGAACTGCATGTGGTCGAAGTGGCGACCGGCAATAGTCGACCGTTCATTTCTGGAGACGTCAGTGTCGGTGGCATCTCGTGGACTCCGGATGGCGCCGGGATCTCGTTTCTGACCAGACGCGGCAAAGACAAACAGACGTCACTGTATGTCATACCCGTTGATGGCGGGGAAGCTCGTAAACTCATCGAACACGACACGTCTATCAGTGGCTACGACTGGAAGCCCGATGGCAGCGAGGTCGCGTTTCTGGCCACCGAAAAGGAAGACCCCGAAGTCAAGAAGCAGAAAGACAAGGGATTCAATGCGGAAGCGTATGAGGAGAATCTGCATTCAAAACGCATCTGGATCAGTTCGGCAGCCTGGGACAGTGACCGCAAACCTCGAATGCTCGGCATCGAAGGGTCGGCCACCGAACTGCACTGGAGTCCGGATGGGAAGCAGCTCGTCTCGGCAGTCGCTCCGACGCCGTTGATCGACCACCACTTCATGTATCGGCGGATTCGCAGCATTGATGCTGCGGCTGGCACAGTTGCGAAAATGATCGAGAACCCCGTAAAGATTGGCGAAATCGCCTGGAGCCCCGATGGTAAACATCTCGCGTTCATGTCCGGAGTTGACATCAACGACCCGTCCGACGGGCAACTGATGGTCGCGGACGTCGCGACGGCCGAGTTCTGGGACGCGACGAAGAACTACGTTCCGGACGTGGTCGATCTTCACTGGATCTCAGAAACACGGATCGGATTCCTCGCCGCGAACAGTTGCCTCACGGAAAGCGGCAGCGTTGAGCTCGATGGCAGCAATCGGAAATCTGTGTCTCACGGCCGGATCATCGTGCATCAGATGTCGGTCAGCGACGACAACTCACTCATTGCACTTGTTGCCGACAGCCCGACTCATTCGCTGGAAGTTTTCATTTCCACCAGGGCGGATGTGGAGTCGACGCGTCGCCTGACCGATGTGAATCCCTGGCTCAAAGATCGCCAGCTGGCGAAGCAGCACATCGTATCGTACAAGGCCCGCGATGGTGAAAAGGTCGAAGGAATCCTGATCCGACCGCTCCATGAAGAAGAGGGTCAACAGTACCCACTGCTGACCGTTGTTCACGGCGGTCCTGAAGCTCACATCTCAAACGGCTGGACCACACGATACGCCTATCCGGGGCAGGTCGCGGCCGCACGAGGCTTTGCCATCTTCTACCCGAATTACCGGGGCAGCACAGGTCGCGGCGTTCCCTTCCGGAAAGCTCATCAAGCTGACTACGGCGGAAAAGAATTCGACGACGTACTGGATGGCATCGACTACCTGGTCAAGTCCGGCCTTGTTGATCGTTCAAAGGTCGGTGTGACCGGTGGCTCATACGGCGGATTCGCATCCGCCTGGATGGCAACGCGCCACAGTGAACGATTTGCAGCGGCCGTCATGTTCGTTGGCATCAGCAATCAGATTTCAAAGTCAGGCACGACTGACATCGCCGACGAAATGTTTCATGTACACGCTCGAAAGAGAATCTGGGACGACTGGCAGTTCTTCCTGGAACGCAGCCCGATCTACTACGTCGAGAAAGCCCGCACGCCGATTCTCATTCTGCACGGCAAAGAAGACACTCGCGTGCATCCGTCGCAGTCGATGGAGCTGTATCGCAATCTGAAGATCCTCGGCAAAGTTCCCGTACGACTGATTTTCTATCCGGGCGAAGGACATGGAAACCGCAAAGCTGCCGCTCGGTATGACTACAATCTGCGCATGCTTCGCTGGATGGAACATTTCATTACGGGCCCGGGAGGAGAGGCCCCGCCGGTCGAGATCGAGCATGATCCGAAGAAACCGGCGGAGTCAGAATCAGACTCCTGAACGACGCATTACAACGCTCCAGACTCACTCCCGCGTTCTGGCGAACGCAGCTACGTCGAACTCTTACTTTGGAGACATCAATGATTCGCAGCCTGATGATTATCGCACTTGTCTCATCGACCGCCGTTTCGGTTGCCGAAGACTCTCGCAAAGCACCGAAAGAATCCATGGACCTCAAAAGTATCTTCGACGGCAAGAGCCTCGAAGGCTGGGACGGAGATTCTCGATTGTGGTCCGTCAAGGATGGAGTGATACACGGTGAGACGACCGCGGACGTAAAAGCCAACGGCAATACATTCCTCATCTGGAAAGGCGGTCGGACGAAGAACTTCGAACTGCGTTTGTCTTTCCGTTGCAATGCCACCAACAACTCTGGCATTCAGTACCGCTCGAAGCACATCACTGAGGGAAACGTTCGCAACGAATGGGTTGTGCGGGGTTACCAGCACGAAATTCGTAACCAGAACATTCTCCCAAGTGTTTCCGGCTTCATTTACGACGAAGGCGGACTTACCGGCGGACGCGGCAGGACGTGTCTGGTAGGCGAAAAAGCCGAGTGGGTCGCGGAGGGGGGAGCGAAGGGCAGCAAGAAGGTCACGGAAACACTGATCGATGCGGAAGGCTACAAGAAGCTGTTCAAGCTCGATGACTGGAACGACGTGATCATCATCGCGGAAGGAACGCACATCCGGCACTACACCAACGGGCAGTTGATTCTCGACTTTCAGGACCACCCGGACAACGCCCTGTTGGACGGAATCTTGGCTCTGCAGCTGCACGCTGGAAAACCCATGTGGGCTGAGTTCAGGAACATCCGCATCCGAGACCTGAACTGATCCCATGCTCTCACGCTTCGGCCGCCGTGTTTGTGCTTTGCGGCCTTATCGTTCTCGATACGCATTTGCGTACCGTGTGGATGCCGCAGCTGGATTGAATTCTGATTCGGCCTTGTGATCGTGGATCAGGATTCCGAAACGCAGACGGAAGGATTCATTCGGGGCGACTGTGCGTCGTTTTGATCGATTCTCTGCACGATCGACCGGGAAGGGGTTGGCGACGAGGACACCGTAATCGCGGCTGTGGGACCAGACTTCCGGGTTGCCCGGCGGTGACATAATCATGACGCCGACGTGACGGTCTTT
This sequence comes from uncultured Planctomycetaceae bacterium, assembly GCA_964431285.1. Lineage (GTDB taxonomy): Bacteria > Planctomycetota > Planctomycetia > Planctomycetales > Planctomycetaceae > CAUZFZ01. The sequence goes on from CAYSJO010000097.1 coordinate 4,858, forward strand.
GATCGGGCCGGAGTAGTCCCACCAGTGGGCCGGTCTGCCCCATGTCCCTTTCTCATTTCTGCCGCCTGTACTACTGAGAATGGATCCGGAACCGTCGTGGACCATGATGGGTGTGGCGACTCTCACCCCCAGTCCCATCTCTTCGCGGACTCCGAACCAGAATGATTTGTCTGATGTGAAATCGGCGTCCAGATCAATGACCCAGCCAGCAGGATCTTTGTGGAGGCGGTAGCGGGTGTGTTGACGGCACAGCACTTTTCCATCCGGTGCGACGTAGCGGTCTCGTGTGGCGAAGACGGCTGATTCGGCGGCCTGCGGTTCATCGGTGAAACCTTCGTGTATGACCTGGCCTGAGCTGTTGTGCCAGAAACTGACGTCGTTAAGTCTGGCGAATGCCAGCCACAGACCGGGATGCATGTCGGCGTGGTCGGTGGAGTCTTTGCCTGCGATGGGTGGATAGCGGCGCGTCACCTGAATTCCACCGGGTGTTTTCACGTGCGCGAAGAACGGACGCTTCACCTTGTCATGTTTGTAGACAAATGACGCAATCGGCTGGCCGTCGAGCTGGATGTCCAGTGCGCCGTCGCGGTGTTTCAAGTAGAAGTCTTTCCCGCTGTCGCCCCACGATTGTGCGGCCGGCGAGCGGAGAGCGCCAGGTCGCTGTCCGCTGCGGGAGTTGGAAAGACCGACGGACTGACGTTTTTCAGTTGCCTGGTTTTCCAGAACGTCCGGGTTGTACGCCAGAATGAACGCGGACAAATCGGCGATGTGTTGAGCGTTCAGTCGTTTTGCCATGTCGGCAGGCATTGCAGATGTGTTTTGACGGCGTCGGAGTTCGATGTCGGGCTTCGGAATCGAAATGACTTTCCCATCCGCCTGAACCAGGTCGAGCTTCAGGCCACTTTCCTGGCGAATGAATCCTGATCGGGACTTGCCGTCTTTTGTGACCACGATCAGCGTGTGGAATCCCTCCATGATGACGGCGCTGGGGTTCAGGATCGATTCGGCGATTGTCTTCGCATCGGCTCGTGTGCCGAGCTTTGTTAGATCGGGTGCCAGGGCGTTGCCACGGTCACCGAGTCGATGACATTTCGCGCATGCGGCCGCGCCGAAGAACAGCCGCGCTCCGCGTCCCGGGTGAGCGGACTTCATGGAACTGAGTGCGTCCGTCAATTGCGTCGGTTTATCGAGTGGTTCGAGTTTGACTGGCGGCGGAGCAACGACCACGACGTATTGCGAGCGTCCGGACGCACCACCGTCCACCGTGTTACCCCCCAGCACGACTTCACCCGCGGAGAACTTTTTTCCGATCAGTTCGTACGACGTGTCGCTGGTTGTCAGTGTCAGCCCGGATGCTTCGAAGTCACTGAGCCAGTCAGGACGTTTGCTGATTCGGCGGTCATGTCCGACGTAGACGGTCGCATCCTCAGTGAGATCGAACGTCAGAAATTGCGGCCCCTTTGATCCGACGTCGGTGTCAGTGTTGGACGTCTGGATGATTGTTGCGCCGGCCAGTGACTCGGGAACCTGTGTGAATGCGTAGCGCCGATTTGTGTAGGCCATTGCCCCGCGTTTAAGGATTGCAGTGCGGTAATCGGAACCGCTGGCCGCGCGCAGGCTCGTGACGCTCACTGCGGACAGCGGCGGCAGGTCAATTGATGGACGTGCCGGAATTCCGGACAGATCGGCCCAGGTGGCTGTGATAACTGGACCGACTCGTGCTCGACCTCGAAACAAAGCCGCCTGGACTTCGTCACCGGACTTCACGTGAAACGGAGCGGCATAGCGGCGGGCGTTTGTGTCCGTCGGCTCTGAACCACTCAATGTGTATCGGGCGTGTGTGCCTGGCACTTCGAGGACGGTCAGCTTTGTCAGCATGCTTCCGTCAGCCGGTGGCCCGACCGGCTCGATGCGAATAACGGGTGCGGCGCTGGTGCCGACAATGTCGACGAATGATGACGCCAGTTCCGCGACCGAGCGATCCGGGTCGAGACGCAACCTGACAGCTTCGTCTCCAGAGAGATGACCGGCTTCCAGCAGTGCCAGCAGTGCAGCTCGACGGACGCCATCGCGTTTGTCAGTCAGTCTGGTGCGTAATTCAGTCTCGGACAGCAATGTGCCGAGCGTTCGCCAGGCTGCATAGAATGTCGCTCGATCTGCTTCGACGGCGACGAGCGACTCGATGTCGTCCGCGCCTGAACGGTCGCGGGCTTCGCGGAATGCCTGCACGGCCGCGAAACGGATCCGGGGTCCGTTGTCGGTCAGCGCCGTCACGACGACGGCTGGAAGCGGGCGTTCACCGAGTCGGGCTCGAAATCCGAGAATCCTCAACCACTGAATTCGCTGGACCAGCGGGCCATTCGACACTCGCTGGCTGAAGTAACCGTCAATGGTTGCGTCATGCACGTCGATGCGGCCGAGTGTCCATGCCGTCCAGGTTGCTGCTCCCGGAGGTAATGTGTCGGGATTGACCGCGGAAACGCCGAGGCGATCGTGGAGAGACTTAAGAATCCCGGTCCTGGTCTGTGGCCGATGACCGCGACGCAGCAGTTCGTCCTGAGCGTTGGTTCGTCGA
>CAYSJO010000098.1:0-5151 GCA_964431285.1 uncultured Planctomycetaceae bacterium
GAAGAACCGCTGACTGAAGCGTCCAACGGAATACAGTCAGCATTTGCATGATCGTCACAAACCGCGGAGTCTGTTTGGCTGCTCATCAGGCGTCGCTCGATCCGGAATCGAAAGATGTCCAAGTCTCACTGACGGAACGAAAAACCGCCAGCTCCATAAACATTGAATTCCGATCCCCGCGTCCGCCACGCTGTGCGTTGACGGGGATGTGCCGCCTTCTCACTGGCTCTGCAGCTCGTTGAGAAGATCATTGACCGTCTTCGTGTACTCGCCCACCTGTTGAATGGCTTCACCGGCCTGTGGCAATGGACGCTGCCCGTTGGGCTGGACCTGAGCATTCACTGGGAGCGGTACCTGTATGAGTCCCTGCAGAGACCCGAGTTGCTGAATTGCGAACACCGCTCCGACTCCCATGACGACCACATTCAGGATCATCACAAACGCCATGCCCCAGACCAGCCGACGAAAGAATGTCATCGTCCGACTGATGTTGGCCAGATACTCGACGATCTCCGGGCGATCCAACTCCTGAAGGGGCACATCAGTCTTCGCATTCAGTTTTCGATGAGTCGGCGGCCGATTCTGTAATGACGGCGGACTGCCTGAGGGCAGTTCGGTCTGCGACGGCAGTTCATCCAGTGGGCCAGAAATTGCATTCGCGGATGCTGTTGCAGAAGTCGACCGCGATTCACGAGCGGTCAGGCACTCCGGACAAGCGTGTGGCCGGGGCTTCGTCGCAGGTATCCGAAAGGTCCGCTCACAAACGGGACATTGCCATTCAACGCGACTCTTGGGTTGCCTGCTCATGGGGGGGGGGCGCACTTCCTGACGATTTCTTCGCCCACTCTCGTGTCAATTCGTTCCGTGCACTTTTTCGAGGCGGGCTGTCGCAGCTTCGAGTCGATTCAGCAATGGATTGTGCGCGGGGACCAAGCAATTCTCGACACCTATAGGCTGCGAGAGCTCTTCATCTCGTGCCTGTCGGACGAAAAAAAACGCGGCGCTATTTGCACCGAGCGACTCACAAATACAACTGGCCGTAATGCAGGCGTGACGGTTGTTTGGCGGCATCGCCCAAAGAGCTGCCGGGAATAGAATCGCCAGGACCAGCAGCATGACTGCTTCCGGACGAGAGCCAGCCCAGCGATTCGGGCGTCCGTCCGAATCAAAATGCTTCTCAATTCTGATAACCGGCAGGGTCATGCCAGTTCCTCAAGCGGCTTGCCGAATGGCAGCGTAATGATGGGGCGGCCGCTGTGATCGAGGTAGTGCCGCTGCGTGTCAATTCCCAGGTGCTGGTACAGTGTCGCGAGTACGTCCTGCGGTGACTTGGGGTTGTCCAGTGGATACGCGCCTTTGGAATCGGATGATCCCACGACACGGCCACCCTTAACGGGTCCGCCAGCCAGCGCCGCGCTGAAGACGTGGGGATAGTGGTCGCGGCCTGAGTCCTTGTTGACTCGCGGTGTGCGGCCGAATTCGCCCCACGCAACGACCATCGTCGTTTCCAGCATGCCTCGCTGATGCAGGTCTTCGATCAGCGCCGTGTAACACTGGTCCCAACGCGGCAGGAAACCATTCTTCATCGAGTCCAGGCCTTCGACGTGCGTGTCCCACCAGCGACAGTCGACGGTCACCAGTCGCACACCAGCTTCGACCAGCCGACGCCCGAGCATCACTCGCTGACAGAAAGCGTTCGCGCTGCACCGTCGAGGATCCTGCGGATCGTAGCGCGGGATGAAGCCGTATCGTTCCCGTAACTTCTGTGGTTCGGCACCGAGGTCAAAGGCATTTCGGGCTCGATCGGAACTCAGGATGCCGTATGCCTTCTCGTGAAACTTGCTGACCGAATCCATCATGCCCGATGTGTCGACCGACGCCCGAAACGTATCGAAGCCCTGCAGCAGCGTGCGGCGAGTGTCAAAGCGGTTCTGGCTGATCCCTTCGACCAGCGAGAAGTTGGGCAGCGTGAAGGGACCGTCGTTGGCCGGATCGACGAGTGTTTCGAAGGGCTTGTGCGAGACGCCCAGGTAGGCCGAATCCGAACCGGGCAACTGCTTCGGGATAATCACGTAGGGCGGTAGCTCGGGAGTCAGATGTCCGAGTTGCTCGGACACGATCGATCCGCAGCTCGGGTGAATATTGACGTTGGGACTGGCTCCTGGCGGATGTCCGGTGAACAGGATCTGATCACCGGCCGAATGCCCCGCGTTGGTGTGATGTAGACTGCGTACGATGGAGTACTTGTCCTGAATCTGGGCATGCCTGGGCAACAGGTCCACGATGTCGATGCCGGGCACATTCGTGTTTGTCGAGCCGAATCCGCCTCGGTATTCGACCGGGGCCTCCATTTTCGGGTCCCACGTTTCGTGCTGCGAAGGACCGCCGCGCATCCATAGGATGATTACGGAGTTCTCGGTCTTTGCAGCGGCTCCGGCCTGCGATTCGTGGCGTAACAGATCCGTCAGCGTCAGACCCGACATGCCCAGTCCACCAGCTTTCAGGAAGCTGCGACGGCTCATGCCCATCTGATTCTGGAATTCTCTACAGCCAAGTCGATCATTCTTCCGGGCCATCTGCCACTCCTGATTCAGTCTTCGACGCGGTAGTTGCGCACAGGTGGGATCTCAACGGCTCCGACCACGCCACGATTCGGCTCATTCCGTGAGCATCGGAATTTGGGGGCGTGTGGAAGCACAAGACGTCACCTAAGCATCAGTATCGGCGAAAAGTCAACGTCGCGAGAGTGCCACGAGCCGCCTGGCGTCGGTGTCCGTCAGTCGAAAGAGTCGGCACGATTGGACCGCCGCTCATAATTCGCGAGACTCCCTTCTTAGTGAACGCAGTTGAGAGCTGACGACAGTTTCGCCGGAGACACGGACATGACGGACTCGACCTACACCTGCCCCCAAACTCGCAATCAGGTGATCGACAGCTATTACCTTGAGCACCGAGCCAAGCTGATTGATCTCGCCGCATTTCTCGACCGGCTGGATCGGGCGCGTCCCGAGTCTGACGAAATGGACTTTCGTGATGCTGCGTTTCGACAGGCGATCGGCGTTCTGACGGACGGAGACGGGCATCGGGCGAAGCGAATCCTCGCAATGCTCAGTGATCACACGACCGAGTTGCCGCAATCAGCAGAGGGAATGAAGGGCGCGTCGGGTGCTCCGGTGCCAACCGACTCTCGATAGTGCACGCCGGTCTTAATCTTAATCTTACTCCTTTTTATGTTGGGCTTTGTGGCCCGTGCCTTGCTGCCGAAGACGTTAGTGGTCCGGGACGTAAGAGTTCCGCAAACGCGGAGGAGATTAAGATTAGGAGTAGGATTAAGAGTAAGAAGATGAAGACAGAGAGGATGCTCACACATGCAATATATTGATCCGCATATCCACATGGTCTCGCGCACGACCGACGACTATCAGCGCATGGCCCAGGCCGGATGCATTGCCATCACGGAACCTGCGTTCTGGGCGGGCTTTGATCGCTCGTCGGCGCAGGGCTTCTTTGATTACTTCCGGCAATTGACCGAGTACGAGCCGAAGCGCGCTGCGATGTACGGGATTCAACACTTCACATGGCTGTGCATTAACCCGAAAGAGGCCGACGATCCGGGGTTTGCCCGCGAAGTGATCTCACTGATTCCCGAGTTCCTGAAGCGGGACAACGTTCTCGGCATTGGCGAGATCGGGCTCAACAAGAACACGAAGAACGAACTGATCATTCTGGAGGAGCAGATCGCGCTGGCGGAGCAGCACGGACAGATGGTGCTGGTGCACACGCCGCATCTGGAAGACAAACTCAAGGGCACGCGGCTGATCATGGATGCGATCGCAGCCAGTTCGATCGACCCCGGACGTGTGCTGATTGACCACGTTGAAGAGCATACGGTTGCGGAAGTCCTCGACCGCGGCTTCTGGTCGGGGATGACACTGTACCCCGACACGAAATGCACACCTCAACGAGCAGCGGACATCATCGAGATGTACGGCACGGATCGCATCTGGATGAACTCAGCGGGTGACTGGGGTCACAGCGATCCACTGGCCGTTCCCAAGGCTCGTCTGGAAATGAAACGGCGCGGGCATTCGGCCGACACAATCGACAAAGTGTCATTCGGCAACCCAAAGATGTTTCTGGGGCAGTCAGGACGATTTCAGGTCGACTGAGCGGAGCTTGTTCCGGCTGCACCTCGTGGTGCAGCTGATGGGATTCGATTGATGGGTGAGAAGCCTGCATGGCTGCTGATCGGACTGTCGGTACTGGCGCTCGGACTGACGAGTCCGGCGGTCACGTTCCTGCTGACTTTTCTTTCGCGTCCGGCGGATTGGGGGCGACTGTACTTCTGCTCGGCAATGCTCCTGCCCGCTGTTTGCCCTCATCGCAGCCGACCGGACGCGCGCATACCTCAAGCGATCGTCTAACCCTCCGCGATCGGCCATCTTCGTGGCAGGTTTTGCGCTCTATGTTGTGAGCGTCATTGTGTGGGTCGTCGCCGCGGCACCGCTCGCCCTGGGGTGGCTGATCATCTTCGCATTTGCCGGGAAGAGCCCCGGATGAACGGCGTCACGCCGGTTCCAGGATTCTCAGCACGGAGCCCTGGACGAACTCTTTCACGCGGCCACGATATTCCTGCATGTGATCGGCGACGAGGTGCGCTTTCAACGCGTCCTGGCTCTCCCACATTTCGACGACAGTCACAACGTCCGGCCGATTTGGAATCTGGGCTGCGATGTCTGTTTCGGCGTCGATGGTCGGCCCGTATTCGATGCAGCCGACTTCCTCGCGGACCAGCGGGACGACTTTGTGGAACTCTTCCAGAAACGACGCCCGAGTTCCGGATGCCAGTTCAATCTCTGCGATAACGAAGATCATTGAGTGTTTCCTTATTGGCTCAGCAAGATGTCTCACTTGTTGGCTGGCAGAATGAAAGCACGACCGAACTCCTTGCCCCTCATCCGGCCTTCGGACCTTCTCCCCTGTGGGAACTTTATTCATGGGCGTGTAGAGGGGGGGGAGTCGCTCTATCTGTAAATAAAGAAACAGTTTGCAATCCATGGTTGTGACAGAACTTCCCTTTCGAGGAAAGAAGCCATGGATGGCAAACTGTGGAACGAAGTGTATCGCGTTGTGATGACCATCGACTACACC
>CAYSJO010000099.1:0-3204 GCA_964431285.1 uncultured Planctomycetaceae bacterium
GGAGTCTCGCCCCAGCCACCGTCCACATCATGGACTGCCTTCATCCAGATCGACGCACGCAGAATCCGTGCATCGGTGAGCGGAAGTCCAATCCGAGTCCGCCCGACCAGTGACTGCCAGGTTCCGTACAGATAATTCACGCCCCAGCGTCCGTACCAGCAATGTTCGGCATCCTGATTGTTCCACACGAATTCGATCGCTCGCTTCACAGCTGGATGTGTTCGTGAGACGTCCAGGTACGAGAACATCTCCAGCATGCGCGCCGTCAGGTCGGCGGAACTTGGGTCGATCATCGCGTTGTGGTCGGCAAACGGGACCTGAGTGAACAGCTCGCGCGTGTTGTCCCGATCAAACGCGCCCCAGCCACCGTCGCGCGATTGCAGGGCCAGGATCCAGCGAGTACCACGGTGGATCGCGCCTAGCATGGGCTGCAGTGATTCCACCTGGCCGGCAATCGAACCCGAATCATCCACGCGAGCGGCCAGAACGGCAGACACATCGCGATCTGCTTCGTGCGGACTCCAGTCGTCGATCAGGAAGTCAGTGTTCCAGTCCGGAGATTCCGGCAGGCAACGAGCCAGCGCCATCACCACCATGCAAGTGTCGTCGGTGTCAGGATAGAAACGGTTGTTGAACTCAAAAAACCAGCCGGATGGTTCGCAGTCCGGGATTCGCTGCGCCCAGTCGCCAGGTGATCGATTCTCGCGTGCCAGCAACCAGTTGACAGACCGCTGTAGCGCCGGATGCGTCGTGCGGACTCCAGCATCGCGCAGCGCGACCGTGGCAATGGCCGTGTCCCAGACCGGAGACTTACAGGGCTGCAGCCGGTCCGTATCACCTTCTGAGATGACCAGATCGCGCAGCTCTTCCAGCTGCGACTGAACCTGAGTCGAATCCTCGTCATATCCCAGGCAGCGGAGTGCGATCACACTCCAGATGATCGGCGGAAAGATCGCTCCCAGCCCGTCGCTGTGTTCGAAACGTTCAGTCATCCAGCCAGCTGCTTTACGTAGTGCCAGTCGGCGGAACGGGCGCAGTCGGCAGGCTTCGACCAGTTTCAGAGTTCGGTCGACGCCGTTGAAGAACGAACGCCAGTTGATCAATCGCCGGGATCGCAAGGTGTCCAGTGTCTCAGACGCCGGCATCGTCGATGGCAGTTGCTCGGGAGAGTCGACGAAAAGTTCGCGAATCGACCAGTCCTCAGGCAGCTCACGTGTCCGGCGAAACGCCCACATGATCGACAGTGGCACCAGAATCGTGCGCGACCAGGCCGACATCTCGTAGATGTTGAACGGAGCTTTTTTGGGAATCAGCATCAACTCGGGCGGCACTGCCGGGCACTGTCGATAGTCGATCTGTCCCAGCAGCGCCAGATAAAAGCGTGTGAAGCTGTTGATCTTCTCGGCACCGCCCGCTTCCAGAATCGCCGTCCGTGCCTGTTGCATGCATTCTTCGTCTGCTGCATGCCCGGCGATCTTCAGCGCCCAATACGCCTTGACGGAGGCAGACACTTCAAGTGGTCCCCCGGGATAAATCGCCCAGCCACCCGTCGGCAACTGCTGATGTTCGATGTAGCGGGCCGCACGACGGACTTCCTCGGAATCGCCGCGACCGAGCCAGGTCAGTAGCAGGATGTATTCGGACTCGAGGATCGTGTCGCCCTCGAGTTCACCCACCCAGAATCCGTCCGGGTGCTGCTGGTCGACCAGCCAGTCCCTCGTGCGTGAAATTGCGCGGCCCAGGCGACCGGTTTCCGGAGAGAGTGCTGCGGCCAGCTCATCTGGATCGAAGCCTGTACTTGCCACTGTTTGCGTGGCTGTGGACGATTCGTCAAACCGAACACGCTGCGAACCAGAGCGATCCGAATGCATGCGCTGCCTTCCATGGCTGGAAACCATTCCGTGCGATCAACTTCCTGTTGACCCCTGAATAGTAGGCCAGCCCCGGAAAAAGCAGCAATGTCGGATTCATCGTGCCTGAAATCGTCGCGGGACGATTGATTCGGGACCGCGCGCAAAAAAGCGGCCAGCACGGGGCCGACCGCCTCTTAGTTTTCAGGTTAACACGTCGCTGTAGACTATGTTCGACTCGGCCACTTCAGTTCCGGAATCGTGGCGAATGCCGGTCGATAGATGCGGTGTAGCAGCTTGTCTGTCTCAGCATCGCCGCACGTGAACTTTTCCGGGTCCCAGCTGATCTGCTTGCCGGCCCGAAGTGCAACGTTCCCGAACAGGATTGTCTGCGTCAGGCGAGCGGCATAGTTGAAGTTCGACATAGCAGCCGGTCCACCGGAGCACGCGATCGCGTATTCCTTAAAGTGACCAGGCGACCGCGGCAGAGTCGGTTCGGGCTTCTTGATATCAATCGCTTCGTTCGTACCCGGCTTGTAAATAGTGAACGAAGATCCATAGTCGTTCGGCGAGTACAGCGTGGCTTCCGTACCAACGATCATCGATCCGCTGCCCTTGAATTTCACGCCGGGAACCAGTTCCTGCGGAGGCAGGTTGCCGCCGTCGTACCAGTACAATGGTGTCGGGCCCCACTTGCCTTCTCCGTCGCCGCGGGGACGTGAGCCAAACTGGAACGTGATCTTTGATCGTGACGGATACTGCTCACCCTCGCCCATGCCGCTGGACTCGGCAACAACCGTCTCGGCGTCGAACAGGTCCGCGGCCATGACGACCATGTTGGCCGTGTGGCAGGCCATATCGCCCAGTGCTCCGGTGCCGAAGTCGACCCAGCCACGCCACTTGAAGGGTGCGTAAACCGAGCTGTAGGGTCGCTCCTGTGCCGGTCCGAGGAACAGATCCCAGTGCAGACCGGAAGGGATGTCGTCGACCTTTTCCGGTCGGCCTGCGCCTTGCGGCCAGATCGGACGGTTGGTCCAGACATGCACTTCTTTGATGTCGCCCAGCAGTCCGGCACGGACGATTTCGACCCCTTCACGCAGACCGTTGTTCGACGTGCCCTGGTTACCCATCTGAGTGGCAACGCCCTTCTCATTGGCGACGTCGCGCATCAGTTTGGCTTCATAGACCGACCATGTCAGCGGCTTCTGTGTGAAGCAGTGCTTGCCCATGCTCATGGCAAGCAGGCTCGCCGGTGCGTGGCTGTGGTCGGGGGTGGACACCGTAACGGCGTCAATCTTGTCGCCCATTTCGTTCAGCATTTCGCGGTAGTCCACGAATTTCTTCGCGTCCGGAA
>CAYSJO010000100.1:0-23366 GCA_964431285.1 uncultured Planctomycetaceae bacterium
TGTGGCCCCCGCCGACAAACTCAACGGTATCGAGAAACAGATCTTTGCCGAGCGGGACCGCAAACTGGAAGAAGCCCGCCAGCGACGTCAGGACCCAAGGGCAGTTGCCTGACACTCAACTCGATCCCACAATGAACTCAACCTCAACTCGCTAACGCCAGCCTGCTCAAATTCCAGTTCCCGCTGAACCAGCACAGTTCGAACTTTCAGTCGCACTCGAGCATCGCGTATTCCACCAAGATCAACAGTCTGAAACGGAATGTCAGGGACGTCGTCCGTGGCCAGTCCGGCACAGGTCAGTAAAGGAAAGACCAGGAAGGCAAACCGCATCGCATTCCACATAGCGTGATCCTCGGGGCGCAGTCGCTTCGTAATGTGTACGACGCGACACGTTAACGGTTACCGGGACTGTGACGGAATGCGGTTTAGCGTGTAGTACCCGCAGCACTGACTGAGCGTTACGATTCTGCACTCCTGGCAGTCGGAGTTCGTGGACGTAGTGTGGTTCCAGGCCTTCAATTTCGAGAGTGACCGAACGCAGGTCCGGCGACGAGACGTGCGCTGACGTGATCTTCAGCTCGCGAACATTCTGAGGCTTGTCTCCGTAGCCACTGTGATACCGATAGGTCCAGCTGCGAATGCGACGTTGCTGGCGGTTTCCGGAGCGAATCGACGACGTTTTCGGCCCGTGAATTCCTCACCGTTTCAATCGCGTTTGAGCTTGAAGAACTCTTTCACGCGACCGGCAAGTCTTTTTGCTGCTGTGTCCAGCGCATTTCCAGCGGCGTTGCTCGAGGCGTCTGCGCGAGCCTGCACTTCCTCGAGCTGACGTTTGGCCATCAGTTCACTCATAGAGTCGATGATCTCCGGGCGTTTCTGCAGGACGGGCCTCAGAGCTGAACTCGGCACTTCGAAGACAGTCACGTCACTGGCAGCTTTAACGGTTGCCGTGCGTTTGTCGCCTGTCAGCAGGGCCATTTCTCCAATCACTGCTCCGGCCGGCAGCTCCGCCACTTTGACCTGTTCCCCTTTGTCGCCATGCGTCACAAAGATCTCCAGGTTTCCTGACTGGAGGATCAGAATCGAGTCACCACTGTCACCCTGCTTCAGGATGACCTCGGGCATTCCGTAGTGAATCTCCCGTGACTGGCTGGCAATCTCCAGTAATTCGTCATCATGGAGTGCTTCGAACAGCTCGTTTTCCTTCAGGAGTGGCACGACTTGATCCGGGTCGAATGGTGGCGGTTCCTGGGGATCTGCCGGGACTGGAATACCGTAGACAGTCACGTCTGACATCGACGTCTTGATGTCAGCGCGATCGAGCTTGTGGTAAATCGCCTCGAGTATCTCACTGTTGGCTGCCCACTCAAACACTTCCTCCGTGTGATACCAGACCTGGTAGAGGACACCGTTGTCCTGGAATTGTGCAATGGCAACTTCAGGCGCCGGTTCCCGCAGAACGCGCGACGCACCGTCGGCGGCCTCAAGAAGGATCTCACGTACTTGACTTGGTGCGGCCCCACCTTCGATAAGAACGGGAAGGATGACACCCCGATGTCGCTCGGGCCGCGTATAGTTCGTGATCGCTGACTGAGCGATCACAGAATTCGGAATGGAGAGTTCGTTTCTGTAGATTGTCTGCAGCTTGACGTAACGCCAGTTGCTTTCGATGACTCTGCCGGAAAGATCACCCGAGACGATCCAGTCACCGAGCTTGAAACTCTGGCTCAGATTCAGAGCCAGTCCCGCAAAGACATCGCCGAGGAGATTCTGCGCTGAATAACCAAGAACAAGTGCCAGGACTCCGGACGTGGCGATGAGTCCAGTCACAGGCTGAGCGAATACGTAATGTGTAATCGCCACTGCGGTCGCCAGGATGATCAGAACGCTGACCGTCTGCTTGAGAATGCGCGGGGCGATCATCTCGCCGTCTCGGGCGAACATCCCCGTCCAGATGAAATAATCGACAGCCTCAAGCACAACAAAGGACAATGTGATCCACCACATCGTGCTGGTCGATTTGTGTGCCAGGTCCTTTGCCGAATCGGAAATCGCCAGAAGATCAATCAGAAACTGTGTCTGATCGAAGACGGTGAATGTCAGAAAGCCGATGATCGCAAGCGCCAGACGCCGGTTGGGTCGGGCAAATTTCACCTGTGCCAACGCGAGGTTTGCCAGGAAAAGTACAAGCAGGACGATTCCGAAGATGCCGATCAGTTTGAGAATGTCTTGCATCTGATCCGCTCTGAAGCCGATTGGTCCTGGAGGTGAATCGTCGTATTTGCGACTGTAAAGCTCTGGACTTTTGCGGTCCAGCATTGCCGTTTGCGGTTAAAACGGTGTCGGGAGGCTCTTTGCCTGCGGCGCTGGCCAGCCGAATTCGCAGGAGCGCAACGCGTCGCAGCTTTTCGTAACCTGCGATATCAACCAGGTCGCATGGCTCAACTCCATCTCGAACTGTAGTGCCAACCGCCTTCAGGAGATCACGTTGCACACAGTAGGACGACATCTGATTGCCGAGTACTACGGGTGTGATCACGCGTTGTTGAACGATCAAGTGGCGATTCGGACGCGCATGCTGGAAGCGTGTGATCGAATCAGTGTCACGGTCGTCGGCGAGGTGTTTCACCAGTTTTCTCCACAAGGTGTGACAGGAGTCATTGCAATCGCCGAGTCACATCTGTCGATTCATACATGGCCGGAGCACGGTTACGCCGCTGTCGACATCTTTACCTGTGGCGATCTCGATCCACGACCGGGATGTGAACTGCTGGGCCAGTCACTGCACGCAGACTCAACCCGCATGCAGGAGATCATTCGCGGTATCGCGGACGATGTCAGTCAACACCGCCACCTGTTGCCCGAGGACGTCCAGCTCATGAGCCAGGTTGCGCCCGTAGAAAACGTGCGGCAGTCCACGAATTCGGACGGCGGGCTCTGATTGCTGGACACGTACAGGCGCGATGGTGAGAATCCCCGGCCCGAATTTCCGGGCTTGGAGTTTCGCCAGCACGTGCTGGCGTTGCATTCATGATTCGCAGTTACGGAGGACCCGTGCGTTGCACAAGGGAACGCATCTTCTGGTCGACTGTCGCAAAGTATCGCGGGACGTTTGCCTGAATGACGGACTGGTACTCGAAGCCATGGCGACAGCCGCGACACGCGCTGGCGCCACTGTGTTGTCGCAGGTCCGATATCACTTCGGACACAACTCGCCGCCCGGATTTACGGCGGCCATTCTGCTTGATGAGAGCCATTGCACGGCTCACTCGTATGCTGATCAGGGACTGATCGCCCTGGACGTGTTTACCTGTGGCGACACCAATCCGCATGATGTCGTCAAATACATGCGCGAGATAGTCGATCTGGGCGAGGTCACGTTTAAACAGGTCGGACGCTTTGAGGTTACCGACGAACCGTCCGCCGTCGCTGAAGACATCAACGAATCTCCGACTGGGCGAGACAACGATTATGCACCCGCGATCTCTCCATGATGGCCGTGCTGACGGACTTGAACCGCTGGAGAGTCTCTCGCTGGATGATGTCAGTTCGTTCGCCGACCTGCTGCGCGCGATGTCGAAGACCGCGTTCTCCGGTCGGGAACTGGGCCGGTCGCTGGATGTGCTGCTGGCGATGTCGCGCGATCCGGACTGTCACGTCGTCCTGACGCTTTCGGGCGCGATGACCGTCGCGAAACAGGGCCAAATCATCTGCGACCTGATCGAGCGCGGCATCGTCGACACGGTGGTTTCGACAGGCGCTTTGATGGCACATGGCCTGACGGAATCCATCGGACTGGCCCACTACCGATACGACCCGTCGAAGTCGGACGAGACATTGTTCGAGCAGGGTTACAACCGCATCTATGACACTCTGGAAATGGAGTCCAACCTCAATGGTGTCGAGGAGCTGATCCGCAGCGTCCTGACTGAGTCCCAACCGGAGGACGGCGTTTGGTCATCCGCACGTCTGTGTCGTGCAATTGGTGAGAGGCTCAGTGAATCTGCGGATGGACCGGGCGTTCTGCGAAGCGCATACGAAAAGAACGTTCCCGTCTTCGTTCCGGCCTTCACCGACAGTGAGATTGCCCTCGACGTTTCAACGTGGGCGATGAATGCAGTACTTGAAAAGGCGAACCGCGCGTCGTTGTCGCCCGACGAAGTGCTCGCGGCAACACCGTCCTTCAATCCGTTTCTCGACCTGCAGGAATACGCCCGTCGCATCGGGGCAACGACGGAACTTGGAATCCTGACGATCGGCGGCGGCGTTCCACGGAACTGGGCTCAGCAGGTGGCTCCGTATTACGACATCACGAACGCCCGGCTCGGTACGAACCTGCCGCTACCGCGATTTCGCTATGGAGTCCGCATCTGCCCTGAACCGGTGCACTGGGGCGGACTCTCCGGCTGTACGTACTCCGAGGGCGTGAGCTGGGGCAAATTCGTGCCCGAGTCCGAAGGCGGACGATTCGCCGAAGTTCCCGTCGACGCCACCGTTGCCCTGCCCTTGTTGATTCGCGCCCTGTTCGAGGAACTCGACAGTGAATCCGCCTGAGGAAGATGTTCACTTTCTGGAGTGTCCGAAGAAAACGCTCCGAGAAGCAGACGTCTGCATCGTGCCTTTGCCGTTCGAAGGGACGGTCAGTTATGGCTCCGGCACTGCGTCTGCACCGGCGGCCATCATCGCCGCAAGCACGCAGGTCGAACTGTGGGATGACGAGATCAATTTCGATCTGAAACAGCTGCAATACCACACGGCAGCGGCGATCACTCCCGAAATCGGCGAACCAGCCGAGGTCTACCTGCAGCGCGTCGAGCGATGTGGGCGACGATTCTTCAGCGGGGATCGACTGACGATCGGTATCGGTGGGGAGCACAGTCTGACGCCGCCGCTGGTCAATGCGGCAGTCGGAGACTGGGGCGATCTAAAGGACCTGACTGTCGTCCAGATCGATGCGCACACAGACCTGCGAGATTCCTACGAAGGCATGCCACATTCACACGCGTGTGCCATGCGCCGATTGACGGAACGCGGGGCATCGGTCATTGCCATCGGCATCCGAGCCATCAGCCGACCGGAAATGGAATACTCGAAGACATGGGGCCGCATTGACATCTACCGCGCACAGGCTCTGGCGGAAGAACACGAACTGGAAGCTCAACTGCTGACGCGTCTGCGCAGCCTGAACGGCAATGTCTATCTGACTGTCGACATCGACGGGCTGGACCCGTCCCTGTGTCCTGGAACAGGGACACCCGAACCAGGCGGGCTCGGCTGGTGGCAGACATTGCGAGTCCTGCGCGCCCTCCTGCTGGAGAATCGCAATCGCACGTTGATCGGCTGCGACCTGGTCGAAACCGTTCCCCAACCCGGAACGCAGATCAATGAGTTCACTGCCGCTCGACTGCTGGCCAAAGTGATTGCCTACGCCACAGCATGATTGCTTGACACAATGGAAGACGTACTTTGTGGTGTCGCCAAAGTCAGCGCTTTGCACGCCGGGAATAAACAGCTATCCCCTTCCGTGACAGTTGCTGATTCCTCGACTGACACCACTCTGAATCGGAGTTCGTGATGCTCAAACGCATGGCCGCCTGTTTCCTTCTGACAATGTCTTCGCTGTCTGCCATGGGCGCTGAGGATTCACCGAACATTGTGGTCATCTTCTGTGACGACCTCGGTTATGGAGATCTCAGTTGCTTCGGACATCCGACAATCAAAACTCCGAATCTTGATCGGATGGCGGCCGAGGGAGTCAAGCTGACTCAGTTCTATTCGGCATCACCGGTGTGTACTCCCAGTCGCGCGGCCCTGATGACGGGCCGTCTTCCCGTCCGCAGCGGAATGTGCAGCGACAAACGTCGCGTACTGTTTCCCAACTCAGGCGGAGGCATCACTTCCAGCGAAATCACTCTGGCGGAAGCTCTGAAAGAGCAGGGCTACGCGACGGCATGCGTGGGCAAGTGGCATCTGGGGCATCTGCCAGAATTCCTCCCGACCAGCAACGGTTTCGATTCCTACTTAGGCATCCCGTACTCGAACGACATGGACCGAGTGAACGACGCACCTCGCGGACGCGCGTCGTTCTGGGATCCGAAGATCGAATACTGGAATGTCCCGCTGATCCGAAACAAAGAAATCGTCGAACGGCCCGCCGATCAAACGACGATCACGAAACGGTACGCCGAAGAAGCGACCGCTTTTATTCGTGAACACCGCGAAGAAAAATTCTTCCTGTACCTGCCACACAGTCTGCCGCACGTTCCGCTGTTTCGGTCAAAGGCTTTTGAAGGCAAAAGCCTGCGTGGTCTATACGGCGACGTGATCGAAGAGATCGACTGGAGCGTCGGTCACGTCCTCGACACGCTGCGCGATTTGAAGCTCGACAAGAACACGATCGTCTGGTTCACAAGTGACAACGGTCCGTGGTTGACCTTCAATGACCACGGCGGTTCAGCCGGACTGCTGCGTGAAGGAAAAGGCACGACCTGGGACGGCGGCATGCGCGAGCCGTCTATCTGCTGGTGGCCGGGCACGATCCCGGCAAACCAGGTCAGTGCGGAACTCGGCACGACGATGGACATCTACGCCACCAGTCTGAAGCTGGCCGGCGTCGAGCTTCCGACCGATCGCGTCGTCGACGGCTACGACCTGACGTCCATGCTGAAGGGCGAAACAAAGAGCCCTCGCGACGAAGTCTACTACTACCGCGGCACGCGGCTGATGGCACTGCGTAAGGGTCCATGGAAAGCGCACTTCATCACACAGGAGTCTTACACTCGCAACAACCAGGCGACCGAACACGAACCCCCTGAACTGTACAACCTGGAGGTCGACCCGTCCGAGAAATGGAACGTCGCCGAAGATCACGTCGACATCATTAACGTGATCAAGAAAGCGGCGTTCAAGCACCTTGCGACGGTCAAGCCAGTGCCGTCCCAACTGGAGATCCCATTGCCGCCCAGCGAGAAGTGAGTTGTGTGGGCGTTCAAACTGCACGCCCGATAGAGCACGAGCAGGGCATGACGCGGGGCGATTTGCGTGTTGGTCACCACCGACGCTCCCGGGCGAATCTCACGGCGATAGCTCGCTTAGCCTGGAATACTTGCCGGATGTGAATCAGGATTGATCAGGTTCTTATAACCATTGAACTCTCCGGGAGCAGTCCAGATGGGCCAGAGTATTCCGACCGGTGGCAATCACTTTGAGCCGCCGGCGAATTCGAACAGCAGTGAGTCTGACGAAGACGCACACCAGACTGTCTTCGATTCGAGTCAGAATTCCGGCTCAGCGGGTGTCGATCGAACCATAAACAAGGATGCAGATCCGGAAGCGACGGTTGAATGCCTCGACCAGGAAGCGACCCAGATCGCGGACCCAGAGCAGACACTGCCAGATGGACGGCCCTTGACGGGCGGCGGTGTTGCACGGCCAATCGCTGACGCAGGAGATCCTGAAGCGACAATCGGTCTGCAGGACGTCCCGGATACTGACCGCGAGGCGACGATTGACTGTGACATTGAGCAGACGATCGTCCAGCAATGGCACAACACGATTACAGATGAAAATGCTCCCGATCTGACGCTCAAGAGCGATCCGAATCAGACCATGATCCTGGATTTTGATTATTCCCTGAAGGAGCGAGAAGTTGCGCACGAGGACAAGGAAGGCGACGAGACTCCGGACTATGTGCGCGAACACCTGCTCGGCGAAGGTGGCATCGGTCAGGTTTATTCTGCACGCCAACAGTCGATCAATCGTCAAGTAGCGATCAAGATCCTGAAGAAACGGGCTGCTCGCCGGGACAGCGCCCGTGATCTGTTCGTGGCAGAGGGGATGATCACAGGGGAACTGGACCATCCCGCGATCGTCCCGGTTTATGATCTGGCACTTGAGGATGCAAAAACTCGGTTTTATGTGATGAAGCAGGTGCAGGGGATCGAGTGGGCTGACCGAATTCACGAGAACTCACTGCGTGAGAATCTCGATATTCTCCTTCGAGTTGCGGATGCCATTGCGATGGCGCACTCGCGCTGGATCATTCATCGCGATCTCAAGCCGGCAAACGTGATGCTCGGCGAGTTCGGCGAAGTGCTGGTCATGGACTGGGGCCTGGCCGCCCCAACATCCGACAACCCCAGACGCAAGACCTTACCGAGAGCACGATTCGGTGGTACGCCAAGTTACATGGCACCGGAAATGGCAAGCGGGCCAGTCGATGTCGTTGACCGCCGCAGCGACGTCTACCTTCTCGGAGCGATTCTGTTCGAGATTCTCACCGGCTCGCCCCCGCATACTCCGAAGACGGTCAAACAATGCCTGATAGCCGCTGCAAACAACGAAATCAGCGATTGCTCTCAGACAGGCCTCCTGGTCGACACTGCAAGAAAGGCCATGGCAACGTCGCTCGATGAAAGACATCAGTCAGTCTCAGACTTCCAAGGTGCTGTCAGGGTCTACTTCCAACATCTTGAGAGCATCTCACTTGCCGAACGGCCCCACAGTTGTTCTCGTTGCTTTCGGTTGTCGCCTCCCTGGGAGAAGACGTCGGTGGCAGCAATCGTGACCGTGATGTCATGGAGTTTGCGATACCCCAGAACGACAACAGCCTGCTGAATAGACCGAATGCGCCCGGACATCCCGTAGAGTGAGCTGTTGGCAACCTGCATCAACTTAACGGCGAAACCAGGATTCGTTTCGATGATGGCGACCAGGTCCTGCACATCCGACGCCGAATTGCCGGATGCCTGCATCAACCGCGTCGCCGAGACCGGAAATGGTCGGATGGGCGGGAGCGTATCCCACCGATTGGCCACGTTCTCATCGGACAATGTTGATGTCATGGAAACGCCTGACTGTCTTAATCACAGAGGCAGGTTCGCGAAGAACGTACGACGGTTGCCTCGCTGCATCGGTTCTTCGCGATGACTGCAGGATCGATCGAGTCGCTGTTTCAACTCTGACCCGGCGCAGAGCAGGGCTTAACCCACTGTCATGAGACCACGACGTGGCTGCTGAAACTACTCACGACAAGACAGAACAGGCGACGCCGCGAGGAGTTGCGGACCAAAGGACAGATCCCGGTCAGCGCGGAACTCAACAGTGGCTTCCATCTGCTCGTCGCGTCCCTGCTGCTGTGGTTGATCGGAAGGCACATCGGCCCTGCGATTCTATCGATGCTCCGCGTATGGCTTCCCGCGATCGCCGTCATAGACGGGTCCCGCGGGCAGTTACGTCAATGGACCTCGCTGCTGGCGGTCGACATTTTCACCGTGTGCGGGGTGTCGTCATTGGAGTGCTCTTTGCCAGCGGTATTCTGGTGGGCGTCCTGCAGACTGGATTCAACGTCTCCCTGGAGTCGCTTCGAATCAACTGGTCGAAGATCGACCCGATTGCTGGCTTTGGACGACTGTTCTCGTTGCGGTCCGTCATGAAAGGGGCTGCAGCAGTCCTGAAGCTTTCAACGGCGGCGGGAATCGTGACCTGGATTCTCATGCTGCGGTTCGACGCAATTGCCTCATCGAGTCTCCTGACGTTGGGTGGGACGCTGGCACTGGGATGGGGTATTGCCGTGCACATGATGCTGGCTGTGGCCGCGGCTCTGGTTGCCATCGGTGGGCTCGACTACCTGTTTCAGCGCTGGAAGCACGACCAGGACATGATGATGTCGAAGCAGGAAATCAAGGATGAGAACAAACAGATGGAGGGTGATCCACAGCTCAAGGCCAGGATTCGCAAACTGCAGCGGGAAACGGCACAGCGAAAGATGATGCACGATGTCCCAGGAGCAACCGTTGTTATCACCAACCCGAACACCTGTCGATCGCTTTGAAGTACGACGGCGAGACGGTGCATCGCCCACTGGACTGATCACAGCCGCTGACAACCAGGGCAACTGGATTCCTGCGTCAGCGATTCAGGTTGTCGAACCGGGCAGCTTTCACGGGTACATGCCGGAAGTGCACCAGCCGGACAAACGCGACTCGTTCGATCAGCCGCTGTGCTGGATGCCCGTGAGTTTTGACAACTCAAGCGGCGGACAGACCTGGGTGGCAGACGATCGCTGGGGACCGTTCCAGGGCCAGATGCTGCACTTGTCGTGGGGGCGTTGCACATTGAATCTAGTTGTCACCGAGAAGGTGGATGGTGTCTGGCAGGGCGGAGCTGTCGCGTTCCCTGGACTTCAATTCGATTCAGGACCGATCGTCGGTCGCTTCAATCCCAAAGACGGACAGCTGTATGTGTGCGGTACACGGGCGGCAAGGCGTTCATACCCAGGATACTCAACGCCCACAATAACGGCCTGTGGATCGAGTTCACGTCGCTAGTGGATTCCGGAATAGCCTCGAATCCCGACAGTTACGAGATGTCGCAGTGGCAGTATCGCTGGTCGTCAGAGTACGGCTCTCCCGAGTACTCAATCCGCGAGCCGAACCGCATTGGTCATGACGTGGTCCACATCGAGAAGGTGTCCGTCAGTGACGACGGTCGCAGGGTGTTTCTGCACATTCCGGAAATCAAGCCAGTCATGCAGATGGAGATTCGCATGGACCTGGCACCCGCCGGTAGCCAGAAGACCGCACGCACGATTTACAACACGATTCATCGGTTGCGCCCGGCCCGGTAGTCCGGTTTGACGACTCGGATTCGAGCCGCGTTGACACGTTTTCGGGACTGCCGGATACTCCATGGAGTCGATTCCCGGCACGGATTGAGCCGTGCTTTCGAGGCTGTCCTGACGCCTGAACGGTCGTCATGAAATCAGGGCAAATGGAAGCGTTTTCCGGACATGACAGACTTCACTGCCTATGCAGCCGACTGGACGGCAAAAGCCCGTGACGCATCCCGGCAACTGGTGACTGCAACCGGTGACCAGAAGAACGGCTGGTTGCGCCGGTCCGCAGAACTGATCCGTACACGGACGTCAGAGATTGCGGAGGCCAATGCGAAAGACATTGCTGCGGCTCCCGACTACGGACTGACTCCCGCTCAGGTGGACCGACTGCGTCTGGATGAGACTCGACTTGGTGCCGTTGCCTCAACACTTGAGGAAGTCGCGGCACTGCCCGATCCAGTCGGAGAGATCTTCGAAAGCAACGTGCGTCCAAATGGACTGCTTGTGACTCGCGTTCGAGTTCCGCTGGGAGTTGTGTTCTTCATATTCGAATCCAGACCCAACGTGACGGCCGACGCGGCAGCAATCTGCGTGAAGAGCGGCAACGCCGTGATTCTTCGTGGCGGCAAGGAAGCACTGCACAGCAACCTGGCACTGCACAGTCTGCTCGTAGAGGCACTTAAAGAACATGGCCTGCCCGAACATGCCGTACAACTGGTCGATACGACGGACCGCGATGCAGTAGGAGCGTTTCTCAAATGCGCCGGCGGCATTGACGTCACGATTCCGCGTGGCGGCAAAGGTTTGATCGAACGTGTTGATGCCGAAGCGACGATGCCGGTCATCCGACACCTTGATGGTAACTGTCACGTTTACGTGGATGCCGCGGCCGATCTGGAAATGGCACACAGCATCACTGTGAACAGCAAGTGCCAGCGAACGGGCGTGTGCAACGCAGCCGAATCGCTACTCGTGCATCGAGACGTCGCCGCTCAGTTTCTTCCGCAGGTCGGTGAGGAATTGAAATCAGCTGGAGTGGAACTTCGGTGCTGTCCACGCTCGCTGGAAATGATCCCGGACGCCGTGTCGGCAACTGATGAAGATTTCTACACGGAGTACCTGGGCCTGGTGATGTCCGTAAAAACCGTTGACAGTCTGAGCGATGCGATCGAGCACATTAATGAGTATGGCTCGCATCACACCGAGTCGATTGTGACGAGGGACATTGCCGCCGCCACCAGATTCTCGGCGTCCGTCGATTCGGCCGCAGTCCACATCAACACAAGCACACGTTTTAATGACGGCAACGAGTATGGGCTCGGTGCAGAAATCGGTATCAGCACGGATCGTTTTCATGCGCGAGGTCCGTGCGGTCTGCGCGAGCTGACCAGTTACAAGTACGTCGTCCACGGAAACGGACAAATCAAATAGTCGCCGTTGACTCCCAGCACTTGGAGACGCCAAGGATGGCGGACGTTCTTAGCCAGACAGAAGTTGAATCACTGCTTGCCGCCCTGGAGTCAGACATTGAGCCCGCACAGATGGCGACCCCCGCTGTGTCCGGCCATCAGACCGCGAGCCATCATTTCAATCGTCCGCCACGGGTTTCCACGGAGCAGATGCGTGCGATCCGGACACTGCACGGTGACTTCACTCGTGAGTTCGGTGCTGGCCTGAGCGGCCTGCTGCGAACTGTCTGCGACGTCACATTGGGCCACGTCGAGCAGATCACATACGCCGAGTTTGTTTCGAGTCTGCCGAGCCCGACATGCTTCAACCTGATTGAATCAAAGGGGCTGGAAGGACACCTTATTCTCGATCTGAGCCCACAGATCGTGTTTCCGATTGTCGATCGTTTGCTGGGCGGTGGTGGTGCTTCCGGCTCTACGCCCGAACGACCGTTGACCGAGATCGAACAGCGTCTGGCCTCACGTGTGATCGACCTTGTGCTGCGTTCCCTGGAAAACGCCTGGCAGAATGTCTGTGACCTGCAGCTGTCGGTCATTCAGAATGAGAGTCATGCGCACCGCGTGCAGAGTATGCCGTCTGATGAAGCTGTTGTGCTGATCAGTCTTAACGTCGGAATGGCGGAAGAACACGGAATGCTGAATCTCTGCATCCCGGTCAACACAATTACGGCAACAACCGGCCGGCTGACTTCGGAGAGTGACCTGGCCCGCGATGTGAGGTCGATTAACCAGAGTTCGAGAGACGGGACCACAGCCGATGTCGTTAATCTGAGTGTCCGGTTGGCGAGCACGAAACTTACGAGCGCGGACTTACTTAACCTGGAAGTTGGCGACGTCATTCTGACGGACCACGAAACGACCACTGGCGCGGAAGTACGCGTGGACGGCCACCCGGCGTTTCTCGGATTCCCCGGCGTCTATAACGGCCAGAAGGCGATTCGCCTTGGCGAGGAACTGCCCCCAGCCGAAGCGGCCACATAAACCAGCCCTCAATTCGAGCCGCCTAGTTCCAGGTACAACGGCAGATGGCGGTAGTAGACCTCAAGCATCAGCAGGCTCAGGCAGGTCGTGTAGTGTCGACCACCGGCTGCTCCCCATTTGGCGGGACTGGATCCAACCGGTTCCCAGCTGCCCGACGTTGGTCCGGTCTTCTGCTGTGAATTGACCAGCGTGTTTCTTAGAGCCGCGTTCCAGTCGTCCCAGTGCTTGCCCTGCATGTGGTACATGACCTGTGTGCCGTAGTACCAATAGTAGAGGTCGCGTTGAGACTCTTTCGGCAGACGGGCACGCAGATAGTCGGCTCCGGCGATCAGCGCCGAGTCAGTCCGACCGGCTCCCAGATACTGCCGCATCAACAGTCCTTCTGCAGTCATTGCCAGACCGACTTCGCGTGTCGGGTGATACTTGAACCGGCCGGGAGAGCCTTTCTTTTCCACCGAGTCGAGCCAGTGCGAGGTCAGATCATACGTTCGCTTTGGGACGGTCAGGCCGGCCATCTCACCGCTCTTCAATGCCATCAGCTGCCATCCGGAAACCGATGTGTCGGACTCGAACTGAGGTCGATATCGCCAACCACCAAATTCGGGATGCTGGGCATCCACAATGAAATCGAGCGACCGTTGAGCTGGCCCCTTCAAAGCTTCGTCACGACTCATGCCGTAAGCTTCGCACAAAGCGATGGCTGCCATTCCGTGGCTGTAGAGCCAGACAAATTCGCTGTCATCGGCAAACAAATCGCCGCTGGCCTTTTGGTGCACTCGCAACCAGCGCAGACCACGTTCGACCACGTCCTGATGTTCGCCCGATTTATGCGTGTAACCGGCACCCAGAAATGTCAGCAGCGCCAGGCCGGTGGCTGCCGTATCCGACTTGAAAGAACCATGCCCGTCGCACTCATGGTCCTGGCAGTTGAGATCATGCACGCTCCAGTGACCGTCGGCATACTGGTGCCGGGCCAGCCAGGTGAGTCCGCGTTCGACAGCCGTTTCAGATGCGTCTGAACCGCCCAGTCGACCTGCCGCCTCGGTTCGCACACTCGGACGACGCATCGAGAATCCCGCGCTGACGCGTGCCTCGGGAGAAGCACCAATGCCAGGTACTGACTGGCGAATCAAGCCCGCAACTTCGGTTGCCGAAGCCAGCTTTGGTCGCCCGGCGCCGGTTACGCGGCCCGATGTCAGACCGCCGCCGGCGAGACTGGTCGGCAGGCTCGGACGAGACCGACTTGGGCCAGACACTCGGCTTGAACTGCCGGGTAGACCGGCTGTACGACGTGCCACAGTGCCGGTACGCGGTCCAGACAAAGCACTTCTGGCCCCACCCGATAGACGACGTGCGGGGGCGGCCTGTGGCCCAGCCATGACAAGTGCGCCACCCTGCTCCGCTGCAACTGCGGCCGCGGGTAATGCCCTCATGGCGGCAGCCGAACGAGTTGTCCCGACGCCCGAACTGCCGCTGGCTGAAAGACCCGCGTTCTGGCTGAGGCGGGCTGAGGGTTCGGTTGATCGTGCCGTCAGTCCCCTGCTGCCGGTCGAAGGCGCCACGCGCGGGCTGCCGGAATTCGACGCGACGGCTACTCCCGCACCCGGCGTTCCTCCGTTTCCATTGGTTGAGCGTGCGGGTAATCCAGATGTGGTCGCGTTTCGGCTGACTGCTGTATTGGATGGTCCACCCGTCAACACACGTGACGCTGCCTGAGGGGCATTGCCTGCACTTGCCACGGCCACCTCGGCCGCCTGTGTCCCGGCCGCGCCAACCTGTTGCGTACCTGTTGGTGTCGTGTTTGCAGTGATCCCCGACTGCACCGCCTGTCCAAGCCGAGCCTGACCGGTGGCATTGGATTGACGTCCAATCTGCCCTCGTGACACAGACGCGACGCCGGCCTGTGATGTTCCGAGCGCTGCGATTCCCGTGTTGGCAGCCGAACCCGTCGGAACGGTCGCGTTCTGACCGCGCGTTGCCGTGCTGGCAGCAGCGTTCTCACTTAGCTCAGTGGAACTGACTCCGCCCGCCGCCGCGACTTGCACAGTCTGGGCATTGGCCTGGGCGGCCGACGCACCTGACGTTGCAGCGCTGGTGTCACGAGTCAGCGCGGCCGCTCCACCGCTCGTCGGTGCCGTGTTAGGCAGGTTGCTGTCCGCAGCTGCTACTCGATCGAGACTGATACTGGTGACTGTCACCTGCTGAGCGGCCGCTGACTGCACATCCTGGGTCGTTCGCTGCGCGTTCAATTCTGCCTGCGCCCGCTGCGCGGCTTCGATGGCTCGTTCCTGAGCTGCAAGTTGAGCGGCCTGTTCGGTCGTCACTTCTACATTCTCGGCAGCCGTCGTGTTAACTGTGCGTGCTTCGGCCGTTGATCGCTCACCAAAGTCGACTTCCTGACGAGTCTGCTCGGGCGTGTCATTGTTGCGGCGTGCCTCAATCTGGGCCGCTTCGAATGATGGCGAGTTGGCCGATGCGAGTTCGATCTGTTCACGCTCGGCCATGGTCGGATCGTTTGCCTGGCGATCGAGTTCCGTCTGCCGCTCCTCGGCCCCGGCCTGCTCAGCCTCACTGGTCTGAACTTCTGGTGTGGCGACGGCTTCGGGTGCGTCCGTCTGTGATTGTTCCGATTCCTGGCGCTCGATCTCGGTTGGCGTCGCCTCTCCAAATGCTTCAGCATCGTTCTGTTGTCGAGTTGGAGCTTCTGCGGAGGCCACTTCCATATCGCGTTCAACTTCGACCTCTTGCGGCTCATCCGAGTTTTCGAGTTCGGCCTGCTGCCGTGCCAGCTCTTCCTGCAGGGATTCTGGTGTCGGCGTGTCTGAGACCTCTTTCCACTCCGCCGCCTGCGCGTCTGGGTTCTCCATGCCGCCGTAATCGGGCAGCGTCAGTTCTTCCAGGGAGAGATCTTCTTCCGCGGCAGCCACCCGATCGGATAGTGACACATTGACATGGAGTTCCTGGATGGCCACACACATCATCAGATGCACCATCAGGCTGACCACGACCGCGCCCTGCAGTCGCTTCATGACCCGACCGCGCGTCAGCCACCAGGCGGCGAACATGGATGCACCCAGACCCATCGACCAGGCAATCTGTCCTGCCAGGTCGGCCATCCCCGGAACTGGAGTCGGGTCTCCAGCGTTGTAACGCGTCATTATGCTCAGGAAGGCCATCACGCTGCTTCCCACGGCGAATGTCGCCGCGGTGGAAGTGCGAAACGCCTCTTCCCCCGCCACTCGTGCGGTTTCCGCTTCAGCGATCCTGCGGAGATTTCTCATAATGGTCCTGACATCCTCTACTGCGGTGCGTCCGCCTCAGGAACAACTGCAACCCGGTAGTCTCGGATTTGAGCCTGATTGCACAGGCTCATCACCCGTGCAACGTATTTCCAGTCGGCACCTTCGTCACCCCGAATCACAACAGATTGATTCGCAGGGTTATCGACATTGGCACGCTCCAGACGAGCCACAAGCTGGGGTTCCGTGTATGCCTCGCCACCGACGAAAAACTCACCAATTGACGAAATGTTGATGATCATCTCCTGTGGCTTCATCGTCATCGGCATGGCGGCAGCGGCTTCGGGCAGGTTCGCATCCAGCTCGCCTTCACCCGTCATGCGTGCCTGCTCTTCAAAGTGGCTCGACACAAGGAAGAACAGCAGTAGCTGAAAGACACAGTCAATCATCGGCGTCATGTCGATGTTGCGTTTGCCGGACTTTCCCTTGAGTTGGAATTTCATCCCTGACCTCGCTGTTCCGGCGAGGCCTCGGCGAAGAACTCGTCCTCGACGGAATCATCCAATACGTCGTCACCCAGCACATTCGGGATGGGTTCATCCGCGCTGTCGTCGATACTGGGTGGTTCAGGTACAGCAACGGGTCGGCGCATGGCTGGTGCCTGTTTCGGCTTCGTCGGGCGTGCTCGACTGGCAGGTTTCTGGGCATCGGAACGGTCACGGTTGGTACGTCCTTTGAGCAGGACTCCGGATGACTCACTGGCATCCGGTCCTGATGCACGCGTCACTCGCACCTTGCCTTCGTAGCGTTCGAACTGAGGAACAATCTCCAGGAAAATCTCTTCCATGTCCCGCAACAGCCGTTCAATCCGGCTTTCCAGCCAGTTCGAGATCAGCACAGCAACAACCGCCACGCACAGTCCGGCGAATGTCGTGACCAGAGCCGTGTAGATTCCCTGAGCCAGTTCCTGGGCTTTGCCAGTTCCGGTGGACGACGTGGTGCTGGTAACCATGAACGCCATGATCATGCCCTGTACCGTTCCGATGAGACCAAGCAGCGGAGCGATACTTGCGACGACGTTAATCGGCCGCATGTTCCGCATCATGTCGGACGATTCACGTGCGACGGCGTCCTCAACGGCCTTTTCAACTTCCGAATGCGGGCGACCGATCTTGAGTACGGCCGCACGGATGATGCCGGCGAGAGGCGAGGGATGTTCCTGGCAGACTTTGTACGCCGCGCGCGGGTCTATACCTGTGCCTTCGGCATCCAGACTCTCAAGTTCAGACAAAAGTTGAGGTGGAATGATACGACGGCCCCGCAGTCCGATCATTCTTTCCAGCGCAAAGGCGATAACCACGACCGACGCCAGGCCGATCGGAATCATGAACAGGCCGCCCTGTACGGCCAGGTCCCACGCCGATGGCATTTCCCGTTCGGCCAGCGGAATCGGAGCACTGGTATCGGGCGTGCCGGTGGCTCCCGGTTGTCCACCCGCCGTGTCTGTTCCTGCCGGCGTGGTTCCAGGCCCCTGGGCCTGACTGAACAGTGGCGACAGCGCGACGATCAGGCCGGCAGCAAGCACGAACAGACGCAGTCGCCAGATCAGATTTGGGTTGTCAGTTGAGGTTTGCATGATGGAGATGTCTTCGCGCCGAGGCCCGTCTTCCCCGGTGTCCTGCTCCACTGAATAAGCGCGTTCGGAGCGACCGAGGTTGACCTGGTGATGGTTCTGTCTGCTTTGTTCACGTATGTCCCATGTCGTGAGAGGCAATAACTCTCTTACGAACCGAGTTGAGCCAGCCGTCTCCTTGCATCGGCTGCCTTGGGATGCTGCCCGAACTTCTGGATCAACTGCTGATAGCAGGTCTTCGCCTGGTCTGTGTCCTTCAGGACCTCAAAGCACCGCGCCGCTTCGAAGTAGGCCATCGCTGACCATTCCGGGTGGTTGTACTTGAATGCAGCTTTGAGAAATGTGGTTGATGCTTCCTCGTGCTTCTTCTGGGCGAACAGACATTCGCCGACCATGAACTGTGCTTTGGCGGCCGTCTCGGTGTCGGTTTCCTCGATCACCTTTTCGTAGATTGCGATCGGAGTCACCGAGTCGCCCTGATTCTGAATCGCCCAGCCGACTCCATAGCGAGCTTCCGGACGCATCTCGAAGTCCGGAAAGTCGTCCAGTACCTGCTGATGAAACTTCTGGCTGTCGGTCCACTTTTTCAGAGCGGCCGCACATTCACCGGCTCGGAACAGAGCCAACGAGTGATAGTTGGGATTGCGTGCCGCAGCCACGCGCTCGAACCAGGGCATGGCCTTTTGCCATTCCTGATCCTTGTAGTGACATTCGCCGATCAGGAAGACGGCGTCGCCGGCCAGCTCGCCCTCCGGAAAGTCATCGATCTGCTTTGCAAATGCGGTTGCGGCCGAAGCGAAGTCTTCTCCCTTAAGATGAGCCCACCCCAGTTTGTGCACGGACTTCTCGCCAAGTTCCGACACGCCGGCCTTAGCCCGAGTCGAAACGTACGCTTTCGCCGCCGCTTCAAAGTCCCCGTCGTCGTAAAACGTTTCGGCAACCCGGAACAGGCTCTCGGCGGCCAGAGGACTGTCGGGATAGTCTTTGGCCAGCTTCTCAAAGGCTTCTGCTGACTCCTTTACTTGATCGAGTTCAAAGTAAGCCCAACCCAGTTCATAAGCCGCTTTGTCCGCGCCCGGGTAATTGCGGTCCGCTTTCAGAATCCCCTCATACGTCTTGACCGCGTCACTGAAGCGTTCAAGCCCCGCTTGCGCAAGCCCCAGGACGTAGCTCGCATCCAGTGCATCGGTCTTGTCCGGGTTGCTCGCGAGATAGGCGGTTACGTCAGCCACGACAGGCTCGTACTCGCCAAGCTGGTACCGCGACATCGCTCGCACATACAGCCCCTTGGACGCCACCTCAGAGCCTTTGTAATTCTGAACGAGCTTTGTCATCGCCGCGATCGCATCGCGGAATCCACCAGTATTGAAGTGGGTCCAGCCAAGTCCGTATTGCGCGTGAGGGGCAAACGTCCCGGTTGGCCAGCGTGACACAACAGTCGTGTAGTTCTTGACCGCATCGTCAAATCGATTGGCCGCGTAGGCGGCTTCAGCGATGCGGAAGTGAGCTTCGTCCAGCAGTTCACTGTCAGGATACTTCTCAACCAGTTGTCCCAGGCAACGTTCCGCGTCCGTATCCCGTCCCAGCTGACGATAGGCCTCAGACAGTGCCAGCAGCGTCTCGTCCGTCTGGGCGCGATCGGGTTTTGCGGTCAGCGACTTCTCGAGTGCCTGAGCAGCTCCATTGAAGTTCTTCAATTCCGAATAGCTGCGACCAACCAGAGCCAGCGCTTCACTCTTAAGCGTTGCATCTTCAATGCTGTTGACGGATGCGTTGAGCCACTGCGCCGCATCTTCAAACTCACCCTCGAGATGCAGTGCCAGTCCCAGACGCACTCGCGCCTGCGGCGCGTTGTCATGACCACTCCCCACACTCAGGAATTCTTCATATTGCGCCGAAGCACCGGGATAGTCCTTCAGCATCAGTCGTGCTTCGGCTCCCACAAACAGCACGTCGGGGGCGAGACGATCATCCTGGTGCTTCGCCAGAAACGTATCGCTGTGTGTCTTTGCGGCTGCGTGATCCTCAACATCCAAAGCGGCAAGGGACGCCATATACTGTGCCTGGGCCGCCTGATCATGGTCCGGGTACTTCGCGGCAAAGCTGGCATACAAACCAATCGACTCCGTCCGACGATCCGGTATTTCGTAGATCGCATCGACGCGAGCCAGCAGCAGTTGTGATAACTCCTCGCTGTCACTATGAGCGGCAATCGCGGCATCAATCGTCGCCAGTGCTTTCGCAGCGTCACCATCTTTCAAGAACGATCGACCGATCCACATCTTCGCCTCAGCGGCTTCCGGTACATCGCGTTTTGCAACAATCTCCAGGCCCGTCCGGGCAACCTCATACTGTCCATTCAGGAAGAAGCATTTGCCGCCAGCGAGCACGGCCGTGTCGTAGTGCTTCGTCTGCTCAAACTTGCGCGGGACATCCCAGTAGACCTCTCCGGCCTTCTCGTAGTCCTCAAGCTCATACAGACAGCGGGCCTGTCTCAACATGGCCACATCACTCAGCCGAAACTCGGTCACGGCGGCGACCTGAGAAAACAACGTGAGCGCCTGCTGGAACGAGTCTTTAGCGAACAGAATCTCCGCCTGTCGCATCTGCACTTCGGTACTCAGCCAGTGTTTTGGATATTTGCTGCCGAATGTTGCCAGCGTCGCCAGAGCTTCATTCGGCTGTTTGAGCGCTTCCTGTGTCACCGCCAGTGCGTACAGAGCGTCGGCACTCATATCGTCTTCCGGGAAGCTGCGAATCAGGGCGGCGTAGCTCTCGGCGGCGGCCGTCAGCTTGTCCTGCTGATACTGGCACTCACCGCTGTAGAACAAAGCCCGCGGTGCATATTCACTCTTCGGGAACTTCGTGATGACAACGGCGAACGCCTTTTCCGCCTTGCCGTAGTCGGCCGGCTTCTTCGACACCTGCGCAATCGCATAATGAGAAATGCCCAGATTCAACGCCGTCTGGTCGAGCAGATCAAACTTGGGATACTTCTGAATAACGGTCTGAAACGCGGCGACGGCGGCGGGATAATCCTTGGCCTGCAGCGAGCACGTCCCGAGATAGTGCTGAGCCCGATCCATGCGTGGATCGGTGGGGAACTTCTTGATGAACGTCTGCCACTCACCGATAGCGGGTTTGTACAGTTTCTGATTCTGAAACCCGACGGCGACGGCATACTGCCGGGTCGCCGCCTCAGTAGCCGTCTGGGCGACGACCTTCTGCTGAGAACCAGTTTGAACAATTGCGGCCAACGCCGCGCAGAACACGAAGGTACGGACGGAAAGTGTGTGCAGAGTCATCGTCGAACTACCAGTCGGGGGGAATCCGAGACAGGAAAGCGGCCTCAATTGCCGCAGAAACGCAGACCGGGAGGCGGAATCAAAGAATGAATGAGGCACGAACCCGCCAGCTTACCAGGACCAACCCCTGAATCCCAGCCTCCGCAGACGTTTCCACAGCGCCTGCAGCACGACGAATGTTCCAGCGTCACGCGGTCACAGCACCGTTAATCGCGGTACGAGTTCCCTCGACGAGACGCAGATGCACTCCAGGCCAAAGCCTGACGGCCTCAAGGTGGATCCGCGGGAGCGCGGCTGGCAGCCGCATCCACGGGAACGGCTCGGTTTTCAGAATGGCTATTCGTCCCGCGCCTCTGTCGTCAGTTAGCAACGCGCCCGAAACAACTTCTCGATTTAGTTCCGCGTGACAGGGTCAGAACGAAGCGATGGCCCTGTGGTGGCGACGTCGCGGCCATTGCTGACGCTCTGACCCCGCCACCCAGGCGTAACGTAACTCGGAGGAGATCGAGTCGACGATGTGTTGCTGGTGGGGTAACATCATTGAGTCCTGTTCACACTGTTGAACCGGATCCCGCATTTTTACCCCGCGCGATATAGCGATATAATGGACGCTGTCCATTGTCCTGCCCCTCCTTCGGAACTGCATTATGGCCTCCGTCAGTCATGCCGCAGCGCGGTCTCCGTTGCCCTCTGTGGAACTCGCTCTTTTCCTGTCGTTACATCTCCTTGTGTCCCCTGGCCTGGCCGACTCGGGTGATGGTTCTGTCAGCTTTGTGAATGACGTTGTCCCTGTGCTCACAAAAGCCGGTTGCAACGCAGGCGTGTGTCACGCCAAGGCGGGTGGGGGACAAAAGGGTTTTCAGCTATCGCTGCTCGGGTTCGAGCCGCTGGACGACTACGAAAGCCTGGTCAAGCAGGCTCAGGGGCGACGTCTGTTTCACGCGGCTCCGGAGCGAAGTCTGATTCTTCGGAAGGCGTCCGGGCAGGCACCACACGGTGGCGGGATTCGATTGCCTCCCGATTCAGACGGTTACGCAATTCTGCGTCGCTGGATTGAACAGGGCTCGCCATATCGGAGTGGTGCGGAGCCAGAACTTGTCTCCGTTTCCGTCGAACCCGAACGTGGGCTGGTTGCGATGAATTCGTCGCAGCAGCTCAAAGCACTTGCCCGATACTCGGACGGCACCATTCGTGATATCACCGGACTCGCCCTGTACGAATCCAATACCGAAGCAATGGCCCATGTGACCGAAGCAGGACAGGTTCAGGTTCGCGAGCTCCCGGGCAAAGTTGCAGTGATGGTGCGGTACCTGGGGAAGGTGGCAGTCTTTACGGCGGCCGTTCCTCTGGGTGCACCCGTCGACGACCTGCCGGAGCCGGGCAACTTCGTGGACGTCCACGTGTTTGCCAACCTTAAGCAGATCGGAATTCCACCATCCGTTGTGTGCAACGACGCCACGTTTCTCCGTCGAGTGACGTTGGACATCGCAGGGCGACTGCCGACACCTGATGAAGCGACAGCGTTTCTGGACAGCAGCGATAGTGGCAACCGCGACCAATTGATTGATCGCCTGCTGAAGAGTCCGCATTACGCAGACTATTTCGCCAGTAAATGGGCACCGCTGCTCAAGAACCGCCGTGATAAAGCCAACGACATCACATCGAACTTCGCATTTCATGCCTGGATTCGAGACAGTCTTCTAGCCAATGTTCCATACGATCAGTTTGTCCGCGAGTTGCTCGCAGCGACGGGCACGGTCATCGGGAATCCGCCGGTCGCCTGGTACATACGTGTCAAAGACCCGAAGCAGCAACTGGAAGATGTCGCTCAGTTGTTCCTAGGTGTCAGGATGCAGTGTGCTCAGTGTCATCACCATCCGTTCGAACGCTGGAGCCAGGATGACTACTACAGCTTTGCGGCGTTCTTCTCCCAGATTGGACGTAAGCCAACAGCCACGGCCGGCGAAGATCTGATCTTCCACAAACGAGGGATCGCCAGAGCAAAGAATGTCAAGACTGGAGAGCAGCTGACTCCAGCCGCACTGGGTGATCACATCGGCGACATTACCGCAGACGAGGATCCCCGTCTGCGGCTGGCGGACTGGATGAGTGCCCGGGTATATC
>CAYSJO010000101.1:0-8343 GCA_964431285.1 uncultured Planctomycetaceae bacterium
AACAGAGCCTGCTGAAACTCGGGATCAAACTTCGAGATCAGTTCACACATGGCTTCGACGATCGATGGCACAATGGAATTGCACGCGGCCTTGAGCTGCTCGGCCACGTCGATCTGTGTCGGCTGTCCCTCAACCGGCAGCGTTACCAAAGCCTGCTCATCCATGTCATGAACGAAGCCGAACTTCTCTTTGATTTCGCGAGCCATGTTCAGCGAGAGCTGCACGTTCGGGTAAGCGTCTTCCACTAGTCGGTGAAACTCTTCGTCCACGGCGTCACCACCAAGTGGCAGAGTGATCTGGTCTTCGTCTTTCGGATACGTGCCATACATCGGGCAGATATCGATCGTGCCGGCACCGATGTCGATGACAACCGTGTTGGTCAGGCGGTTCATGCCGTATGCGATCGTGAATGGCTCTGCTACAACCATAACCGCGCCGAAGGTGTCCTTCGCCGCTTCCATGATGACCTGCTTGTTCATGATCGTCGCGCGCGAAGGCGCTCCGATAACACCGTAAATAGCGCCTTCTTCCGGTGCCGTACGCTCAACCGCATGCTTAACGAGCAACTGGGCAGCTTCGCGGCACCTATCCAGTTCTTCCGCTGAAAGGCCCGCGTCACTCTGATCAATGTATTTCAGTGCTCCCTTCTGGAAGGGACGGCACACATTCAGAGCGAGTCGCTGTTTCCAGACTTCTTCACCGAAGATGACATCACGTCCGAGCATGCCGCGGGCCACATGGTCCTTAGGCCAGCCCACCGCACTGGGAAGCACCTCGCGGCGTCCGTTAGCCGATGCGACCGATGTTTTGAATGTCCCCAGGTCCATTCCGATGAAGGTGATGGGTTGTTGCACGACGGCTCTCCCTGCCTTGGCACTTGTGGTTCGAGTATCAGTTTGTGTCTCGCTACGACCGCCAGCCGGAGCCGAGCGGTTGGTCAACTTACGCGGACTTCTTAATCCCCTGTAGTTCGTCAATCAGAGTGATGTTCTGATCGAACACACTCTTAAGAATTGCTTCGTCACGTTCACGTTCCACCTGCTCCTCGGCCAGACGCTCGTCTTCATAGTTCGATCCGACGAGTCGGAACGGAACGGATGCCGGATCGGTTACCTCGGTCTCTCCTTCGTCGTCGGTCTCTTCTCTGGCTCCGAATGGAACAACATCGGCACCATCCGAGTTGCCTGTTTCATTCGAGCCAGAATCGGTTTGCGCGACAGGCACAAGAATGCCCATGCCCGGACCCCAGATGCGAATCGCCACGGCCCGGAACACCAGGATGGCCAGCAGCACACCGATGAAGGTCGCCAGCACCTGAACTGTGGCTGTGAGCAGCAGGTTTGATTCCGTCTGCTGTGGTAGTGCCACGACCGGACTCGGATTCGCATGACTCTGATTTGAATAACCGGACAGTGGCGCCACGTTCTGCGGTTGGGTCTGGTCAGTCGCCAACACGTGCAAGGCTTCCGCCCGATCAAGCGGGACTGGCTGCGGTCCTGCGGGCTCAACATCAGCGACACCCTGCGTTTCGACGTCGTCTGTGGTCGCGAACGGGTCAACAGGCGATGCGACGTCGGTCTCCGCCGGAGCCGGAACTGTAGTTTCTTCGACCGTCAGTCGTTCCGGTGGCTCCTGTACTACAGGCGCTGACGGCGCCGAGTTGCTGTTATCGAACGGCGTGTGGGGGACCTGCGTCGGAATCGGACCGACATTTTGATCGTTAATGTCCGACTGCCAGCTGCCGGCGTCCGGTAGTCCAGTTCGGCTTCGTGGCGACTGTGCGGGCGACGACTCGCCCTGGACGGTGTTCGGTCCGTTCACTCCGGGCTTGCCGGAAACTTCCCAGGTGTCCAGGGAACGCAATTGGTCCAGCAGATTGTCGATGCCGGCATCTTCAGCATTCGGCCCGCTGCCATTCGGCTGATTTCCGGCGTCGAGCAACTGAATCGGGACGTCCAGTGGCTTCGAGTGCTCAGGTGGCTCTTGTTGGTCGTTGGCCAATGCGGTCGGTTGATTGCGATTTCCCCAGTCGAGAAGGAGACCGTTCGCTTGCGACTTCGATTCGGCTGGCGCACGGCCCTGCGTCGCAGATGAAGGACGAGTGCCTGGCGGGAGCCGATCAGTGTTTCGAAGCGACCACTGCGTTGGTGGGGCACTTTCTTGGTGTTTTTCTGGAGCACTTGCGTGGACGCGTTGCTCCAGTTGACCCACATAGTCTGCCGGAGTGCGTTGACCAGGCGGCCACTGCACTCCAACCGTACGTGAAGCGGTCGACAGCACGCTGTCGGCACGGCGAGCCATGTCCAGCGCTGCGGCGACATGTCCCGATGATTCAAGTTGCTGAGCGTCTGCCATCAACTGTCGGGCTCGACGAACAAACCGTCCTTCCGGCGGAGCGGGAGGTCTCTCAACGTCCCGAGAAGCCGAACGGAAGATTTTCGGTATCTGGAAGAGTGATGGCTTCGCGCCACCATCGTCCTGAGCCGTTCCGCTGAGGGCAGCGATGCCGATCAATGCCAGCGTGCCGGTCACGCAAAGTCCACGCAACCATTTGCGCCGGAATGATATTCGCATGTTCGAATATGAATACACAGACATAGTTACTTTAAGACAGGTGCCGGTCTTCCGATTCGCCTCGTCCCACGGGAGACGACTGTCCGCAAACGATGAGTTCAATGAAGAGCTGCTGCCATGTTCAGTATTTGGCCATGGCGCAGCGAGGAAACTCAGTCGTGAATATCGGTTTCTGCGCATTCGACGCTTGAATCGATTCTGCCACCTCGATTGGTTGTGTCGATTCTGCTGGTGAGTCCTGTCCTGCAGGCGCCGTCACCGAGTGATTTCAAACCGGGTCGCTTCTCCATGGACCGGCCAGGATTCGTGGTTCAGTCAAACAGGCGCGACTACAGATTGAACTGCATGAACAACGGAACGGCGCCGACCCAGGATGGATGCGGCGGGACTCTCACAAAGGTGATTCATGTCGGGCTTCGTTCGTCGCTGGCTGGGCAATCGCGGTGAAAAGGCTGCCGCGAAATACCTGCGCCGAAAGGGTCTGCGGATTGTCGCGCGGCAATTTGAAACGCGATGGGGCGAACTGGATCTGATCGCCCGGGACGGAGACACAATCGTGTTTGTGGAAGTTAAAACCCGACGCTCAGGTGAAACGTCTCACCCGGCCGAAGCCGTCGATCGTCGCAAGCAGACTCTCCTGACAAAGGCTGCTCTGATCTGGCTTAAGAAGAACGGTCTGCTCAATCATCGGACGCGGTTTGACGTCGTGACTCTGATCTGGTCTGACGACTCCCGGCAACCTGACATCGAACATTTCATCAGCGCGTTCGACGCCGTCGATGTCGGACAGATGTTCTGAGATCCCTCATGCCTAGGGCAGCTGAATTGCGAACGTCCGTAGTTGACCACAGTATTGCCCGGTAGACTTGAGTGAACGCCTCACCCGGCTTGTCAGCCAATGTCATGGCCCGCCGCTCCGGACACTGGCCTCGATTCGTTTTTCCGTCCGCGTGTCAACTTCAACCGGTCATTGACCAATGCAATTCAGCCGTCGAGAGATTCTGGGACTTTCCGGCTTTGGCCTTGGGCAAGTCGCACTTGCCGATCTGATCGGTGGGGCTCGACTGTTCGCCGCCAACGAGCCCTCAGACGTGCCGATCTACGGTGATCTTCGAGTCCGAAAAACTCATTTCCCGGCCCAGGCCAAGGCTGTTATCCAGTTGGTCCAGAATGGTGGACCAAGTCAGATGGACCTGTTCGATCCAAAACCGGAACTCACACGGATGGCGGGAAAGCCCCATCCGGACGGCGTGGAAATTCACCAGCCGAACAACGTGAACAGTCTGCTGCCGTCGCCGCTGAAGTTCCGAAAATACGGCGAGTGTGGGATGGACGTTTCCGAAGCGCTGCCTCACGTAAGCAGCATCGTGGATGACCTGTGTTTCGTGCGTTCGATGCACACCGAGCACAACAATCATCTCGAAGGCCTCAACATGCTGCTGACCTGTAAAATCTTCCCCGGACGACCGGTCATGGGGGCCTGGATCAGCTACGCACTAGGCACCGAGAATCAGAATCTGCCGGCATACGTCGTGCTGCGAGACCCGGACGGATACACCGTTGGTGGCAAACAACTGTGGGCGAACGCGTATCTGCCTGCGCTGTATCAGGGTGTTGAGTTCAGCACACGAGGTGCTCCTATTCACCACCTGAATCCGCCGACTCCCCTTCCGCCCGGGCTTCAGCGTGCCAACCTGGACTTCCTGCAAAAACTGAATGCGGGCCATCTCCGTGATCGCCCGGGCGAATCGGAACTGGAAGCACGCATCGAAAACTTCGAACTGGCCGCGCGGATGCAGCTGGAAGCGCCCAGTGTTCTCGATCTCTCTGGTGAAACCAAAGCCACAAGAACACTCTACGGACTGGACAATCCGGCGACATCGAAATACGGCACGCGGTGTCTGATGGCGCGTCGCCTGGTGGAATCCGGCGTGCGGTTCGTGCAGGTGACGACAAGTCCCGGCCAGCCATGGGACCACCACAGCGACATCCGCAAAGGCATGGCGAAGATCGCAACTGAGACGGATCAGGGAGCCACGGCGCTCGTCAAGGACCTGGCGGCCCGGGGTCTGCTCGACAGCACAATTGTCATGTGGTCCGGTGAATTCGGTCGTCTGCCCACAACTCAGAACGGGACAGGACGAGACCACAATCGCAACGCGTTCACACTCTGGTTTGCAGGTGGCGGCTTCAAGCCGGGTTTGATTTACGGCGAAACAGATCCGTTCGGATACAAGAGCGTCGTGAACCGAGTGAGTGTTCCCAACATGATTGCAACGGTGTGTCACCAGTTGGGGCTGGATCATCGACGAATCCAGTTTCCACACAGCGGACGCCTTGAGACTCCGTCCGACGTGACGGTGACTGGAGCGGAAGCCGTGACTGATCTACTTACCAATCCGGTTTCGGCCGATTGACTCGTATGATCAAATCCGATTGGGCTACCTGTCTATGAAACACTCCAGATACTCCGGACACCGGATCAGGTCGGTTGTTGCGCTGGCGTTAGCGTTTGCAACATTCGGTCCCATTGCAGTCACGGCGGCAGAGAATCCAGTCTTCGAAAAAGACATCCTGCCAATCTTCACGCGGTACTGCTTCAACTGTCACGGGAAAAGCTCGCCGCAACTGGGACTCGATCTTCGCTCGGCTCGCCTCACAATGCGCGGCAGTCAGAATGGCGCGGTCATTGTCAAAGGATCGCCACAGAAGAGTCTGTTATGGCAAAAGGTCTCAAGTCGTGAGATGCCACTGGCACAGTTCAAACTGAAACTGTCTGACGCGGAAATCGAAACGATTCGCCTTTGGATCGAATCAGGCGCGGCATCCGAACCGGTCAGGTTACCTGCCGATGTCCAGGATCAGTTCACGCGATTCGATGAAGAGATTCAGCCCATCCTGACCAAAAGGTGCGTCAGCTGTCACGGAGCGGATGATCCCGAAGCGAAACTGGATCTCCGCACATTGCAGTCTCTGGTTCAGGGCAGTCGGAGCGGCCCAGTGATTGTCGAGGGCTTTTCCGACAAGAGCGTTCTGGTCCGAAAAGTCTCCAGCAGGGCCATGCCACCGCCTGAGTCGGGGGAATCGCTGACAGCCGCCGAAATCCGAATCATCACCCGCTGGATCGATAAAGGCCGCTTCGCCGACTTTGTTGACATCGAACCACGTCGCAAGCCAACCACTGACTCAAGTGAGTCGTCCATCGTCACGGACGAGGACCGCACGTTCTGGGCCTTTAAGAAACCGTTGGCAGTTGATCCGCCAGCGGTCACGGCGAGTGACCGGATTCGGACACTGATTGATCGCTTCGTGCTGGCAAAGCTGGAATCGAAGGGCCTGGCGTTCTCGTCGGATGCGTCGCCACTAACACTGCTGAGACGAACGTATTTTGATCTCACAGGGCTGCCACCGACGCCCGGGCAGGCTCGTGAGTTCCTGGATGACAATCGACCGGACGCTTACGAACACCTAATTGATCGGTTGCTTGCCTCACCCCACTACGGAGAGCGCTGGGGACGTCACTGGCTGGACGCAGTCGGTTACGTGGACACAGCCGACAAGGATCATAATCCCAAGACGCCCACGCTGTCCGATGGGTATTGGCGATACCGCGACTACGTAGTCTCGGCCACGAATCAGGACCGGCCGTGGGATCGATTTCTCGTCGAACAGATCGCTGGTGACGAACTGGTCGACTGGCGAAACGCGACAAAGTACACGCCCGAGATCCTCGAACTCCTGACGGCGACGGGCTTTCTTCGCAACGTGCTGGATGCAACCAATGAGGATATCTCCAATCTACCCTTCGATCGCTATGAGGCCCTGTTCAAACTCATGGAACGGGTCTCCTCAAGTACCCTGGGGATGACTCTCGCCTGCGCACGATGTCACAGTCACAAGTTCGATCCAATTCCGCACAGTGACTACTATCGATTTCTATCATTGTTTACGGCCGCCTATAACCCGTCGGACTGGCTGCCACCAAAGCAACGTCATCTGTACGACGTCTCGAAACTCGAGCGGGCTGACATTGAACGCCAGAAGGCAGAGACCACCACGAGTCTGGACAGCTTAAGGCAACAGCTCAAAACGATTCGGGACACGTACCGAAACCGACTCCGAGAGGAGAAGCTGAACGCAATTCCCGAGCCAATCCGGACGGACGTTACGACCGCAATCGAGACTGCCGCGAAGAATCGCAGCAAGGCGCAGAATGAACTCGCCAGCCAGTATGCAAAGCAGCTGGCCGTCACTGGCGCCGAGATTGACACAGCACTCACGGACGCGGACCGCAAGGCCAGTGGAAAGCTAAAGGAGCAGATCAGCGCCAGCGAGAGCCACCTGGCGACTCTGCGATTCGGCAAAGTTCAGGCCCTGTGGGATGTTGGCAAAGCTCCGGTCATTCGACTCCTCCACCGGGGAGACGTGGATTTTGCGGGCCCAACCGTTCAACCGGGCTTTCTCAGTGTGTTGAGTCGACCTGGCCATGCGACCGCCAGCCCCTCAACGAATGCCGTCGGCGAGACAACGGGACTGCGACTTGCGTTCGCCGAATGGCTGACCAGCTCCGATCACCCGCTGACAGCGCGAGTCATCGTCAATCGCATGTGGCAACATCACTTCGGAAAAGGCATCGTCGACACGCCAGGCAACTTCGGAGCCACCGGGTCACGACCCACACACCCGGCGCTGCTCGACTGGCTGGCTGTGGACTTCATGCGTCAGGGGTGGAGCGCAAAGCGACTGCACCGAATGATCATGACCTCGACCGTTTATCGGCAAACGTCTCAGATGGAACACGACAACGACCTGGTGTCACATCCATCTCCCATTTCAGCGGACCCGGAAAACCGGCTTCTGTGGCGAATGAATCTGCGACGTCTGGATGCCGAATCTCTGCGTGATGCCGTCATCACTGTCAGCGGTCAGTCAGACAGCATCATCGGCGGGCCACCGGTCATGCTCAAAACGACCACTGCCGGATTGCAGACCGTCACGAGTCAGAACCGTCGCAGTCTCTATCTTCTGGCTCGGCGATCGAATCCGGCGACGTTCATGCGTGTGTTTGATTATCCAGTCATCGACGTGAACTGCACGCGTCGATCGTCGTCGGCGACGCCACTGCAATCACTCACGATGATCAACAGCGAGTTTCTCACTGTCAGCGCCGATCGCCTGTCCGCCCGACTCGATTCGCTCACTGGCAGTGACGCAGCGTTGGGCGAGAAGATCAAAGCTGCATTCTGGCTAACACTTGCCCGAGGCCCATCGGATATCGAATCCGCTGCGTCTGCTGAACACATTGAAACTCTGCGGCAACTCCACACGGCAACCGGTGTTTCAACTGAAGAGGCATCAAAGCGGTCTTTCGCGAACTTCGTCCATATGCTCCTGTGCTCGAATGAGTTTCTATACGTCGACTAATCGATGCTCAGACCTGAGTTGACATGGGGCACGCCACGGTCTGGGTGTCTGTCGAGCTCTCCGCCGTCTGGCGTCGCGGTCGATCCAGACTCGCTTTAACAGGGCCGTTGAAGACACTAAAAGGAAAGGCACGCGGCCGAGTGGCGAAATTGGCAGACGCACGGGACTTAAAATCCCGGGTCCCGATAGGGGCGTGCGGGTTCGAGTCCCGCCTCGGCTATCTTTGGGTTAGGCGTCGTGTCGCAATGATCCGCAGACCCCTGCAAAACAAGGGGATTCGCAAAACCGGCTTGCGGCTCCTTGCTACCTGAACACGCACTGTACTGCACCGGATTCTGGACCGCT
>CAYSJO010000102.1:0-4063 GCA_964431285.1 uncultured Planctomycetaceae bacterium
GGTTCCAGCACGCAGGACTTCGTTGAAGACGCGATCGCAAAGGAGGAAGCGGGTGTCCTTGAACCGGGTGAAGAGCGTGACGCGGGAATGCGGGCGGCGTTCTTCTATGACAGTCTGATTCACCACGGCCGTCCGGGATTCATCTTTCATAAGCTTCGCGATCCACGCAGCTACGACTTCGAGAAGATGGAAACAAAGACATACATCGAACGCCTGGTGATGCCGAAGTTTCCCATTGATGATGACCAGATCGAATCGATCGCAACATTCGTCCTCGGCCTTGTTGCTGATCCGCCGGCTGCGAAATACATCTACCAGCCGGATCGACGTTCGGAAGACCGTAACCAGGGCGAAATTCTGTTGCGGAAGTACAACTGCATTGCCTGTCATATGACGGATATGCATACGCTGGAATTCGCTGTGGACGACGGCGATGACCGAGTGGAACCGAGTGAGATCGACCCGAAGTTCAACCAGCTTGGACTCGACACATTGCTCACTATACGGCCGCCCATTCCAGCATTCACGGGAAGAACCAAGTCAGTGGAAGCCGAGGACGATGACGGTAACACGATCGAAAAGAGTCTTCCCACCGTGAAGTTTCGTGGGATGGTGATGATGACGCCGGGCAACTCACCGTTCTACGACGAGGAAGACCCGGACACTTGGGAATACACGTTCATGACGTGGGAGCCCAGCGACCTGACTCGTTCAGGTGCGCAAGAATCCGGCGGAGTGAAGCTGCCCAATTCGCAGCTCAATGTGTTGGCGTCTGAATTGGCACACACCGGACACACTGCGGCTCAGACCGGAAACTACGCCGAGTGGCTGGTTAATCACGGCATGGGGGAATCATTCAATCCCAGTAAGTTTGTTGACGGCTGGAACGCAGCACCGCCACCACTCTTCCGGGAAGGTGACAAAGTCAGGACTGACTGGCTGTTCCGCTTCCTGAAGGAACCCGAGCAGATTCGTCATACACTCAAAGGACTGCGAATGCCGCGGTTCAATATGAGTGATGAGGAAGCTCGGGTTCTCGCAAACTATTTTGCCGCGGCCGATGGTTCACCCTATCCGTACGAAACGGTTCCACAGGCTGAGCCGGGCTATCTCAGCGAAGCACAGGCACTGTTCGAGGTCAGTCATCCGCAACGCGCCGCTGAAAACGACTATCTCCAGGAATCGTGGAAGATGCTCACCGCGACCGTCTGCATCGGGTGTCATGCGGTGGGCGGTCGTGAATTTGTCGCCAAGCCCGGCGACACGAAGGTCACCCATGCGCCAGACCTGGAACGAGTCAGCCAGAGACTGCGTCCCGACTGGCTGACCGTCTGGATATCGAATCCGGCGTGGATTACTCCGTACACTAAAATGCCGTTGAACTTCCCGGCCAATCAGGATCCAACAAAATCCTATCACCTGTTCGATGGCAACACGAAACAACAGATGCTTGGCTCTCGCGATGCACTCTTGAACTACTACCACCTGCTGGAACGCAACGTACAACCGCTGGAGCCGATCCCGTCTCCCGCGGCAGACGCTCCGCAGGCGAACGCCAACTGATACAACCCGTTTGCCGGAGGTGGTTTCATGAAACGACTCACAGTGATATTTGCTGCGATACTGGCCGCAGTCATCGGCTGCGACATGAACAAGATCGATCCCGGCGGTGGAGCATCGTCACCAAGCGTTGTCTCGTTGCGTGGCGGGCCAACTGTCGTTCAGAAAGACGTTGATCGCCCTGACGGACCAAAAGTTGTCAGCGGCCCCCCGGGAACGCTCACCGGACGCGTCGTCCTGGACGGCGCCGCACCGGCTTCGGGCGTCCTTGTTGCCAAGGGCACGTCAACTGTCGACAAGACCGTGTGCGCGAAGGACGGGGCAATCCCTGACCAGAGTTTTGTAGTGAG
Source organism: uncultured Planctomycetaceae bacterium (assembly GCA_964431285.1). Classification (GTDB taxonomy): domain Bacteria; phylum Planctomycetota; class Planctomycetia; order Planctomycetales; family Planctomycetaceae; genus CAUZFZ01. Next base: position 1,911 of record CAYSJO010000102.1, read on the forward strand.
CGCAGATGGTGGAATCGCCAACGTGTTTATTTATCTGGCGAAGTCACCCAAGCCGCCGGAAGGTGGTTTTGCGCTTCCTGAGACACAGACAGTGCTTGATCAACAGGCCTGTGTGTTCACACCACACGCCGTGATCTGGCGGGTTGGAATGCCTTTTGAGCTGAAGAATGGCGACAAGGCTACTCATAACATTCAGATGGCCACGGGCAAGAACGGAGCCACGAATGACACAATGCCCCCTGGCACGAGTGCTACTAAGACGTTCAAGAACTCCGAAAAGGCACCCTTCAAGGCAACGTGTGCAATCCACGGATGGATGGAGTTTCGTGCCCTGGTTGTGGATCACCCGTACGCTGCCGTGACTGACAAAGACGGTCGATTCGAAATCCCGAATCTGCCAGCGGGGGAGCACACGTTCCGCGTCTGGCATGAGAAGGTCTCCGGACCCGGCATGCTGGAGTCCAAATGGAAGGTGACGGTCAATCCTGGCCCGGATGTGACGACGGAAGAACTGAAGTATGCCGCGGCAAAGTTTGGTCTGTAGAACTCGAACGTGGATTGAAGAGACGAATCTGTGAAAGCTCGAATCAGCACATTGTGCCTGTTGACTGCACTGGCCCTGGCCGGGTGCCATTCTCAGAGCGCGCCGCAATTCAAACTGAGCGAAGATACGGACAGTCTTGCCCCGTACGCGAGTCGGGCTCTGAAGAACGAACTCGAAGCGGGTTTCGGAACGCCATCCAGTTTTGTCGTCTGGCCACAGCTACCCGTCGATTTCGGAACTTACTCGGGTGATGTAGCCAGTGTTCTGAAAACTGAAGAGGGTTCGGTCGTCGTGGAAGGTGATGGGCTGGTACCGTCGACAGATCTGGCTCTTGAGTCGCGGTTGGTAAGTCTGCAGGGTTCGGCAGTGATCTTTGCTGCTCCCGAGGAAGAAGCACCAGCTGACGACAACGCGGCCGCCGAGAGCGAGCCGGACGCGACGGCAGAGGAAGCGCCTGAGGCCGCCGTTGAAGAAACCGCGGCACCAGCCGTTTACCGTGTCGGATCTTACGACCCTGAGACAAAAACTCTGCAGATTGTTGATGCAGACGGCAGTCCAGCCGCAATCGAAGCCCAGGCAGGCGATTCGATCCAGGTTATCGGTGATGGGCTCCAGCGTGGTCGAGACCTGTATCATCGGCATTGTGTGCATTGCCATGGCAGTAGCGGCGACGGTGACGGTCCGACGGCGAAGTACTTCAACGTACGACCCCGCGACTATCGCAAGGGCATCTTCAAATTCACGTCAACCAAAGACGGCGTCCGAGCCTCGCGTGATGACCTGTATCGGATTATCAAACTGGGTGCCCCCGGTACGTACATGCCATCGTTCATGCTGCTTCCCGACGACGAAGTGAGCGCGATCGTCGAGTACGTTCGATGGCTGGCGATACGGGGCGAAATGGAAGGCAAACTTTATGTGGAATTCTATATTGACCACTCGAAGGAAGATCCGGCCGGCAAAGACGAATTCAACGAGACGTGGGCTGAAGACGCAGCAGACGTCATTGAAGGTGTTGGGGATGAGTTGAATCAGGACTGGGCCCTGGCCGAGCAGGAAGACCAGATCGTGCTTCCGGTGTACCTGGAAGGCAACCCCGAAGACAAACCTGTGGGTGAAGCTCTTCCGCGAACCCCATCTTCACCAGAGTCGATTGCCAGTGGACGCAAGCTGTTCATGGATGCGAAGTCGGCTAACTGTTTCTCCTGTCATGGGGAGAAAGGTCGAGGAAACGGAGCTTCAACAGAGATTCGCAATAAGCTGCCCGGATCCGAGGAGCTTGCTGAAAAGCCGGGCCTGTTCGATGTCTGGGGCAACCTGGTCAAGCCCCGCGATCTGACAAAGGGAATCTACCGTGGCGGTCGTCGACCAATTGATCTGTATCGACGGATCAACGCGGGTATCAAGGGCACTCCGATGCCGGGAGCCGGTGGCAAACTGACTCCCGAGCAGACGTGGGACCTGGTGAATTACGTATTGAGTATTCCGACACACAAGTGATGGTCTGACGAACTACTGAGGGCATCGGTCACCACGGTGTCGACGACAACCCGCTCTGCGTGGGAGAGGTTTTGTGAATAAATTCTGGCTCACCCTGTTCATTGGCTGG
>CAYSJO010000103.1:0-10823 GCA_964431285.1 uncultured Planctomycetaceae bacterium
TATCCATCAATCAACCGCTTCTTCTTCACAAGTGGCGGCGGCGAGTCCATTGAATCCTGCCTGAAGACAGCCCGTTACTACTGGCACATGCAGGGCCAGCCAGACAAAACCAGGATCATCTGTCGCAGTTGGGCGTATCACGGAACAACCACCGGAGCAACAAGCGCCACCGGAATGCAAAACTACTGGCCGATGTTCGAACCGCGAACGCCCGGCTTCGTGCACATCCCGTCGCCGTATCCCTACCGGTACGAGCCCGCCGGAGGTAGCAAACCGTCAGGTGCAAGCCACCGACAAGACGAAACACGTGTCAGTCCGGGAATCGCGATGGCCAACGAGTTGGAACAGGCTATTCTGCGCGAAGGTCCTGAGAACGTAGCGATGTTCCTCGCCGAGCCAGTCCACGGTTCGGCCGGCGTCATCATCCCGCCGGACGACTACTTTCCCCGCGTGCGAGAGATCTGCGATCAGTACAACGTGCTGCTGGGGATGGACGAAATCGTGACTGGCTTTGGACGCACGGGCCGCTGGTTCGGACTGGAGCACTGGGGTATCGAACCAGACATCATGACATTCGCCAAAGCGATCACATCCGGCTATTTCCCGCTGGGCGGCATCGGGATGAACGACGAGATCGCGGAAACACTCGACACGGGCAAGCAAACTTGGATGCATGCCTTCACCTACAGCGGTCATCCCGTCGGCTGCGCCGTGGCTCTGGCCAACCTGGATCTGCTCGAACGCGATCAGTTTCCGCAGCAGGCGGTCGAGAAGGGCGGTTATTTATTGAGCCGTCTTCAAGAGCGACTCAGCTCTCATCCGCACGTTGGCGAGATCCGCGGCATCGGCCTGATGGCGGCCGTCGAGTTGGTGAAAGACCGGGAGACGCGCGAAGAGTTCCCCGCAGCGGAACAGGTTGGCCACCGAGTCCACGTGGCGTCTCAGAAGCGAGGCTTGTTCACACGGCTGCGGGGCGATAACTACTGTATCGCTCCACCATACGTGATCACGCGGGAACAGATCGATCGAATCGTCGACGGCCTTGCGGAGTCAATTGTAGAAGTTCTGGGCCAGTAGCGCCTGTTCCCTCGCCCCTGTTCTCTGCTCCCTCTCCCATCCCCATGCAAAACCTCGTTCGCCAGGAAGTCATCCAGACGGCTCAAACCGTCGTCATCAAGGTCGGGACCAGTGTCCTGTCCCATGATGACGATTCGTTGAATGTCGCACAGATTGCGTCGCTGGCCGAACAGATTTTTCGAATCAGACAGGCCTGTCGCCGTGTCGTACTGGTTTCGAGCGGAGCCGTCGGAGCAGGTCTGGGTCTGCTCGGGTTGACCGAACGCCCAAGCGCCCTGCCGCACCTGCAGGCGGCAGCCTCGAAGGGACCGTCGCAACTGATCCGGCTGTACACCGACTGACTGGAGCCACACGGCTACCGGGCCGCCCAACTGCTGCTGACCGCCAACGACTTTCGTCATCGCGAGCGGTACCTGAATGTCCGCAACACGTTGAACACGCTGCTCGAGTACCCGGTGGTACCGATCATCAACGAAAACGACACGGTCAGCATCTCCGAGATCCAGTTCGGCGATAACGACAACCTGGCGGCGATGGTCAACAACCTGCTGGACAATTCCCTGCTGATCGTGCTGTCGGTGATCGATGGGCTGTTCGATGGCGATCCGGATCATGCGGACAGCCAGGTTCTGCCGCTGATCGAGCAATGGGATGCGAAGCTCATGGCGCTTGCGACGGATACTCGCAGCCGACGCGGCAAAGGGGGGATGCAAAGCAAACTGCAGGCCATCCGCCGAGTCACGGAAGTCGGCGAGAGCGTCATTATCGCGAATGGTCGTACGCCCGACGTGCTCGATCGCATCCTGGCCGCCGAAGAGATCGGGACCCTGTTTCTGGCCCAGGGAAAAAACGTCCCCGCCTGGAAACGCTGGATCGGTTACACGATCGAACCGGCCGGTCGACTGCGTGTCGATCACGGAGCACGTCGGGCTCTAAACGAGCAGGGCCGATCTTTGCTGGCGATCGGAGTCGAGTCCGTTGACGGGCAATTCGACCGCGGCGAGCTGGTCTCATTGCTTGACCAGGATGGCCGGGAATTCGCACGAGGCTTGACGAACTACACTAGTGCTGAGGCAGAACAAATCCGCGGTCGCCGCACGCCGGAAATCGTCGCCATCCTTGGAGAACAGCCCTATGATTCAGTGATTCACCGGGATAATCTGACGGTATTTACCTGATGAAAAGGCTGGTTCCGGCTATCGGCCCGCCACGATTTGGGATTTGTGCTCATGAATGCGGCCTGGATAACCGAATCTATTGACGATCCTGGCCTCACAACTAGAATCCGGCCCCCCGTTGGCGGGTGAAAGTCATCGGCCACTGCCCGTAAGGGCCCGTAGCTCAATTGGTTAGAGCGCCGGACTGTCGATCCGGAGGTTGAGGGTTCAAGTCCCTTCGGGCTCGTTTTCACAAGGTCAGGCCCAGCAGGCATTTCCGTCGGCTGGGCTTTTTTTGTGACCTGTCAGAAGCTCTGTGACAGAATCACTCTGCCGCTTATCCAAAATCTAAACAGGCCCGAAGTGTGCCGACCCGCTGTCGACCGTCGCGGCCAGATTGACCGAACTCGTGAGAAATTCCCGTCATCAGACGGAGGGTCTGGAATAATGCCGCCAGACCGCCGAATCCGAGGCGGACATCAATCGCCTGTATCACCACTTCAGGTTGCAGGGACACGAAGTCGTCATCACCAAGTCACCGCACACTCCGTATCACCTGGACGGCCGCGATCCAAACTGGCTCAAGCGAAAACCGACTGTCACTCTGGACCTGGCAATCCTCGGGGCCACATTTGCCGTCACAACAACCACCGGAGCCGCATTCGGCTCGTGGGTCATTGCAGCACGCGACGGCGCCGAATTTGTGGATGTTGGTGACGTGGACGGTGTCGACAAACTCAGGGACGCAGAGCTTGCACACGAGATCATGCGAAATTCCTTGATGACCGGCCGAAAGATCGAACGCCGATTGACCGAAGGCGCACGAACTGGAGTCGAACTTCGTCCACACATCGTCGTGACGGTGATTGTCCAGGAGATTACCCGACATTCCGACGGCAGATTCAGCCTGCGTCATCCACGGATTGCCTCATTACAACTCGACAAGTCGCCGACCGATTCGGATTCGGTAGAACGAATTCGCGAACTCTACGCACAACAACGATTTGGATAATGGCCTGCAACTTAAGGCGTTTGAGTTTGCAGGAATGGCCTCGCTCGCGGTCTGGATCAACTACGGAATATGAGCACGAGCCACGACAAGCCATAGAGAAACATGGTTACAACGGCGGCGATAATCCAACAGAGAGTCTCGCCGAGTCCCATTGAGAACGCGAGATACCCAACTCCTGCACCCACAGCAGCGCACCCCGCAAACCACAATACCATTGTCAGACTGAAGAACTCGCCCAGAACCCAACACAGAAAGGTCACGAATGGGCCGCGGTTCTGTCGCTGGAGTTCCTGTTCTTCAATGTCATCGCGTGGAGCGTTGCATCGATTGCAGTGTGTGCCGTTTATCGTCAACGGCGCATCGCACTGTTTACAGCGTTTCAATGGTACAGTTCCTGAAGTCACTCACAGCGTTGCACGATTGGTATGGACTGGTTCCCGATGGCCAAAGGCGTGGCGAACATGCCGCGTTATCGCGAGGTGACTCTCGCCGCCAACCGCCGTTATCTGGATGCGCTGTCGGCGGCCGGTGATCCTGGGGACTCGCAACAGCGACTGCGTCAACTGGCTCGCCGGGTCCGCACGAAAGGCCGCAGTCACCGGGGCCTGAACCCGGCGCGTCAGGACGATGTGGAACTGCTGCTGCCGTCATGCGCGGCGAACACTCCATTCAGGGATTCCACAACGCCGACGTGAGGGGACAACTGTTCGAAGCGACCGAAGATCCGGTTGAGCGTCGCTGCCAGAGCCAGAAGGTGGGCCGACTCCTGTCGCTACTTCACGCGCACAAGTTGGTCGCCAGGACACCCCGCACCCGCCGTTGGCGCGTCACCACAGTCGGAAACAGAACAATGGCAACCATCCTCAGATACCATTACGACAAGTACATTCAGGCGGTCTGACAGTCATGCGCGCAACCGGCGCGCCATGCGCGCAACCGGCGCGCCATGCGCGCAACGGGCGCGCCATGCGCGCAACCGGCGCGCTTGACTCGATGAAAGACACTACGCGGCCTCTGAGACGAGCTCAGAAGCCAGGGCCGCTGCGCGGCAGTCGGGTTGGTGATCTTATAGGGTTGCGGTCAGTGACACACGGATGGCAGGCCGCGTCGGGACGCCGCTCTCAGGATCGATCCGATGCAGACATCGCCGGCTGACTTATCCCATGACACCGTGGCCGAGCGTCTAGGTAGAAAGCTCACGGGGGCTTATGACTGCCTCGACCGGTTTGTCCTCTATGTCCGCTACTGGTTCGCCTGCAGTCCGGGCGGGTTTCGGACCTGGTGGCGGTTCCTCTACGGCAATGATGACGACCTCGACAAAGAGCATCTCATGCGGCTGGCCGGACGCTTCAGCCGGCGACTGCGGGCCTGGGCAGAGAATCACGACATTCCGGTGCTCGACATGACCAACGGCGAAGACCGCCGCATGCACCGGCACGTCGAACCGCTCGTACCCACTGATCCTGAATTCCGGGGTGTGTTCTGTATTACGGTCAGTCGGGCTCCGTCGCGCATCTGGCAGGTGCAGAGGTTCGGCAACGGCAGCATGAACCTCAGACGCATCAACGCGTGGGTCAATCACTACTCCTTTCATATTATCGATCCCGAATTCGGTCACATGACATTCCGCATGTGCGGACATGCTCCGTTAGAGACCATGATTACTATCAATGGTCATGATCACGCGGCATGGCTGATGTCGAAGCGGGACGTTGATTATACACGCAGTGGAAACTGCTTTACGGGAACATCCAGCTTCGCAGGTCTGTAGCAGTGCGCAGATGCCTTGTGCTGTGACAGCAGCAGAGGGCGGCTGTTCAAAGCCTGTGAACGCTGGCTGTATTCAGCGTGTTTGTGTTTGCGCTGAATGAGGACGAGCGGCTGCGGTCCGGTTTTCAATACGACTATTCCATCTACTAGGGTGAATACAGTCGGAATTACGTCTTTAAGACCGGCCGCAACATGGAAGGCTGGTTCCAGGGTCTGATCGACCGGTTGCGGAGTGTGCTGATGTGCGGCAGTTGAAAACAATCTTCGGCCGTAAATAGCGTCCTTACACTCAGAAGGCCACCAGCAAACCGCCACGCTGCGGATCGAGGCGGTCGCTCACAACGCGAAGGAACTGAAGTGTGGTGTTGTGCTGCGGCAGTACACGGCGATCGTGGCCCGTCTGCGTGAGATCGTTGAGCGTTTTGTGGAAGTTCTCTCGGACCTGGAACAGCCGTGGATCGGCGGTGAGACGGTCGAGGACCTGTCACGTCCGAGCGATCACGGCACACGTCGCCTGGCGGGCATCGACCTGACGAAACCGCGGATGCGGGCGGCTCTGGCTTGCCTGTTGAGTCTGTCTGCTCAACCGGGCGGCTTCACGTCGAGCGATCTGGCGAGTGCCATGAGTGCGGACCTCGGAATGTCCGTCTCGAACCGCCAGGCCTCATACGACCTGCGAAAGTTCCGGGGCAAAGGTCCGGTGCAGCCGGTCGCGGGCAGTCGGCGTTACACGATCAACACGGAAGGTCTGCGTCCTCTGGCCGCGTTATGGGTGTTGCGTGAGCAGGTGATCTTCCCGCTGCTGTCCCGGTCCGGGCACCTCTCGCGAGGCCCCGCCAAACACCAGATCGATCTCGATCGTAAGTACCATCGCCTGTAGAAAGAGATGCAATCTCTGTTCAAACTGCTCAACATGACCTGTTGAAAGACTGCGACAACATGTTGGTCGATGTCGGCGTGCAAGCCCCTAATTGGACAGCGCCAATTTGGCGGTTTCACGGGGCGCAGGGTGTGACAAGCGGAGCCAGTTCATCTGGTGTGCCGGCGCGGTCTATATTAAATAGCCCCAAACACGGGGGTATTAGGAAGGTAAACGCGACGGCACGCCAAGGTGACCAGTTAGCCCGCATGTAACACCCACGAAGTGGCGCTGTCCAACTAAGGTCTGGGGGACAGGAGTCGATCCGCGAGGGGACAGTGTTGAGACTTTGCATTCAAATGGACACAGTATGCGGATTCCGTGCCACTCCATTCCCTTAGCTCCTGACCTCACCCATGAGCGTGCTTGATCGATTTCGTCTGGACGGTCGTCGCCTTTTCATCACTGGCGGAAGTCGTGGTCTGGGCCGGGAAATGACTCTGGCAATCGCTGACGCCGGAGCCGATGTCATTCTCACAGGACGTGATGAGGCCAGTCTGGAGAAGACCGCGGCTGACATCCGTCATCTCGGCCGCGACGCTGTGGCGGTCACGGCTGACATCGGGGATTTGGCCGACTGCGAACGCGCCTGTCGGCTCGCACTGGACGAGCACGGCCCAATCGACATTCTGGTGAACAATGTCGGTGGTCGCCGGGTCAACATCCCGACAGAGGACATGCCTCTGGAGACCTGGCAGCAGATCATGGACCTGAATCTCAACAGCACGTTTCTGTGCACGAAGCTGATCGGCGGTGCGATGGTTGCGCGGGGTGAAGGTGGCCGAGTCATCAACGTGGCTTCAATTTCCGGCATGGTGGCAAACCGCGGCATCGGCGGTCGCAGCTATGAGACATCCAAGGCTGCGGTCATTCAGTTCACCCGGGCCACGGCCACCGACTGGGCGCCGCAGGGAATCACCGTGAATGCGATCTGCCCGGGCGGATTCATGACCGAACCCAATGTCCGCTGGGCGGCCGATCATCCCGAAGTGATCGAGTCGTTTAAGGAGCAGATCCCGATGGGCGATTTCGGTCAGCCGGAGGACCTCGGCCCGTTGTCCGTCTATCTTGCCAGCGACGCCGCACGCTACGTCACCGGAGCGGCGATTGTGATTGATGGCGGATACACTCTCTGGTAGCGGCGGCAGAAGTCCACACCCTCTGAATCGTACACACATCAATGAACAAGGCTTCCTCTCTGCTTGACACGCCTGCGACCGACCGATTCCCGCCCGTTCAAATCGACGAGTTCGAAGAGCAGGGTTTCATCGTGCTTCGTGATTTCGCGGATGCGGACACGTTGTCCCGCATGCGAAGTGTGACTCGGGAGCACCTGGAACACGAAATCCCTCCTCTCGAACTTGAGGCGGACCTGCATTACCCCGGTGCTCCGCCGACTCTTGAGTCAAGAGGTGGTTGCACGGTTCGAAGACTGCAGCAGGCACATGCCCGGGACATAGTTTTCACCGACTGGATCTGCCGACCCACCTTGCTTCGTCGGCTGCAGCAATTAATGGGACCGCAGTTGGCCATGCCGCTCACGCACCACAACTGCGTGATGACCAAGCAGCCCGAGCACAGCAGCGACACGGGCTGGCATCAGGACATTCGTTACTGGTCGTTCGAACGTCCGGAACTGATCAGTCTGTGGCTGGCGCTGGGGCCCGAGTATCCCGAGAACGGCGGCCTGTGGGTCATTCCCGGGTCGCATAACATGTCGCTGGATCGATCACGGTTCGACGAGAAAGTCTTTCTCTGCGAAGACCTGGCGGAGAACCATGAGTTGATAAGCACAGCCGTGCCTGTCGAACTGAACGCTGGCGACGTGCTGTTTTTCCATGCCCGGACACTCCACTCGGCGTCACGAAATCACACGACTGAGACGAAGTGCTCGGCCGTCTTCACATTCCGCCCGATTGACAATCCCCCGCTGCCAGGCTCGCGCTCCGCGTCAGCAGCGGAGCTGCTCCTGCCGTATCCAGTGGTGGATTAAGCCACTCTACGCCGCGATTGTCAGTCAATGCAAAAATCCTGCCCGGACGAACCGGACAGGCTTTTTGTTGCGTTCTGGAAGAAGACGCTGCAGCTGACGCTCACTCGGCGTAGAACCGTGTCAGCTCTTCGACGGTCAGCGGTTCCTGAATGGAGTCGCTGGTCAGTCGGGCTCGAATCCGCTGATTTCCTTCTTCTGTTCCCTTGATCTGAATCCGGAACGTTGCGGTTTTTCCAGATGGTAGACTGGGAATCGACTTGAAGACGATCAGGCCGCTTTCAGCGATGTGCTGTGTCGGACCCTGGATATTCAGCGTTTCGATTCCGACCGGCAATTCGATGGAGAGTCCGACGTTCTGAGCTTCCTTCGAACCGTCGTTCCGGACTCGAATCTCGTACGCGGTGTCGCGACCGATTTCGACCGGATCATCCAGGTCGGCGACTTCCAGCATCAGCGATGCTGTGCCCTGAATGCTGGTTGCTGCCTGGGCTTCCGCACTGGCTCCGTGTTCGGACAGAACGCGAGCGACATGTTTGAAGTCACCCAGTTGAACCGGCTTTAACTTCAGATGCATCTCGACCTTGTCGCCTGGTGCGACACTGCCAACGAACCAACTGACGGTGCGCGTCTTCCGGTCGTACTTTCCGCCGCGACCCGCGTAGACGAATTCAAAGCCATCTGGAACCAAGTACATGGCCCTGACATTGTTGGTCACTGCCAGTCCGTCGTTGGTCGCAGTCAACGTGAATCGCGCGTCGCGACCAACGTATCGCACGGATGGTCCTGCCATTGCAAGCTGCAGGCTCGGGGCGAGAACCAGCACCTTTGACTCCGCGATCCTTTCGAGACCGGTACCCGCATTGGCGACGACTCGCACAACCTGCTGGCCGCCGGCCTGTGCGGTCAGTGTCAATCGCACGCTGCGACTTTCACCTGCCGACAGCGAACCAAGTTCCATTTTCAGGCGGCCGCCCTTGGGGTGCTGCAGGCCTTCCGGCAACTGAACTTCGACAATGACGTTCTGGGCAACACCGGATCCGGGATTTGAGATGGTGACGATTTGAGAAGCCGGCTCACCGAGCAGGACTTTATCGGGTCCCTGCATGGCAAGACTGAGCATCGGCTCGTCGACCGAAAACGTCTTCGTCGCGGCTGTCGTGAAACGCACATTAGCGTTCGCTGTAATTTCGCCACGCTCGGACGGAATCAGCATGATCATGATGCTGCGTTGTTCGCCGGCATCCATACGATCAAAGTTCCACGTCACATATTCGGCTGCACTGGACGGCTTGGGGATGGTTTCCGTCAGGCGAACGCTTGCGGGAAACCAGGCATCCACAGCGATCTGAGTCGCCTGTGCTTCACCATCGTTGGACACGATCAACTCAACTTCGCACGGCTGCCCAACGTTGATGTCGCCGTGTTTCTTCCACTGCACGTGAATGTGTGGCGTTTGCTTCGAGAAGTTCCTCGACACCAGGGCAGCCGGGCGTGTCGACGTTACAGACGGGCGCAGTTCGTTTGTCAGCAGTGAACTGTCGGCGTCTGGCTGAGACGTCTCGACCGATCGAGTCTGACTCGAAGCATCCGGCAGAATTGGTTCGTTACCTGGTCCGGAATTCGCTCCGAATTCAGGCAGCAGCGGGAGTCCGGATGCCCCACTGAGTCGTTGAATTGGTTCAGCCGCACCTGGAATCTGAGCGAAGTCGGCGGAGACGACCGGCGATTCTGGTTCACCAGACTGATCCGAAGAAACGGGAAGAATCATGCCGGTCGTCGAATACGGCTGGGAAGTGTCCGCTGCTGGTTGCTGCGGCGCGAACGTTGTTCCGGATTCAGCCGGAAACGGTCGCGGTGCTGCAGAAATCGGGGGAGTTGACGCCGTAGCACCCTGCCGGGCGGGCGGTCCTGCATATTGAGAAGCAGGCGCCCCTGCGGGGGCGTTTTCGAACAGGGATTGTCCGTAATTCTTCAATCCGGTGACCGATTTGCGTGCCTGTCCCGTCAACACCGGTGTCTGTGCTCGGTTGCTCGACTGCGCCGTGGCTGACGGTGACGCGGCCTGAGCTTGCATCATCTGACGCTGTCGCCGGTAGCGTTGCAGGTCTTTAGTTTGAGCCGTTGTCGGCACAGCCGATGACGGTGGCTGAGGCGTCCCTCTCAGAAGGCTCAGCCCGCCTCGGCGAGGCGTCTGCAGCCGTGACTGGCGAGCCGCTTCCAGCTGTGACGGCGTTGCCTGGTCCTGGATTTGCCCGATTGCCGCTCGGTATGAGGAGGGCATGGGCAACGAGGTTTCCTGAGCGGTACCCGCACTGATCGCCAATCCGACCAGCCCGATCGCTCCCGCGAGCCATACAACCTTACGCATCCTTGCATCTCCTTCCAGGGAGTTTTCCAGAGCGGGCCTGCCGGTGTCGTTAAACGACAACAGGCGCGCCAGAGGGCTGGACCGTGCCTCTTCCGGATGTATCGGCTGTCCGGGTTGTTCCACGTGAGCGGATTCCGGAAACTGGTCCGATCCGGAAGACTGGAGAAGATGCACACCAGCCGCGCACGAAAAAAGTCGACCGGAGGCGTAGGCGCTCGTCCGAAACTAACCCAACACAGGCGTGTCTCGGCTACACCTCCAAGTCGACGTAGCCAACGCCCCCGCAACCGACGTACCGTATTTCACAGGTGCGCGAACGACGGATCGTACCTCATATGAACTAAAGGACTTAGGGCATCACAGATGACGAATGCGGCGAAGCTGATCCGAGTTGGTGCCTGTTTTATGCCCATTTGTGCCGAGATGTTGAGCAGTGATTTGGGAGCCTGAGTCCTTAAACATGGCGTCGAATCAGCCTAATGGACCGTCAGGTCTCAATTTTCGGGTAGAGGCGTTTGAGTTTTGTT
>CAYSJO010000104.1:0-11100 GCA_964431285.1 uncultured Planctomycetaceae bacterium
CCGCACTTCAGATGCCGGCCCGTCTGACGAAAGTATCGAGGAGTTCGAAAGACGGGAGCGCCATCTTTCACCTGTCCAGTGTGCTCGATGAAAGCGACGCGGCCGTCTTCGTCACCACAGATCAAGTCGACATCGCCGTCACCGTCCCAGTCGATCGCTGACGGCACAATCATCTGCAGCTCCATGCGAAGCAGGCCGTCGCCATCTTTCAGAAACCCGCGCGATTGATACTGCGGCTTTGTCCGAGTCCCGATGTTCTCGAAATACGAAAACCGATCCAGAAACTCACCGCACAAAAGATCAAGATCACCGTCACCGTCGAAATCGGAGAAATTCGGTGATGGCCAGCCGTAAACCGTGGCCCGTCCCTTCGTTGTCCAGACCGGCAACGCTCGGACGTCGGTGTCCTGAATGCGGTCACTCCCGTTTTCTCCTGCGTCGTGGACTACAAAGACGTGTCCTTGCAGCGGTCCGTTCTTCCAGCGACCCCGCGCGTCCCACGCATCGTCCCAACCGTAGTTTTTCCAGTCACCGATCCCGACCACCAGGTCCATCCTGCCATTGCCATCGTAGTCCAGAACGTGCCACTGCCTGGCTCGCAGCTTCCGGGAATGACCAAAGTAACTCCCGGAGACCGCGAGTTTCTTCGGCGTGTTGAACTGTTGGCGACGGAAGTCCAGGAATTCGATACCTGGTATCAGCACGCGGGGCTCACCTTCGACGTGCGATACTCGGATGTTACGGTGGCCCGGTCCGATCTTCACTCCGGGTTTGAAGATGGGAAACGCACTGCCGTCCGGGTTTTCGAAGAAGTACGTGCCGTTGGAAGGCTTGTCCGGGCAAGAGACGACCAGGTCGTAATCCCCGTCTCCGTCGTAGTCCATTGGCAGGGGCCACGCCCAAAGTCCGACACCGAGATCAACGACCAGGCCCGGATGGTTGTAGCGGAGCGGTGCCAGGTCATTCGCGTGGACAATCGCGCCTGAAAACATCATGACGCTGCACAACGACACGTGGAGCGGCGACGCGTGTCTTCGACGGATCATGGTTATGTCTGAATCGGCTGAATTCATCGCATTGCTCTGGCCTGAAGTGGTGGTTCTTTTTCGCAGGTAGGGCACAGGTTACCGCAAATTCCGGTCTCAACCAGGCGAGTCGAATGCCTCGGCCAGATGCTCGGTGCGTTCGATACAAACGAACTACTCCAATGTGGTTGCCACTGGTTTCCTGACCGAATCAGTTTGCCCGAAGTTCCCCGTCGCTTAGTCCGATCAAATGTTCGAGCGGTGCCGACCTTGCTCGCTCAGCTGAACGTCTCAGATTGACTGGTCACCTCGACCACTCGAAACCCGCAACGAAAGAACGACTCCGACGATGAATCCACTGAAGAAGGAAATTGGCCGGTCAGCAGGAACTGCTGTCCGTATTGGTGCACTCTGCATGGCCGTGATTGTGTTCGCCACCATGTGGGACTCCGATACAAGACCTGAGCACAGCAACCACTGGCTGGCCGGTCGTGCCAGGCAGCGGTCTCGAATTGTCGAGCGGAGCGGAATCGGTAACGCCCGCATCGCTCTAAACAGGTCACACGACCGTCTGATCTCACACCACGAGATTCTGCCCGATGGCATCGTACCAGGACAGTATCTCGTAGCCGACACGCGTGGACAGGTTCGCCGCGTCCACGTGACCGAATCGATGGCATCGTCGACATCACGAGAGCGGGACCAGTACCTGCTCCGCGAAGGCAGTACGACGATCTATTTCATTCGCATTCGCAAAGATGCGGATATCGCTCAAAGCACTAGGAATGACCAGCAGCGACAGTAGGACTGCGCATTCGCATTCACGGGCTGCATTCCGCCTGCAGGTGAGATTCCAGCATCGTCTGTAACTCGGTCAGTACCGATTCAATTTGCGCGAACTCCTGGGAATCCGGAATGACTGCGGCGTGGGCGAGGTCTTCGGGCAATGAACCGAGCAGGTGATGCTGCAGGAGCTTTGCCAGCCAGCCGGCTCGCTGAGAGATGAATCGGTCATGAATGCGACGGAAGCGGGCTTCCAGCCAGGCGGCTCCCGATGAAGTGGAACTGCTGATCCATGTTTCACCAACCGCTGCGGTTACTCCGCCAGCCGCAACGTCTCCAGCTACCGATACAGCCGATGTCAGTGCCGTCTCGGTCGCGACCTGCCCGACTGCGTTTCCGATCGGACCGAAGCCCACAACGAACAGAACGATAGACGTTGCCGGGCGAGCTGCGGCGGCTACCGTGTCCAACTGACGCAGCGAGTGGTACCAGTCCGGCTTCTCGTTGCGGAACGACTCCAGCTCACCGTGAATCAGATCGCCCAGCAACCACTCCAGATCGCACGATTCGTGCTGGGCTCGCAGTTTGGAAATCTGTTCCTGTCGAGGCGTTGCTCCCAGCAGCGTTGCGAGGTGTGGCTGAAGCTGGGGGGTGCCGAGTTCGCGGAACCTGTTCAACCGACTGTAGACCTATTCGACAGCATCCTCGACCGCGCGCCATTCCTGTTCGCGGTAGGTGTCGATCGGTGGCGTCTGCGGACCGCTGACGCGTTCCTGCACCTGCTGGTACGCCCACTTCATTCCAGTGCCGATGCGGTTGTAGAACCCGTGTACGGCCCCGGACCAGCCCTCTCGCTGTGACTGCCACCAGTCGCGGATTTTCTCAACGATCAGTGCATTGGGCAGCGTTGGCCAGGTTTCGATCTCTGCCAGTTTGTGTGTGGATAGCAGTTCGGCCGCGCTCCGGAATTCGCCGCTTCGCGCGCGAATCTCATTGAGCCACCCGGGCACACCACCGTCCTCGACCAGCAGGTCCAGTGACCCTCGCAGGGTCTGCAGCTTGATTTCGCCGAAACGCAGCCTCGACAGGTCTTCACTTAACCGCCGGCCAGCCAGTTCACCCTGCGCATCGTCCGCTGGGGATCCTGCCGCGTCAGCGTTTATCGGCCATGCCCGCTCGAAGAACGTCAGGCGGTTTTCTTCCGCAGCTTTGCGGTCGTGGGGAGCGAGATACAGAAACTCGGGGCGAATGCCCGTTTCGTCACAGAATGTGCGCATCCAGAGAGGCCAGTATTCCTCGTCGTCCGGCAGATGCACCTGGTTGAAGACCACCAGCACGAACTTGTCTTCGGCCGCTGCCCGGCGAAAGAATTCCTTGACAGCGGCATCGTTGTATTTCTGTTGAGTGAGAACGGCGATCAGCACATCGGCCGATCGGCGAATCTTGTCAGCCCGGTCCCAGTTGACGCGCGCGTCGCTGTCGATATCCGGTGTGTCCAGAGCGAGCAGGTTGTCCGGTAGCGCATCGCTGTGTCGCCAGAACAGTTGATCTGCCTCGATCTCAGCGAGCGCCGCGTCGGCGTCCGACCATTCAACCAGCTCGAAACCCGGGAAGATCGACGCCAGATCGTGCGTCTGTTCAAAGCCCTGCGGCACAAGGCAGGTCGGATGTTTTGTACCTGAGGCCAGTGGACTGGTCGCACTCGCTCGACTGCCGGCCAGGTGGTTGAACAGCACGCTCTTGCCAATGTTCGTCCCGCCCACAACTGCCGCGACCAGAAACGCTGAGTCGCTCATCTGCGGCAGCAGCTTCTGTTCCAGCAGCTGAAACCACTCGCGGCTGTTCAGCGGCGGAAGCTGTAGTGCCTGGCAGGTGTCATCGAGTCCGCGCAGGGCACGATGCAGCTGCTCGACGCGCGTGGCACAATCGGAAAAGGAAATCGACATGAACGCAGGTTAGGCCAAACCGGGAAGGACTGATGAGACGACTTTTGCACAGAATAGCCGTCGAGTGGTAATTAGCGGAACAATTCGTAAACACCGCTGGCGGTCGGTTGCAGCGGCTGTCTGAACTGCGGATCCTCCGGCTCACGGCATGTGATCGACCCTCTATTCAACAGGACTCACGCTCATCGTCTCAACGGACCACCCCACCGCAGCCGCTCGCTTTGTTGCCAACGACGAGCGGGCTCACTGGCACGATAAGGCGCTTTGGTTCGTCCGCGAAAAACGCGATCGAATGGCGCATGGGCTTCCCGAGTGGGAGACGCTGCGTGATACGGCAGCCGCCATCAAAGCGTACACAATGACGCATCTGGCCGAGCTGCTCGAAGAATTCGAGGCGAATGCGACCAAGCTCGGTGTTACCGTCCACTGGGCTCGCGACGGTGCCGAACACAACGAGATCGTTCACGGACTGCTGCGTGATCACGACGTGAAAAAGGTCGTGAAGAGCAAATCCATGCTCACCGAGGAATGTCACCTCAACCCGTTTCTCGAACGGCATGGCCTCGAGGTCACGGATACCGACCTGGGCGAGTGGCTGGTGCAGCTACGTAAAGAACCGCCGAGCCACATCGTGCTGCCGGCGATCCACATCAAAAAAGAAGAGGTTGGCGAGCTGTTTCATCGGTTGCTGGGCACAGAGGAAGGTGCCACCGACGCGACCTACCTGGCGGAGGCGGCACGTCACGAATTGCGGCAGAAGTTCATGCAGGCGGATGCCGCGATCACCGGAGTCAACTTCGCGATCGCCCAGACGGGCGGCATTGTGGTCTGCACGAACGAGGGTAATGCGGACCTGGGCGTGTCGCTGCCGAATCTGCACATCGCGTGTATGGGAATCGAGAAGCTGATCCCCCGCCCCGAGCATCTGGGGGTGTTTCTTCGGATGCTGGCGAGGTCGGCCACCGGTCAGCCCATCACGACGTACAGCTCGCACTTTCACGGACCACGACCGGGCGCGGAAATGCACATCGTGCTGGTCGACAACGGCCGTTCTGATTTTCTGAGCAAAGAGGATTTCCGCCGGTCTCTATCCTGCATTCGCTGCGGAGCGTGCATGAATACGTGCCCGGTGTATCGTCGCAGCGGCGGACACAGTTATGGCACGACCGTGCCAGGGCCGATTGGTTCGATTCTCGCCCCGGCCCGCGATGTAAAAGCTCATCACAGTCTGCCGTACGCATGCAGTCTGTGCGGGTCATGCAGTGATGTGTGCCCCGTGCGGATCGACATTCATCATCAGTTACTGACATGGCGGAAGGAAATCGCAGTCCGCGGACTGGTGCCACTCTCGAAGCGAGTCTCCATGGGAATGGCATCGCAGGTTTTTCGCCGGCCGTGGCTGTATCGCTTCGGCGGACACATGGCTCGCTGGATCGTCCCGAAACTGCCTCGGTTTCTGATGTACAACCGACTGAATGGCTGGGGCAGACAACGGGAGCTGCCGGAGTTTCCGAAAGAGAGTTTTCGGGACGCCTGGGCAAAGAAGAAACGAAACGGTCAATGAGCAGTCGTGACAACATCCTGAGCGCCATTCGCAGCCATCCGCTGGAGGCCACGCCGCTGCCCACGCTGGAGCAGGACTGGATCGAATTCGCCGATCCAATCACGCGCTTCGGCGAGACTCTGGCAACGGTTGGAGGTCGTTGTATTCCGGTTGTGACCGTGGATGACATCAATCGTGAGCTGTCGAACCTGACCGAGTTCTCGACCTCGATCGTCCGTGTCTCGACTGTCGACGGCGTCGGCAGTCCCACGCAGGACATGGACGAAATCGCAGACCCGCACGAGCTGGAATCAGTGGATTTCGCGGTGCTGCGCGGCGAATTCGCAGTTGCAGAAAACGGAGCGGTCTGGGTCACCGACGCGGGATTGAAACACCGAGTGCCATTTTTTCTGTCGCAGCACCTGGCGCTCGTCGTCCCGGCAAATGAAGTGCTCAACAACATGCACGACGCTTACGAGCGGCTGTCGTTCAGCGGGACTGGATTCGGCGAGTTTATTTCGGGGCCATCCAAGACCGCCGATATCGAGCAATCATTGGTGATCGGAGCGCACGGGCCGCGGTCGCACGTCGTGTTCCTGGTGGACGAGCTGACCTCCGCCGCCGACCAGGGTTAAACTTAGGAACGCGTCCGATCAGCGTACGCGGCACTGGAAAGTGATCAGGCCGCCGGTCTTTGCTGGCAGCGGATCGTCCAGTTGGAACGTCAGGACCAGACTGCCCTCTTCATTGTCCTGCATGAACAGGTCACCGGATCGGTCTGAGCTGGCTGATTCTTCGATGAGTTCCAGACGTGGCGTCAGGTTGTCGACGACGCGGACGTTGTACAGCTCACGCTCGCCCAGATTGTCGTAGCGAATTGCGAACGTCACGACTTCGCCCGGCTGAACGACTTTGATGTCGGCCAGTTTGACGATCTTCAAACGGCCCGGTTCGGTGTCCTGTGGTTCGGTGCCCACGATCTCGGTCAGCCGGAACTTTGCGTGGACTTCGTTAGCCGAATTCAGTTGAGCGACGACCACGGGGTTTTCGTCACGCGTCCAGTGCTGAGCAGCTGCGATTCCAGCGGCGAGTCGTGCTTCGTCCCGCTGGTTGAACTCGGCTCGATAGGCATACGCAAAGTCCATGAACGTATTCATCAGCCTGGTCCGCGACTGCAGCCGAATCGCGCCGTCGGTGCCCGCCAGCCAGTCGCGTTTCTCAAGTCCACTGGCTCGGGATCGGACTCTGCTTCCGTGAGCCTGATCGGCCATCACGTACGTGTCCGGAGCGATGTTCAGTTTGATACCCGATCCGAAGCGGGAGTCCTTCACACCGGACAGTTTCTCGACGGAGACTCCCCCACTGGGTGACGCCGTCGTACGAACTGACGCGAAACGCGGTGCGTAGATTGCGACGGCTCCAGTATCCAGCGTGTGCGACTTGCCCAGATGGTCCACGTACTCGGCAAACGTGTCTTCGGTCTCGACGCCGTAACGAAAAAACGAGTCGTAGTGAACTGGCTGGCTTCGATCACCGCCGGACAGCAGATATTCGTCGGGATGGCGCTGCCATGCCGTGCCGGTCATCCAGCTGGCTTCCGGCTCCTTCAGCACGCGACCGTCTTCGGAGACAGTCCGTCGCGGATCGTTCTGTGTGAAACTGATCGCGGACACCAGCGGGTCGTTGATGCGCGAATGAACGATTGGTGGAGAAACGAGAGGCTGTCCAACGCGCGCGAGCCCATCCGTTGCCGGCTCGGGAGAATTCGCTCGGATTGGGGCGACGGGTCTCGCGACCGACTGGGCGACGGCAGAAGGTTGAGGTGTCTGGGTGACACCCTGGTGCAGTTCGGGTTCTCTCAGCAGTCCGCTATGACAGCCTGTTACGGTGGCCGCGATGACAACTGCGATTCCTAATCGAGTGGGAAACGCGGCCCCTCTCCCCCCAGGGGAGAGGGAACATCCATCAGCGATACGCTGAGCGAGACTTGGCCGGGCAAGTGGGGTATTCATTGAGCAGACCCCTGACTCGGCAATGCAGGATTGACTGGTGCAGGATTCGGTTCGGGCGGAATTCCCGGCGGTGTCGGTTGCGAATTTGGATTGGCTGCCGGCTGCGGTCGGGGATCCGGTCGTGACTCACTGATCGGTCCGCCCGTGCCGAAGAAGGCGGGTGGTTCTCCGAGCGGATTGGGGAGCCGGCCACCCAGTCGCAGAATCAGCATCGGGCGTCCGTATCGATCGGCTTCCGACAAGGCATTCGCCGAAGTATCAACGTCGCGCGCTCGTGTGGATTCATCCAGTTCAAAGGGCGCTGCGATCTGCGGCTGTTCAAGATAGACGACTCGCGTGACCAGGTTGCCGTTCATGGCCAACTGGATGTCGGAGCGGTCGATGTGCACGAGAATCGGGAAGTTGTGTTTCTGACCCGAAGGCGGGTGCAGTCGATCGATGACTTCGATCGTGGGATAAATCTCCGCGCCGGGCAGTTGCGGCATCTGACTGATTCGCAGTCGGTACGAATGTCCGACCATGACTCCCAGTTGCAGTGGAGACGGCATGGTCAACGGTCGCAACGGGCGGCTGTTGTAGACGGTCACTTCGGCTTCACCATCCACGATGATGCGGATCGGCTGCATCCATGTAGGAGACGCCCTTCCCATCAGGTCGGCCCAACGGGCAGCGGTGCCCGGTGGTGAGCTTTGATCAAGTGGCTGGTGCCTGCGGTAAGGCGGCACGACCTGAGCTTCGGTTGTCGAGGCGTTGCTGATCAATGCGGCCAGTGCCACGCCGAAGCACACCAGCAGGTTCTTTCGAGTCCACAGTGCTGGAGTCGAGTTGAGGAATGTGTTCGACATCGACGCAGACCGGTTCAGTTGAGTGATGGAAACGCGATGTCTCCCGGTTTCTCGACCCGTGTTTCAGACACCGCTGGACGGACGCACCATCCCTCGGGGCCTGACGAACGAGGTGTGCGACAGGCCTGGTGAGGTGTTAAGGCTGGCGGCCCGGTAAGGCGTTCTTTGGCCACGAGGTCTGCCCTGGGCTGAACATCGGGTGATTCTCGGTGTGCTGGATGTGCTTGACCGGTTCCGGCATTCGGATGCCCGGATTGTGCTTCACGTCGATCAGAAGATGGTCCGTCGGTCGGGGGATGATGTTCTCCGAGAGATTCCGAACCGTGTGCGACTTCAAGCCGGCCGGTCGACCGAATGGCAGATGCGGCGGGCCAGGGAGTCCGATCGGTGTGGAGGAAGTTGTCATGCCCCAGACGGGAGTCCCGGCAACTCCAGAGACAGGATTCACACCCGGCATGCCTGGACCGCCGGACATGCCCATCATCATCGGGCCGGGAATCGACTGGGT
Organism: uncultured Planctomycetaceae bacterium; assembly: GCA_964431285.1. Classification (GTDB taxonomy): domain Bacteria; phylum Planctomycetota; class Planctomycetia; order Planctomycetales; family Planctomycetaceae; genus CAUZFZ01. The sequence goes on from CAYSJO010000104.1 coordinate 8,663, forward strand.
ACCCTGCACGGCAATCGGAGTCGGCGGAGCGTACTGATCCTCATCCCCGTCAAGCTGCCAGTAGGACACCTGCTCGACATCACCAGGTCCCATTGGTGCACTCGCCATTTCGTGATCCATGTTACCCATGCGAAGCACCAGCATGATTGTGCCACGACGCTCGGCCTCAGAGACGGGATCGGCACCTGGTTCGAGTTTTGTGGAAACGAGCGTTTCAACGCCTGCGATGGCCAGTTCCTGGAACTTCGGATCCGGCAGGAAAATGACCTTAGTCACGAAGTTATTGCTGGCGACCTGGTCCAGGTCCTCGTCGGTGATCTCAACCGGTACGCTGTTGTGAGACAGGTAGGCGTCCGTTGTTGGATGCGTTGGATAAACCTGCAGTGTCGGGTAGACGATCATTCCTTCGCGGCCGGGAACGTCCGCAAGCTTCAAGCGATAGGTCGCTCCCTGACTGAAGTTGTACCGGGCGGGGGATGTCAACTGGTTCTCGGCAAAGCCGGGTCCCACCTGCCAGCCAATGCCCATGCCAGCCGGGTTCGCGAAGCGGACCTGAGTCGACTGAGTGGCAAAGCTCCGGGGAGCCTGCGGTGCCATCGACGCCATAAGTGCCGGTCGCGGCAAATCGACCATCGGTCCTGGATTTGCCAGCATGGCTGCCGGCGGCGCCACGTACTCGTTTCGGTCAACGACCTGCTGGCCAGTGAATGTGCCGTCCATCTGGCACCCCACGGCCACCAGAAGGATTGTGCCGAGAACGAGGAAGTAGAATCTCATCGCCTGATCTCCGCCTGAAAGCGATCGACAACGCTGCCCCGAAATGGGGATTTGCGTCGACCTGCCCAATGAGCCGGGACTAGAATCGTCAGCTGTCGGGTGAAGGCCGCCCGATGGCGAGTCTCCAACGCACTGCATGCACAGGCAGCAGCATTCTTTTCTTCGGACTGGTCCAACCGGAATCTTTGGCAAATCCCGTATTTTCGGCACAACATGAAAAGTCTACCCATTGTAACACTGACCGCATCCTGTTTTCTGACAGCAGGTTACGCATGGAACGCCACCCTGACCGCTCAGGAAACGCCGCCTGCGGAGGCAACGCAGCCGGCACCTGCTCCGACGGCTGCATCGCAATCAGACGCCCCCCAGAGTCCGAAAACCGCAGCGGGAAGTCCCGTGCGATCAGCCGCGGTCGAGTTGCGCCGCAACGAAAAATCCGGAGCCTCGGCAGTCGTCACGCTGGAAACGGCCCGTGACAAGCTGACCGCCTATCGCACCGTGAAGGCGGAGATTGTTGAAACAGTGGTGTTGGAGCCACGGCGGTTTCGGATGAAAGGCACATACCTGCAGGGAACGGATCTGAAACTGCGTCTGGAGTACGAAGTGCAGGTCGGTGGCACGAAGGCAGCACTCGTTGAGGTGTGTGACGGACAAATCCTGTGGACATGGCAACGTATCGGAGCTGTTCAGCGTGTGACTCGGCGGAATGTGCGCCAGATACTCAATGCACGCGAAGCGAACGGTCGAACGGATCACAATACTTTGATCACGGAACTGGGTCTGGGTGGACTGCCCGGGCTACTCGCGTCAATTCAGCAGTCGGTGCGGCTCGACAAACAATGGGAACAATCGGTCGGTGACCGCACACTGATTGTTGTCGAAGGCGTCTGGAAAGACTCATTCCGCAACCGCGTCGTTCCAGATGCAACGCCCGACCAGGACTTGCCCCCGTGGGTGCCGGATCGGATTCGAGTCTATTTCGAACAGGACTCGCTGTTTCCGCGACGGATTCTGTATTTGAAGCGGGACCCTTCGAAAGTGCATCATCCGATGGTGACACTCGACTTTACTGAGGTTGAGTGGAATGGAGATGTCGATAACGAGAAGTTCACATTCATTCCACCGCCGAAGGTCGTGGCCGAGGATGTGACTCAGGCCTACATCAAGCAGTTCCTGAAAGAGCAGCCCACAGAAGCCACACCGGCCAACTAAGACATCGGCCGCCGTCCCTCAGCTGAGACAGATTCATGCCGAGACGTCGCTGGAAACCACCCGTCCTTGATCGGCAGGCAACTCCTGAGGAGACCGCCGTGCCAAGTTGGATCGTCTCGATCTGTTTCCACGGGACATTGATGCTGTTTTTCGCAGTTGGCCTGCAAAGCTGCGACTCGGGCGCCAGCGGAGCCAGTGACGAGGAGTTTCGGGAAGTCGGTATCTACATCAAGGATGCTGTCGATCTGGTTGAAAATGTGCAGGAAGACAAAAAGCCCGTCCAGGACGTTGAGGAGAATACGGAGACTGACCCGCAACCCAGTGAGGCAGAGATCGCCAGGGCTGTTGAGAACACAGCAGAACTGCCGTCCGAGTTGCTGGAACTGCCCGAACTGTCACCCGTCAACGTAATCGGTGCCGGCGCTCCATTAAGCCCCCCCTCTTCACTT
>CAYSJO010000105.1:0-3790 GCA_964431285.1 uncultured Planctomycetaceae bacterium
TCGACCTATCTGCATTATTACAACCAGGACCGCCGTCATTCATCGCTCGGCTACCTCACCCCAGCCGAGTTCGAAACCCAAACGACCGTGCCGATTTAAGGACTTGCACTGTCCGCGCAACCTGAAGCACCCCATGTCGCCAGGCCCTGAAGTGGAATTGCGCTGCGCTCCCGACGGCGAATGTAATTACAGATGTCATCGCGATGGGGCACCCCGGCGGGCCCCCCTGGCCGATCGAACACAGTCCGGCAGTGTCCGGTCCGTTGTCTCTGCCGCGTCATGTTCACTGCCGAAAGGGCTCGACGCAGACGCATCATTGAGATTCCGTCGCGCTACCAACAACGGCCAGCACAGCCTGTCTGATGGGCTCGGATAGTGCCGGCCACAACTCAATCAGAGGCCGCAAATCGTCAGGAATGATCACGGGGTCATAGGCTGAATCAGCAGTTCCGACAGCAACCATTCCGGCAACCACACGATCCGGTTTGTCGTAACCGTCGATAGTTTGCGGCCTTCCGTCATCGGTCCCACGCTTTCGTAAAGCGTAGGTCATGAGTTCAAGTCTCATCGGTGGCTCTTTTTTTGCGCCGAGTCGAACGCCGTAACCTCTTGTCCTCACTTTATTTTATGACGCACGCCGCTTCAATCCCGGCTCCAGAAGCAGTCCTCACAGAGAATCAAGTTCACCAGGCTCTAACGTAGAACCTGGTACCATCATTGGGGGCAGGTCACGGCGCCTTCGCGGTCTGCAGGCACTCGAACTCTTCGAGTGAAAGAAACTCATCCCGGAAGCGGCTGTTGAAGCTCTCTGCGAAGCCGTTCTCCCACGGGCTGCCCGGCTGGATATACAGCACGTCGAGTCCCAGAAGCTCAAGCCACTTGCTGATCACCTTCGCAGTGAACTCCGGCCCGTTGTCACTACGGATGTGATTCGGAAGGCCACGAGTCGCGAACAGCTTCGACAGCTCGTTGATCACATCCTCGCTCGTGATGCTGCGATCGACATACCGGCAGAGGTTCTCTCGAGTGAACTCATCAACGATCACCAACCACTTCAAAGCGGTCCCGCTGGCCGTTCGATCAAAGATGAAATCCCACCCCCACACATCGTCGGGATGATCCGATTGCTGATGGGCGCAGCCATTGGCACTTTGGCCGGCATGTCACGTTTTCCTCGGATTTTTCGGAACTTTCAGTCCCTCGCGCCACCCATTGACGCCATAACCTCTTGTCCACGCTTGGGCTTATGCCGGACTCCGCTCTCATCTGGCAGTCCGATCGGTCAACCGCTTGCGCCATAATCACTTCTTATCGAATCCTTCGAGCTTCTCACTGAGCTGGCGAAGTTCGTCACGCAATTCCCGTAGTAGTTCGTCCCGTCTCTGGTCTCTGGACGGAGTCGGCTTCACTGTGGTTTCTGGTACCAGCTCAACCGGAGTCAGGGGAGTCACCCGAGTCACTGGGCCGCGGCCTCGGTACGGTTCCCACAGAATCTGGCCGGGACCTCTGATCAGCCGGCGTACGTGCGGCTGGAGATCGACAGGAAGTTTGCCAATCTCATCCTCGCCGATGTTCCATTCGTTCTCCCCGCGTTTGATTCCGATCTTTGCCGGCTTGCCGCCTTCCCTCACGATCGTCACGGACACTCCGTCAGGCATCCGGTGTAAAGATGTGATCGGACTGTCTACGACACCCGGTCTGCTCGGAGCCAGAACGCTGCCCGGACCAAATCCCGTCCACCGATACCTTGAAATCGGATTGTTGGGGAGCACGCGCACGGAAGTGCTGCGCCATCGGTCCGGACGTTTCTCGGGTGTGACCTTAACCGTCTTGCGTTCGCCTGCGCGGATGATCTCCAGCGTCATTTCTTCTGCGCCCGCAGTCTGGATGATCGCAATCAGCTCTTTCACATCCGAGACAGGCATGCCATTCGCCTGCAGCAGGACATCGTGCGGCTTGAGCCCGGCTTTGGCGGCCGCTTTACCTTCGTGAGCGTCACGCACAATGAGTCCCTGTCCCGCATCAACTTTCAGATGACTCCGCAAGGCGTCTGACAACTGATCGCAACTCAAACCGATCCAGTATTCTCCCAGTTCGATGATCTCGATCCCGTCGCCACGGAACTCAAATCCGTTGAATGGATTTCCCTGGACAACAATTGCGCCGTCGGTCACTTTGTCTTTCACGAACGGGCCTCGCTTTTGAACTTCAACGATTTGAAAGTCCACCGGCCAGGCTTGGGCTTGTGTCACGACGCAGGCCACAACGGCCGTCGCCAGGAACGCTGTCTTCAACTGGTTCATCACCTGTCTCCTGAATGACTATTGGTAAATGCGAGCTCCATTGCGGACTCGCACGTGATTCACGGGAAAAACGACCTGTCTGCCGTCGGGCAGTGCGACCGGCAGAAAACCCCGTTCTTCGACAACTTCGTGCCCGGTCTGCCGCAACATTTCGCGCACGTGTTCCGGCACGCTTGGCACGTTCGTGCTGAAGACTTCATCCAGCGGTACTGACGTGTCGTGAACTGGCACGTTCAGCACCTTCGCCTCGTCAGATTGACCGTCGTGTAAGACGAACTGAATGTTCGACGGACTCGTGACAAGCCGCGCTTCTCGTTCTTCAGGCGCGATTGGCATCGAGTCACCAGACACCGGCTCCCTCGCCGAATTATCAATGGCCACAGACTCGGATTCGCGATCCGTTCCCGCAGGTTTGTTCACCCAGATGCCAATACCGAAGCCGGAAATGAGCAACCCAACCGCGACTGCGAGCCCTGCCAGAGTAATTCCTGGACTTTTTCGTGCCGCCGGATCCGGCGGCATTTCCGGTACGTGTGCAACGTCGGCCGTCGAAACCGTTTGACGAAATGTGCTCTGCCAGACCTGAGCCTCAACATACGTCAGCGCTAACCGCTGCCAGTCGCCTGGCGACTCGTCGATCTGACTCAGCAACATCTTCTGTTCGTCGTCCGTCAAGTCTCCATCGACCATGCGATCCAACGCCTGCTGGCTGATCGGTTGTGCGAATTCGTTCATTGTTCCCACCGGTAAGTTCTTACGATGCCTCGGACACAACACGGGACTCGTCAACAACGTGGTTTCTAAGCAGCTCGCGCCGCAGCTTCTCCCGCGCTCGATGCAGTCGAGTTTCCAATGCCCCTTCCGTGATGCTGAGGTGTTCCGCCAGCTCTCGATAGCTCCAGTCTTCCAGGTACTTGAGCAGCAGGATTTCCGCGTCTCGCGGACGCAATCGATCCAAAGCGTGTCGAATCATCTGACTGCGTTCATCGGCCAGCAGCCATGTCAACGGGTCCATATCATCTCGACCGCAGGCCACAGCGTGATCGAGCTGCACCACGAAACACTCCCGTAACCGCCGCTGTCGCCCGAGTTTTCGTCGATACATCAACGCCGTCCTGACGGCAATCCGATAGAGCCAGGCCCCGAGTCGTTCCCGGTCCCGCAGTTTGTGCCCGTCGCGCACAGCAACCAGGGCCACTTCCTGCAGGAGTTCGTCAACCGCTGCCGGCTCCCGCGAACGAGCAATTAAGACGGCGCGCAGCCACCGCCTGTGCCGCTGCAGCTCCAACGACCAATTCACTGACGTTGACTCATCCGACCTGTCATCGTGCTGTGCCATCACACTCACAGTTGCCGCCGCGAATAGAATCCTACGGACAATCTCGTGATCGATTCGAAATTCTGACGGCTCGGTTGAGGCAATGTCACGACCGACCAATCCCGGCCGCGCAATCCTGGTCGTTCCTGCCAGTCGGCCGAGTGGTTAT
>CAYSJO010000106.1:0-12908 GCA_964431285.1 uncultured Planctomycetaceae bacterium
CGAAATCGAAGCGCCCATTCTCTGAGCAGCCTCCAGACCCTCACCCATGGTATCGACGAGGTTCGCCATAGAACCGCTCATCACATCAAACATGATCGTTGGGAATACGCCGAGGAGAATCGCCATTCCAAGTAGTACAAAACCAACGAGAGCTTCTCGGGCGTTGATGGGAGTGATGTCTTCTTCATGCGGCCCTTTGTATTCCGACCCCAGATACACACGCTGCATAGTCCACAGAATGTATCCTGCCGTCAGGATCACACCACCAGCCGCCACAATGGCCAGAACGGGGTTGAAACTCCAGGCACTCAGTACGACGAATACTTCACCGATAAATCCGCAGAGACCGGGAAGCCCCAGACCAGCAAAGAAGATGCCCACGGCGAGACCCGTGTAGAGCGGCATCTTTCCGGCAAGGCCACCGAACTGGTTCAGGTCACGGTGATGCACACGGTCGTAGATCACGCCAACCATGAAGAACATGCCAGCCGATGAAACGCCGTGGGCGATCATCTGGAACATGGCGCCATTCATGCCCATCAGCCAGTAGTCGCGATTGTCCGTCACGAAGCGACCGTTGCCATCATCTGCGATGGCCCACACCGCCATTCCCAGGATGACGTAGCCCATATGACTAACTGAGCTATATGCAACCAGTCGCTTGAAGTCCGTCTGGGCCAGAGCAGCAAATGCTCCATAAATGATACTGATGACGCCGATTGCCATCAGGGCATACGCCGCGTACTGAGCACCGTAAGGACACAAGGGGAACGCAATCCTGAGGATTCCATAGCCACCCATCTTCAGCAACACTCCCGCAAGAATCATGCTGATCGGAGTCGGTGCTTCGACGTGGGCGTCGGGGAGCCAGGTGTGGAATGGGAACGACGGCACCTTGATCGCGAATCCGATGAACAACAGCCAGAACGCTGTGATCTGGGTGAATTCATTGAAGTGCCCTTCACGAGCCAGGCTGGCCAGTTCCAGAAGACTGAAGGTTGCGGGTCGTCCACCGTCGGTACTCCCGAAGTAGAACATCAGCATGGCGATCAGCATCAGAACTGAACCGGCCAGTGTGTACAGGAAGAACTTGATCGCCGCGTACTCTCTGCGTGGTCCACCCCAGATGCCGATCAGGAAATACATCGGCAACAGCATGACTTCCCAGAACACGTAGAACAGGAAGAAGTCGAGAGCCAGGAAGACTCCCAGCATTCCGGTTTCCAGCAGCAGAAACAGGATGAAGTAGCCCTTGTGCAGCTTGTTGATACTCCACGAAGCGAGAGCAGCAAGCATGCTCGTGAAGCTGGTCAGAATCACCAGCGGCAGACTGATTCCGTCATAGCCGAGCCGGTAATGAATGTTCCATGCACCGATCCACTCGGCAGAGACTCCAGCAGAGTCCGGCTGGATTGCGGGATTCCCGTAATTGAAATCGCTGAACCACAGCACGAGCGTCAGCAGAAACGTGACGACAGTCACGCCAGTTGTGAAAAACCGCATCGGGTCCACTGCGTTCTTGTTGAAACCAACAAGTACGAGTGCACCGATCGTCGGCAGAAAGATGATCAGCGAGAGAAATGGCAGATGGTCCATTTAAACACTTACCTTCAAGTCTATTCGCAAAGGGCGTGAGTTCGCTCAGCGACTGGATCAGGCCTTCGTGATAAAAGCAAAGAGGAGAGCGAAGAGTGCCACAACACTGACTGCGATAAACATGACGTATTGACGAATTCGTCCTGTCTGAAAAACGCTCAGGCTCATACCGACAGCGCGAGTTGCCGTACCGGCAAGATTCACCAGACCATCGATAATGCCCTCGTCAAACTTCCGGTCAACAAAGGACACCCACACCGAAGCCCTTGCGAGCCAGTGCAGGAAGCCATCGAAAACGTACTTGTCGCAGTTGACGCACCACCGAGCCACGCTGTGAGTCGGCCTCACAAACGCAACGTCGTAGAGTTCGTCAAACTGCCATTTATTGACCAGGAAAGCGTGCAGGCCCGAAAACTGCCGCTTGATCGTTCCGGGGTCGACCATCGGGAACCAGTACAGCAGGGCAGCAGTGATTGTGCCCAGCGCGGCCGCAAGTAATGCAACCTTCCCCGCCAGCGCATGAACTCCGTGGATGGTTCCATGTGACGGCAGAACGACCTCTGTCGTCAGTCCCATGGGTGTCTCGTCGAGTCCCACACCGACCGGTTCGCTGTATGAAATCATGTTGTAAAGAGGGCCATGTTCACCGCCGATGGCACAGAACGCGGCAAAGGCCGACAGCACGACGAGAGGCGCCACCATTACCATGGGGCTCTCGTGGCAGTGTTCGTAGACGTGCTCGTCTCGCGGCTTGCCTGTAAACGTGTAGAACCACAGGCGGAACATGTAGAAGGCCGTGATCCCTGCCGTGACAAGCGGAGTCAGAAACAGCAGGAAGTGGATCGGATTCAACTGCATATGTGCCAGGGCTGTCGCAACGATCGCGTCCTTGGAGTGGTATCCTGAAAACGCGATCGACGTAAACGGTACGGCGAGCCCGGAAATCGCAACGACACCGACGAGCATCGTGAATGCAGTCCACGGCATCTTTCGCCACAGGCCGCCCATCTTCGGCATCTCCTGCTCGTGATGGCAGCCATGAATGACGCTGCCCGAACACAGGAACATCAGCGACTTAAAGAATGCATGCGTAATCAGGTGGAACAGGCCAGCACCCCAGCCACCAAGACCAATCCCCAGCATCATGTAACCCAGCTGACTGATCGTTGAGTAGGCCAGCACGCGCTTGATGTCCGTCGCCACAACGGCGATTGTCGCTGCAATGAAAAGAGTGATGCAGCCGATGTAGGCAATGGCCAGCAGCACTTCGGTAGTAAACACCGGATAGAACCGGCCGGCCAAGTAGACTCCGGCCGCAACCATCGTGGCCGAATGCACCAGCGCGGATACAGGTGTCGGTCCCTCCATCGCATCAGGCAGCCATGTCTGCAGCGGGAATTGAGCACTCTTGCCGATGCAGCCGCCGAATACGCCCAGGCCGGCGACAACCAGCAGCGCGTACGGAATCGTTCTTTCGGGGTCGTGAGGTGCCGTCCAGTGGCCATCATGCAGTTCGGTGTTCAGGATCACGTCCTCACCGTGCGTTTCAATATGGCCATGCGAGTCGCGGACCATGCTGAACAGGCCGGGTTTCGCGTGTCCGTCAATGTCGGCCGAATCAGCGAATCGGAACGTGCCGCAGTACGTCCACAAGATCATCAGGCCAATAATGAATCCAAAGTCTCCAACACGATTAACAATGAACGCCTTGTTGGCTGCCACATTTGCGGATTTGCGTTCTGTGTAGAATCCGATCAGCAGAAAGCTGCAGATGCCAACCAGTTCCCAGAACACGAAGACCTGAAAGATATTGCCGGCCAGGACAAGACCGAGCATCGCAAAGCAGAAGAGCGACATGAACGAGAAGAATCGATAGAAACGCCCAGGACGATGAACGTGCTTCCCGTCGCCGGTGTGAGCGAAGTGATCAACATACTCATCGGTCAGTTCGTCGGACATGTATCCGATAGCAAAGACGTGGATACATGTGGCAATCAGTGTCACCATCATGAACATCAACAGTGTCAGGCTGTCGATGTAGTAATCGATTGTGATTTCCAGATCACCGAACGTGCCCAGCCGGTAAATTGTTCCGGAGAAGACGCCTTGCACGGCTTCGCCGTGACTGGTCGCGGGATGACCACTTGCCCCATGGTCGTCATCGCCAGCGTTGCCGTGATCCTCTCCGGGTTCGACGACGTCTTCGACGTAGGCATGTTCAGCTGAATCGCCTGCGTTGAACACATCGTAGTCTGTATGACCGCCCCAGGAGATGAATGCGGAGGCACTCAGAATGAAACCTGCGCCAATGCAACCCGTGGCTATGTAGGCAGCGGTCTTGCTGTGCCGATTCGACCAGTATCCGGCAAATACCTCGACCGCAAACCCGGCCAGAGGCAACAGCCAGGCGAGTCGCAGATACCAGGAAAGTGTGTAGCCGATATCATCCATCGGAGTTGCTGATCTTCTTCACAGGAGACTTAACCACTCAGCGAATCGCCGCGATCCACATCGATCGTGTGGTGGTTATTGTAGAAGTTCAGTGCAATGGCGAGTGCCACGGCAGCTTCGGCCGCCGCCAGAACGATGACAAACAACGCCACCACCTGCCCGTCCAGACCGAGTTGGGTGTATCGGGCAAACGCCACAAAATTCACGTTGGCTCCATTCAGAACCAGTTCAACTCCCATCAGGATGCCAATGCCGTTCCGCTTAGTGGTCATGCAGACCACCCCGCTGACAAACAGGATTGCACCGATCCAGAGCAGATGACTAAGGCTGACCTGATCCATTTCCCGATTCCGCACAAACCATCAGATTGAGAAACTACTCTACAGTTCTTCGGCTGATTCACGACGCTTCGCACGTGCCAGGTATGCGGCACCGATCAACACGACGAGCAGATGCACTGACACGATTTCGAAAGGCAGCAGGTAGCCCGGCGCGTTCCCGCCTTTGTCGGGTCGCAGACCCAGAAACGATAGTGCCAGCGGCCGTGTCGTGTTGCCCGACGAACTGTCGTTGTATCCGGACGAAACATCCGACGGAGTCGTCAGCGCGGAAAGGTTCCGGTCAAAGCTGGACCATTCCGCGTCTCTGATTCCGCCCACGGTGAAAGCGATCACCGCAAGGAAGAAGACCCCGATGCCCGCCGCGAGAATCCCCTCGCCCGGGGATGCTCGAATCTTCAGAAACGGAGCACTGGCTGTCAGCATGATGCCGAAAATCAGCAGGACAATTGTGCCACCGACATACACCATCAACTGGACAGCACCAACAAAGTCGGCGTGCAGCATGAAGAACAGGGCGCTGACCGACGCGAGGCACACCATCAGGCTCATCGCCATGCGCACGACGCTCTGGCAGATGGCAACCGAGACGGCACCACCGCACGCCAGAGTGGCGAACAGCCAGAACAGACACTGTTCAGCGTTCATTGAGCCACCTCGTCCGATTGGGCGGCCAGCCGGGCCGTCGCATCCATCATGTCACTTTGAGACACGTCGAGCGAACCCACAGCCGGTTCTCGTTGCTCAGTTCGCGAACCCATCGGGGCCGGGAATACTTGCGTTCGCCCTGTAAACGTCCCCAACAGCAGGGGATACAGAACGGCGCCAAGGAATAATGCGCAGGACATCGGTATCAGATACTTCAGGCAGGTTGTCATCACCTGATCGATGCGCAGGCGCGGCAAAGTCCAGCGAACCCAGATTTGCAGAAAGACGAGCTTCGACGCCTTCAGCATAAAGACGGCACAGCCAATCAGGTTGCCAAGGAAGACCAGAGCCGGATCCCCTGTACTTTTGAGGCCGTGGACGATCCCGAAGCCATCGTCCCAGCCACCCAGGAACAGAATGGCGGCAATCCCGCTGACCGCGAACATGCTGGCGTATTCGGCGAGAAAGAAGAGCGACCACCGCATGCCGCTGTATTCTGTCAGGAAGCCGGCGACCAGTTCGCTCTCTGCTTCTGCAAGGTCAAACGGTGCTCGTTTGCAACTGGCAGTCGCACAGACGAAGTAGCATGCGAACGCGGGACCCGCAATGGGATGAAACACATTCCAGTTGAGGAGAGTGACTGTCGTGACTCCAAGGTCGACAAAGCCAGGTCCGGATTGCAGGTGAACGATCTCGTTCAGGTTCAGTGAGCCTGCCAGGACGATCGGCACCAGAGCACAGATCGCCATGGGAATCTCGTAGCTGATCATCTGAGCTGCTTCGCGCATCGCCCCGAACAGCGCCCACTTCGAACCGCTGGAGTATCCAGCGAGGATGACGCCGATCACTTCCAGCGACAGCATCGCCAGCATCAGGAACAGACCGACATCAACAGAAACGGCCGACCAGCCATCCGCAAAGGGCAGAAACATGAATGCTGCAAAGGACGCGATCACCACGACGTAGGGAGCGATCCGGAACAGGGCGCTGTCGGCGGCCTTGGGGGCCAGGTCTTCCTTCTGGATCAGCTTGGCACCATCCGCCAGCGACTGGAGCCAGCCGAACATGCCACCAGTGCGGGTCGGTCCGAGCCGGTCCTGAATTCGGCCAGAGACTTTCCGCTCGGCCCAGATGAACACGCCTGCCGGGAGACCGAAGAACGCACCGAGCAACGCCACATGCACGATCGCCGCCAGAATCACTCCGCAGAAGTCGGAGCAATTCAGGAAATCGGTGATCATCTGGGCCAGCGATTCTGCCAGAATCGGCGTCATCACCCGTCCTTCCTGGTCGCAGGTGCTGAAATCATGGTGTGGTCAAGACGGGTGTGAATAGTGTGGTGTCGGCGAACCGTCGTTTTCGGGACGTTACAGGCTCTTTGAGCGCATACAGAAAGGGCGTTTGAGCCCTTGGGCCCCGAAAGAACGGCGGACTATGACAGATGGGTTTCAGGCGTTCAACCAACCGAAGATTGAATTCGATCGGGCCCCTTCCTGCCTGGATTTCATTCCCGTAGATGAGAATCCAAGCCGTGAAAAGTGGTTGTTCAGCTGCCCTTCCGGCGGACCTGGTGACCACTGCTGAGCTCAGTCTGGACCGTGTTCATCACTCACAGATCGCACGATGCAGAGCACTCTCGGACTCCAATCGCAGCTGCAGATCATTGACATCGCCGGCATAGAGTAAGCAGCTGAGGCTATGTCCGATGGCACGCATGACGGCCAGATCGCGAGTGTTGCGATCAATCGGGCCACACGCGTCGAAGAAAGCCTCGCGAGCGTCGCCAGTGAACATGGACTAGCCCACGGCAAGATCGACCGCCGGATCGCCTACGTGGATGTCACCCCAGTCGATGACGCCACTGAGCTGTCCAGACTGTGTCATAACGTGGCGCGAGTAGAGGTCGCCGTGCACAAGACAGTGCGTCCGAAGTCGTGGCTGCCGATCTTCGATCTCAGCGATCGCCTCGGCCAGTTGGTCCGTGGTTGAGAGGAGTCCAAGTTCCATTGCCTGCGTCATGGCCTTTCGGACTTTCGCGCATCGCATGGCGACGTCCAGCCTTGCGTAGGTGTCTGGAATGGCACCAAGCGCCGCGGCCTCCTCAGCCTCGACTGCATGCAATGTTCGGAGGAAGCTGCCAAGCTGTCCTGCCAGTGAGACCCTCTGCGGTTCGGCAAGGCCGGCATCGCACACTGATTCTCCGCGGATCAGTCGGCAGGCGGCGAAAACCCACGGATAGCTGTCTGTCGGCTGCCCGACGAGTATGGACGTTGAGACCGCCGCTGAAAGCCGGTCCGCCACTGATGGAAGAACGCGGATCTCGTTAGCAAGGCAGTCCGCCCCCAATTGCCGTCGTGGTATCCGGAATACCCATTTGTCGTCGACCAGCCATGCCGAGCAGTCCCAACCCTCCCCGATCCGCCTGCAGGGACGACCGGCGAATTCGGGAAATCTCGCGGCAAGCAACTCGACAACGAGTGCTTCAACCACTTCTACATCGGCGTCCCACTGAGCGGCCATCTGTTTGCGACTCCTTATGTACGCTCGGCACGGGCATCATTGAATGATGCGTCGATAAAATTTATCTGCGAGAGATTTCGGATGACGGCCGTGTCAGGGATAAATCTTCAAAGTATGCCCAGCTCAGCTTTTCGCGATCAGTCGTCTTCAATACGATCAGACTCACAGATGAGATTTCCTCCCCTCCGTCGATCCACCAGCTTGCCTCGGCATCTGGTAGGTGCTGCCGGTCCTGCATGAGACCATGTTGTGATCGAGTATCGGTCGTTTCGTAATTCTGACCCGCCACAGGTGTGCCGCCTATGGAATCAGGCACAGCTTGGACCGCGAGCGGCTGGGAATGTATCGACAGATACTGCCTTCGAATCGCTGAATTTCTCGCACGGCTACTTCGACCGTGCCGGACTGATTCTGGCTGTGGACGAAAGTAATACCCCCGTCGGGTATGTGCATGCCGGATTCGGCTGCACGAGTGACCAGAGTGCTCTGTCCGTGACGTCCGGTGTCATCTGTGCGGTCGTCGTCCATCCCGACCATCGTCGTCGAGGCATCGGACGTGAACTTGTTTCGCGTGCGGAGGCCTATCTTCGCGGGCGCGGTGTTCAGGAGATTTACGGAGGCCAGTCTCCGCAGCGCGATCCCTTTTACTTTGGAATGTACGGCGGGGCTCAGCCGGTGGGGTTCCAGAAGTCGGACGCCAACGCGGCGCCCTTCTTTCTGAAGCTTGGTTACCAGCCTGTCGCCGAATATCGGAACCTCTCGCGACAGATGGACGATAGAGACCCGGTCAGTTTTCGTTTAACGATGCTGCGCCGGAAATGGGAGCTCGTTCTCGTGGACCGCCCTGAAGCATGTTCGTGGTGGTGGATGTCACACTTTGGCCGGATGGACGCCTTGTACGGTGTGTTGGTTCCTCAGGGTGGTGGCACGCCAGTGGCGGGAGTGACGATTGCAGGTCTGGATACATACATGCCGACCTGGGGCCAGCAGGCGATTGGCATGTGCGACCTGTGGGTTGCCGAAAACGACCGCCGCAAGGGGTTCGGTCAGACACTCGTGCTCGAGGCCATCCGTCGTCTACGGCAGGAGACCATCCGCAAGGTGACAGCGAATGTTCCCGCCGATTGCGAAGCCGCCATGGCAGTATTTCGGTCAGCCGGATTTGAAGAAGAAGATCAGGCGACTGTATTCAAGGCGCCGCCAGCCACATAGGCTGCATGCCGATTCGGCCCTGATTCATCCGGCGATATCGAGCGACTTATGCCAGACACTGTTGTCGATTTGCTATGCGATCTGATCGCCATTCCCAGTGTCAATCCGATGGGTCGCGACATGGGCGGCCCGGAGTGCTTCGAGACGCGACTGAGCGAGTACCTGGTCCGCTTCTTCGCCGATCTCGGTGTCCCGCACGAATCCATCGAAGTGGTCACCGGACGATCGAACGTTGTCGCCCGGTTCGAACCGGCTGACTCCAGGCTCAACCTGATCATGGATGCCCATCAGGACACCGTTCCGGTCGATGGCATGACGATTCCGCCCTTCGAGCCGCAGGTTCGGGACGGTCGGGTTTACGGACGCGGCGCATGCGACGTCAAAGGCGGTATGGCGGCGATGCTGTGGGCTTTTCGTCGCCTCGTGCATGAGCAACCGGCCGGCTCGGCCAACGTGATCATGAGCTGCACGTGCGACGAAGAAGCCACGACGATGGGCATCACCGACCTGGCCACCTACTGGACGAACCCGGGTCGCTCGCAGTTAATCAGGACTCGACCGGACTGTGCGGTCATTGCCGAGCCGACGGAACTCGACGTGGTCGTTGCGCATCGTGGTGCGACGCGGTTCTGCATCCGAACGTCGGGCCGAGCCTGCCACAGTTCCGATCCGACGCAGGGCATCAACGCCATTTACCGCATGGCTCGCGTAGTCGATTGTCTTGAGGAGTACGCCGCCAGCCTCAGCGACAAAGTCACGCCGCATCCGTTGTGTGGGCCAGCAACCCTGAGCGTCGGTCGCATTTACGGCGGGGCAAGTGTCAACGTCGTTCCAGATGATTGCGCCATCGAAATCGATAGACGCGTCATTCCCGGTGAGGACCCGAAAGCCGCCGCAACCGACCTGCGCCAGTTCCTCACCGACCGACTCGACTTCGAGGTCGAATTTGAACCGCCCTGGCTCGACGGCGTGACGCTCAGCGATGCAGGAAATGCATGGCTCGCAGATTCGCTACTGAAGAACATCGCTGATGTCGACGGGCCGCATCGTGCGGTCGGTGTTCCCTACGGTACGCACGCATCACGGACTGACAACGCAGGAGTGCCGTCGGTGGTCTTCGGTCCGGGTTCGATCGCACAGGCACACACAAAGGACGAATGGCTCGACATCGACCAGCTCGAAAAAGCCTCCGAGGTGTATTACCGGGTTTGCTGTAACCCGCCGAGTGCTCCAGCCTGAAGTCGCCATCGTTTGGTGTGAGGCCCGAATTCAATCCTCGGGCCGACTGCCGTCGCCGCACATCTTGACGATCTTCGGGTCAAAGCGAGCGACGATGTCAACGAGAGCGGCCTGCTCGCGCATGACGGCGCGGATGGGCTTGTAGACACCCGGCACTTCATCGGCCCCAGCCGACAGGACGCGAATACCGCGTTCCTCAAGTTCCTTACGCGTGGCATTCCAGCGGTACGTCTCTTTGGCCTTCTTCCGTGACATGCGGCGACCCGCTCCATGTGCGGCTGAATTCAGTGATTCCGCCTTTCCCTTTCCACGGACGACGAACGCGGGGTCAGCCATCGAACCGGGAATGACTCCCAGCACGCCTGCTCCCGCTGGAGTTGCTCCTTTGCGATGCACGATGACCTCACGATCTCCATGCGTTTCCTTCCACGCAAAGTTGTGATGGTTCTCCACGCCTGCGATGACCTGTGCGCCCAATAGTCCAGTTACCAGGCGATGAATGACGTCGTGATTGGCCGAGGCGTAATCCCCCATCAGGTTCATTGCCGCCCAGTACTCCTGCCCGGCCTCCGTATTGAGGTCGAGCCACGCCAGCCAGCCGATGTTGGCGTACTTTTTCGGAAGCCGTGATCGGGCGATGTCACTGTACGTCGAGCACACCGCCGCTCCCGTGCCTCGACTTCCGCTGTGGCTCAACAGAGACACATAACTCCCGGCACCCAGACCGAGTTCCTCGTCTCGCTCGTTCAGAGTCAGGATGCCAAACTCCGCGAAGTGGTTGCCGGACCCGGACGTGCCGAGCTGCTTCCATGCTTTGGTCTTTCGCTGGCGAGTCACTCGCGAAACCGACCAGTCCTGATCCATCACCGCGTGCGCCTGGTGTTTCTTATACTCTTTTCCGACCCCGAATCGCGTTCCGCCCTCCAGCGACTCCTTGAACAGATTGAACCTCGACTCAAGCGATTCCGTCGGCATGTCCAGCACAGACAGCTTCATGCGACAGGCAATGTCGACACCCACGGCATACGGAATCACAGCGTTATCGCACGCGAGAACTCCCCCAATGGGCAGCCCGTAACCAATATGTGCGTCAGGCATCAAAGCCCCGGCCGTGGCGACAGGCACGCTGCAGGCCTGCTGCATCTGGCGATGTGACTGCTCGTCGATGCCGTCTTCGCCCCATGTCCGGTAACGCACGGGCTCCGTGGGGATCGTGTTTGCGTCGTCGATCAGCGCATTCGCCAGGCCTCCCAGTTGCTCGTCATCAACGAACGCCTGCGGATTGTCCAGCACTGACTGAATCAGACTCCGTGACTGACGTGCGCGCGAGGGATTCGCATTCCGCACGCGTTCGATCGCCATGATCGCATCACGCACGCAGTCTTCTGGAACTCCCAGTTTCTGTAATTGTCGACTGTTCATCTCGAATCTCTGTCTCGACCGAAAACCGCTGCACGCCAACCGGACACCAGTAATCGTCACAGGTTCTATAGAGAAGAAAGATGATACATTGCTGGCACGCAGATACGTGACCGTCGCTTACATTCGGAGAAACGAGATGCCCGTCAGTCAACGTCGACACTTCCTGCAATCGGTTTCTGCCGGAGTGATGGGCTGCGGGCTGGCTGAACTGACGGCATTGCAGACACTCGCCGCTCGCGAGACTGGCTCCGACCCTGTGGCCGCCGCGAAGCAGGTGCTGGTCGTCTATGAGGAAGGTGGCGTCAGTCAGATGGACACGTGGGATCCGAAACCGGATGCCCCCGTCGAACACCGCACACCCTACTCGCCGATTGCCACAAGTGTCCCAGGCGTTCACTTCTCGGAACTCATGCCGCGGCTCGCTCAGCAGGCGCATCGACTTTCGGTTGTGCGTTCCATGACCACCGCCAAAGTCGCAGGACACAAAGAGGGCTGTCAGGAGTTCTTCAAAGGTTACCAGTTTGGTGCGGCCGATCGATTTCCCGACATCGGGTCGGTGGTCACCGGACTGCTCGGCACGGACTGCCCACAGCTTCCCGGATACATCTTCTGTCCGGGAGCCAACATGCCGAACCACATCACGACGACGGGTTTCCTGCATCGCGCGCGGGCCCCGTGGAAGCTGGGCACAAAAAGTCTGGGTGAGGACCTGTCGGATCCAGACTGGAAGGTCGCCTCTTTGTCGCCAGCAGCAGGGTTGAGTGCGTCGCGTTTCCAGCAAAGACGGGAACTGCTGACCGGAGTCAACTCAGCCGATCGAATCGACACGGCCCGCGCGGACGTCCTGCGTCAGCAGTACGAGAACGCTTTCGACCTGCTGACCAGCGAACGCGTCCAGTCGGCTTTTCAATTCGACAAAGAAAACGACCACACGCGCGATCGCTATGGCCGAGACCATCGTGGCAGCTGTTATCTGCTCTGGCGCAAGCTGAGTGAGGCCGGTGTGCGAGTCGTATCGGGGACGGCGATCCAACCACCAGATCATGTGAAGCGACCGAACATCGGAGAGCCCAACGGCGTGTTCCTGAACTGGGACCATCACGAAGGCATCTACCGCAACGGTCCCTGCGGCGGACCGCAGGCGGACCGCAATCAGGAACGCTACGGCCTGCCTCATCCGATCATGATGCCCAGTCTGGATCGGTCGCTGAGCGCTCTGATCGGGGATATGCACGAGCGCGGCCTGTTGGAAGAAACGCTGCTGTGCTTCGTCACCGAGATGGGTCGTACGCCGCGGATGAACAAATGGGACGGTCGCGATCACTGGGGGCGAGCCATGTCGATCGCATTCGCTGGAGCGGGAGTTCCGGCAGGCCAGATTGTCGGAGCGACTGACCGTGAAGCCGGCGACGTGACCGATCGGCTCTACACCCCGTACGACTACGCGGCGACGGTTTATCACAAGCTGGGAATCGACACCGA
>CAYSJO010000107.1:0-5035 GCA_964431285.1 uncultured Planctomycetaceae bacterium
CGTGCTGCTCAGGAATTTTGCCAACCACATTACGGTGTCGACGTATTTGATTGTCAGCGTGTTCTTCAGCTATCTGGTAACAATGGGCGTGACATTCGCCGTGTTCTGGGCCATGGATCCGGCCGGGTTCACCGGGCTGGACTGGAAGGTCCCGACGTTCCTGTTCACGATCCTGATCGCGGTGGGTGAGGACTACAACATCTTCCTGATGACGAGCATCCGGGAAGAGCAGTTACAATACGGCCAGATTCGCGGCGTCGAGATTGCGCTCACAAAGACCGGCAGCATCATTTCAAGCTGCGGCATCATCATGGCCGGCACGTTTTCCTCGCTGCTGGCCGGCACGCTGGCCGGAATGCAGCAGCTTGGGTTTGCTCTGGCGTTTGGCGTGCTGTTGGACACATTCGTCGTGCGCCCGATCCTTGTGCCCGCATTTCTTGTGCTTCTGTATCAGGGTCGCTTCGACTGGTTTCGTCAGTTGCTGCATCTGCCGGCGATCGGAAAGGTCGCAACGTCACCGTCCGCGGAACCAGCATCCCTGGAAGCTCAAAGCGAAGCGAACGACGATGATGCGAGCGAGGCGATGAGCGGCGCGGACAGAAACGACGTCGCGTTCAAGGAATAGTTCCGGTAGCCACTGTCCCCAGACGGTGGAAGTCGAGCAGACGCTATCGAAAATCCCGCGATGGGAAGCGACCGGAGCCGATTACATCGGAGAGGTTCTGCAGGTCGTCCACGACGACATGGATTACGCCAGCTTCTTTCTGCAGGATGCCGCGCACGCTCAAGGCAGTGGCCGTACGAGCAACCGTACGGAAGCGGCTCCACACATCGGGATGGACGACAAGATTTGCCTGGCCCGTCTCATCTTCCAGTGTCACGAACGTAATGCCACGGGCTGAACTCGGATGCTGTCGCAGGAGAACTATTCCCGCGACGCGAACGCGTCGGTCTGCCGGGTGATGCTCCAGCGAAGCTGCTGTCGCAATGCCCAGTTCATCTAACTGCGGGCGCAACGAGTCAAATGGGTGGCCTTTCAGGGAAAGCCCCGTTGCCTGGTAGTCCGCAAGGACCTGCCCGATCTCGGTCATATCTGGGAGTTCCTCCGGCGTCTGTTCCTGTTCGTCTCCTTCGAGTAGCGGAACCGGCTGCTGATCGGGTAGTGACTCCCATAACGCTGGACGTCGTGACCGATCGAGCGATGCGAAGGCGTCGGCGGACGACAGCTTCGACAGGACCGTGGACGAGAGGCGGGTGCGGCTGCGGAAGTCATCGAATGATTCGTAAGGTCGCAGCTCGCGAATGCTGATGATGGTTTCCACCGAGCCGCTCTGCAGACCACCAACCATCCGAAAGCCGAGTCGCAACGCGGGTTTCCCTTGTTGGGCGGATTCCAGTGTGCAGTCCCAGTCACTTTTGCAGACATCAACCGGACGAACTTCCACACCGTGTTTTTGCGCGTCGGTCACCAGTTGGGCGGGCGCATAAAAACCCATCGGCTGACTGTTCAACAGGGATGCGGCGAATGCAGCCGGGTGGTAACACTTCAACCAGGCGCTGGCGTAGGCCAGCAGTGCGAAACTGGCCGAATGCGATTCGGGGAACCCGTACTCACCGAAGCCCTGAATCTGGCGAAAGACACGCTCAGCGAAGTCCATGTCGTAGCCATTGCCCAGCATGCCCTCGATGAATTTCTGGCGGAACTGTTCGATGACACCCTGACGTCGCCAGGCTCCCATCGCCCGACGCAGTTGATCGGCTTCGCCCGGAGTGAACCCGGCGGCCACCACGGCCAGTTGCATTGCCTGTTCCTGAAAAATCGGCACACCCAACGTCCGATGCAGCACGGCTTTGATGCGATCATCCGGATACGTAATCGGCTCCTGTCCGGTGCGGCGGCGCAAATAGGGATGCACCATGTCTCCTTGAATCGGTCCGGGCCGCACGATCGCAACTTCGATCACAAGGTCGTAGAAGCGATTCGGCTTGAGTCGCGGGAGCATGCTCATCTGCGCCCGACTCTCAATCTGAAAGACACCGATCGTGTCGGCCCGAGAGATCATCTCGTAAACACGCCGATCTTCGGCGGGAATTGTTGCGATCGAAAGGTTGCGGCCTTCGTGCTGGCGGATCAGGTCCAGGCATTTTCGAATCGCCGTCAGCATACCCAGTGCCAGACAGTCGACCTTCAGAATGCCAAGCGCGTCCAGGTCGTTCTTATCCCACTGCAGCACTGTGCGACCGGGCATGGACGCGTTTTCGATCGGGACCAGTTCCGACAGCCGCCCGCGTGTGAACACCATCCCTCCCACGTGCTGAGACAGATGCCGCGGGAAATGTCGGATGCTCTGCACGAGCTCGACAAACTGCCGCGATCGCCGTGACGTCGGATCAAGACCGCCTTCACGCAACCATTCATCCGGCAGCGGTGACTCAGTCCGCATCTGGTGGTCACACGATTTCGACAGCCGGTTTATCCGGTCGATTGAGAATCCCAGCGCCTTACCGACATCGCGGACGGCCGAGCGTATGCGGTAGGTGATGACTTCGCCCGTCATGCCGGCACGGTCGCGACCGTACTTGTTGTAGACGTATTGAATGACCTCTTCGCGGCGTTCGTGTTCGAAGTCGACATCGATGTCGGGAGGTTCGTCACGCTCCCGGCTGACGAAGCGTTCGAACAGGACTTCGAAGCGATCCGGGTCCACTTCCGTGATTCCCAGACAGAAACACACGGCCGAATTCGCAGCCGACCCGCGCCCCTGACACAGAATGTTCCGACCGCGAGCAAAGCGGACAAGGTCCCAGACAGTCAGGAAATACGTCTCGTAATGCAGTTCGCGAATGAGCTTCAGTTCGTGATTCAGCAGGTCGCCGACATGCCGCGGGACACCGTCCGGATAACGTAGACCGGCTCCTTCCCAGACAAGTTCTTCCAGAAACTGCGTCGCATCCCGTCCATCGGGACACAGTTCATCCGGGTATTCGTACCGCAGTTCATCCAGCGAAAACCGGCAGCGATCAGCGATCTCCCGCGTGAGCGGCACAGCATCCGGAACGCTCGCGAACAGCTGCAGCATGGCGTCCGCGGACTTGAGGTGCCGTTCGGCATTCGGAAAGCAGCGATCGCCGAGTTCGTCGACGCGCGTGCCATGTCGAATCGCGGTGAGTACATCCTGCAGCGGTTGCCGCTGTGCCACATGGAGATGCACGTCGTTCGCTGCCGCCAGCGGTACACTAGCCTTGCCGGCCCACTGCCGCATGCGCTGCAACTGCAGTTCGTCGTTCGGCCCACGATACAATTCGGCCAGGGCATAACAGCGATCGCTAAAAGATTCCCGGTATCGATGCAGATCCGGCGAGCCGGGCGTGACAGCCCCCGGGTTCCTGGGACTGGCCAGGCAGGCTTGTAGCGGGACACATGCCAGCAGACCCTGCGCGTGTCGTGCGACGTCATCGAAACTCAGCCGGCACTGGCCCTTTTCCGCCTGTCGGCGACCGTGCGTGATGAGCATCGACAATTGCCCGTACGCGGCCCGGTCTGTCGCGAGCAGCACAACTGGCGATGCATCGTCCGGCGTGATCTCAGCCCCCACGAGTAACTTGAGACCCGCTTCTTTCGCCGCCACATGAGCTCGCACAACTCCGGCCAGGCTGTTGCGATCTGTAACAGCCAGCGCAGCCAGACCAAGTTCCGCAGCCCGATTCACCAGTTCGTCTGGATGCGATGCTCCCTCAAGGAACGAGAAGTTCGATCGGCAGTGGAGCTCGGCATAGTCACCCCGTGACCGGGCGGAAACCGGAGATTCAGTAACACAAGGCTGGTCAGGTGACGGATCGGGCACAGTCGCCATCCGTGGGTCTGGGGTCGGATGAAATGAACTCCGTGTTTGGCGCGGATCTCTGACCCCGCCGAACATGATGCGACAGAACGAGACTGCTGCAGTCGCTGCTACGACTCAGCCGCCCATGACCAGCGGTGCTGTTCGCGAATCACTGGCGGTCGTTCCTCATAGTTGTCATCCCATTGCGCATCCCAGCCGGTCCACGGTAGCTGAGTTTGTGCGAACATAAGTTTTTCGGCGGCAATATCCGGAAGTCCATGGCTGCGGGCGACGGTACGTGGATAGGGACGAATCAGGTTGACATGGTGCAGGTTGTAGACCGCTTCCTCACTGTAGTGACTCTCGGGCCACACGGTGACACCTTCTTCATTGACGTCGTACGGAAGAGATGTCTCACCCAGTGCTGACTGAATCTGCTCGCGGACCATGTCCACACCTGCGAGCCGGTAGAAACCAATCAGAGCGGTCATCAGCAGTTCACGTTCCTGAATGGAAACTTCTTTGACCCAGCCGCATTCCAGAGCATTGGCGACCAGCCAGCCAGACTGCTCCTCAAACACCAGCACGAGTCGATCGTCAGACAGACTTGGACACACCAGCTCGACACGAATGTTGTTGGAGGCCAGCCGGATGCGTTCGGTTTGAACATCATCGATTGTCCAGTCGGGTGATTCCCGCAGCAGAGCCAGCAGTTCCCGTTCGACAAAGTGTTCCACCGCCGAATGGACGTGGTGCAACTGGTCCAGGTACTTGCTGCGGGCCAGACTGTGCTCTGCAGGACCGCGTCGACGATCGACTCGACGTAATCGGACAAACAGCTTGGGCAGCGTTCCTGAATGAAATCCCGGCTTCATCAGTCGTATGAACGTTTCACCGTGACTGCCCACAAGCACCGGTTGAAGATTCTCACCGCGGTTCGCACGATAGAGTCGCCAGTTGGATTTCAGTTCCCAGGCGATGAATCCAAAGATCCCCGGAACGACGAAGATGACGGGCCCGACGATTGCGAGTGCCACGCTGCTGTCGCCTTGGACCAGCGGGGTCAGCAGGTCTACAAATGTGCTCGTCAGCGGCAGCAGCAGTTTGTGCGACACCGTGACCACTGGAAAGTGCTTGATCGGATTGATCTGCGGTTCGATCAGCAGGTTGACACAGAACCTTGCGACAAATGTGAACCCGGACCAGAACAC
>CAYSJO010000108.1:0-8266 GCA_964431285.1 uncultured Planctomycetaceae bacterium
CGGTGTGTGGCGTCCAGGCTGCGGCAGCCGCTCCGTCTGAATTTGAAAAAGACGTCAAACCCGTGCTGGGGAAATTCTGTGTCCGATGCCACGGCCCGGAGACTCAGGAAGGCAATGTGCGGCTGGACAATCTGAACGGTGATCTGGTGAATGGACCTGACGCCGAGCGATGGCACGCGGCGCTGGACATGATCAATCAGGGGGACATGCCTCCAGAAGATGAGCCACAACTTCCCACGCAGACCCTGGATCGTTTGACGACATGGATTCAGAAAGAACTCCAGCGAGCTGCTGACGCCAGGCGAGCGACCAACCGCAGGGTGCTGCGGCGGCTGACTCGCGAGCAATACACAAACACACTTCAGGCTTTGCTGCACGTCGACGTGAACTTTGGCGACTGGATGCCCGAGGATGGCAAATCACAGTCCGGGTTTTCCAACAACGGGTCAGTGCTCCAGACGACGCCATTGCACCTGCAGTACTACCAGAAGATCGCTCGTGAGGCTCTGGACCAGGCCATCTTCCTTGAGCGACCGGAGACGTTCCGGTATCGCATTCGCATCGCAGAGAACGTCGGAAAAAATGTTGCCGGAGACCTGCGGATCGGGAGCTTCGGAGGCTTCGTGTCCATTCCGATTCATCCCGAAGAGCTGCACGGGTCAGTCCTTGACGCGAACGGTAAGGATGCATGGGCCAGTCCGGAGTCGCGGCCGGACAACTACCAGCAGGTGCTTAAGAGTCTCGGCATTGGTATGCGCGGCTCAGAAAAGGCGAGATTCAGCATGGACTCTGACGGCATGTTGATGGAATCGGCTGTCCCGCATGTCGAGCGTGCACCTGGTTCGTGGCACGGCCCTTCGCCCAATCTGAAGATGCTGATCCGCCGCTTTTTTCCCGCCAAAGGCAATTTCGTATTTCGAGTCACAGCGGCTCGCGTCGCTGCGCGAGACGACAGCGACAAGAACCGAGTGCCGGCTTTGCAGGTATCACTGGGAAACCGCACGGACGACGGCATGGACTCGAAGCACTTCGATCGCGTCCAACCCATCACCGCTCCGATCGGCGAATTCAAGATATACACGTTTCAAGGTCGGCTGGAGAACCTGCCCGTGCCGCAGGTCGATTTGAATGAACCCAGTCGTCTGGCCAACGTCATGGTCATCGCAGTCTGGAACGGAGACTTTGTTAAGGACAAGAAGCAGTGGGGCTCGCGAATTCTGGTGAACGAGGTCGAATTCGAAGCACCGTACTTCGAGACCTGGCCGCCGAAGAGTCACACAACGATCTTCTTCGATTCTCCCAGTAAAGATCGTCCCGAGGCATACGCTCGCGAAATCCTCGACCGGTTCATTGCCAGAGCGTTTCGCCGTCCGGCACGCCTGGAAGAGCTGGAGCTGTACCACAGTTTCTGGAGCAGTATTCGAAACGACTACAGCACGTTCGAAGAGAGCATCAAAGAAACACTCGCCGCCGTTCTGAGTTCGCCAAAACTGATTTACCTGGCGGAAACGGCAGCAGGGAAGAAAACGCCACAACAGATGGAATACGAGCTGGCATCCCGCCTGTCGTACTTCCTGTGGAATTCCCCGCCCGACGAGCGACTCGATCAGCTCGCCAGCCAGCAGAAACTGCGGGCGCGTCTGTCCAGCGAAATCCCTCGCATGATTCAGGACGAGCGATCGTGGCGCTTCATACGAATGTTCTGCGACCAATGGCTCAAGGTGTACCGGCATCATGAAATGCAGGTCGATGTGCGTGCCCACCCCGCGTTCACACGCTATGTGAAGTCTGATCTGTCCGACGAGACATATCACTACGTGCGGCGCGTCCTCGTGAAGAACATGAGCACTAGGAAGCTGATCGACTCGGACTTCACGATCATCAACCAGAATCTGGCTGAGTTCTACGGCATCCCTGATGTCGCAGGCACAGATTTTCGAGTCGTCAATCTCACACCGGAAACGAGGGGCGGCGGACTTCTCACTCAGGGAGCGTTCCTCAGTGGCCATTCAGACGGACGAGTCGCCCATCCGATCAAGCGGGCTCTGTGGCTGATGGAAAGAATCCTCGGCGAATCGCCACCGCCACCGCCGCCGAATGTACCGGACCTCGATCCGAGGGACTCGAAAAACGCGAAGTTGACCATCGCTCAACAACTCGAGTTACACCGGGACAGCGATTCCTGCCGAAAATGTCACAGGAAGCTCGATCCGTACGGTCTCGTGTTTGAAGACTTCAATGCTGCCGGGCTGCTTAACAAGAATGCCGGGAAGAATCCGGACACGACCGTCATGCTGCCCACCAGTGCGACTGTGAACGGCGTAGTCGAAATGAAGGCCTACATCGTAAACTCACAAATGGAGGCGTTCAGGCGATCGCTGGTCGAGCATCTGCTGGCTTACGCTCTGGGAAGAGACATGTCATTTGCCGACGACGAAGCAATCGACACAATCTGCAGCAACGTTGCGAAACAGGACGATCGTTTTCAAGCTGTCATCAATGAAGTCGTGATCAGCCCGCTGTTCACCCAGGAGGATCGTGCGGACTAATCCGCATTCTTCTAAACTTTCGGATAACGAATCAGCTACAGGACATAGAGAGAGCCATGTCAATGAAATCCTGGCAACTGGAACGCCGCACGTTCCTCAAGGGCCTTGGCGTTTCCCTCACGCTGCCGTATCTGGAAGCGATGGCCGACGCGGCCCAGTCCGGCACAACGCCGAAGCGTCTCTGCTACGTCTATTTCCCCAACGGCTGCGGGATACCGGACGAGGGGAAACTCCCAGAAGAACACGCCAAGTGGAGCTGGTTCCCAAACGGCGAAGGAAAGGACTACAAGTTCACAAATTCACTCGGTGTCCTCGAAGAACACCGGGAAGACATTTCAATCATCGGCGGGCTCAGCCATCCCAGAAGTCGCGAGCTGATGGGACACATCGCCGGGGACACGTGGCTCACTGGCGGCAACATCGCCGGAGCGAATTATCGAAACAACATCTCCGTCGACCAGTTCGCCGCCAAGCACCTTGGAAAACACACGCGTTTTCCGTCGTTGACTCTCTCCGTCGACGGTGGCGTCGGCTATCAGTCGCGCGTCGCAACGCTCTCGTTCGATGACGCCGGAAAGCCGATCCCCGCCGAGCATCGTCACCGCGAAATCTTCGAACGCTACTTTGCTCCCAATGGCGAATCGACGACGAAGGAACGGCGCAAACAGATTGCACGCGGCAGGAAGGTCGTGGACCTGGTGCTGGAAGACAGCAAACGGCTGCAGCGGCAACTGGGCAAACAGGACCGGGATAAGCTCGACGAATACCTCAGTTCGCTCAGCGCCGTGGAACAGCAGATCCGCCGAAACGAAGAGTGGCTTGATACACCAATGAAGCCCTTCAACGCGGATCACATTGAATTCGAAGTCGATGCCCGCAAGAACCCGGAGTCCTACATCCGCTCGATGATCGACATCATGGTCCTCGGATTCCAGACGGACATCACACGCGTGATGACGTACATGCTCGCCCGAGAAGACGGCATGGGCTTTGGCGAGCATTTTCCGAAACTGGCCCTCGACATCAAGACAGGCCATCATGGCCTGAGCCACTCAAAGCAGTGGGAAAACTGGAGCAACTACGACCGCTGGCTGGCCAGCCATTTCGCATACCTTCTGGATAGACTGAAAACGGTCCGAGACGAGCATGGGCCACTTCTCGACAACACGCTGCTGCTTTACGGCAGTGCCTGCAGCACCACTCACAACGCCCGGAACTATCCTCTGGTTCTGGCTGGCGGAAAGAACCTCGGAGTCGAACACGGCAGCTTCTCGGTCTACGACAGTCACGTACCGATGAGCAATCTGTTTGTCAGCATGTTGAATACAGTCGGCGTTGAGGCAACGCGCTACTCCGACAGCACAGGAAACCTGCCCCTTTGAGTGACATCAAAGGTTTCCTCAACTGCAGCTGAATCCAAATGTTCCGCGCGTTCGTGGCTGGAACCCACCATTGTCGTAGTTGCGTTTCGGCTGACACGACTCGTGGTCAGGGCAGCTTTCTGAATTCCTTTGCATGGATGACACCGTCTCGGTCGATGACAGCAGTGCCCAGTTTGATTCCGCGCGGGGCTCCGGCATCGTCACCGGGCGGGAAATCGAGACGTTCTGGCAGCACGAGCGTTCGCTGTCGCTCCGTCTCGCTGCCGTATTGGATGTTCCAGCCGCTGGTACCATAGCCCAGCAGTAGTGCGCCTGTGCCGGAGTTGCCTCCCCCAATGGTGTTTGGCTGGATGCTGACATGAGCATCGTCCGTCGTACCGTCATACCAGGGCATGACGACTGAAGTGATGCCATGCGTTTCGATACCGGTGTGGCACAGTTCAAGAATCGGACGAGAGATCAGGCACGCCTGAGCATGAGTCACGACGCCTTTGTCCAGGCTACTGAAATAGCAGTCTTCGACCGTGACGCCATTGCCGCCTGCGTCTCGACCGTTCCCGATCTGGATTCCAGTCCCCCGTGGATCGTTGGGATACGTATGCCCGATGCGGCACTGTCGCACGGTCACATTCAGAGCGTTCGTAATCAGAATCCCGTTTTCGAATCCACCGATGTTGACGCATTCGACGCGCAGAGACCGCTGCGTACCTTTGTCGGCACGGATCGCCCAACCATCCGAACGACCTTCAGAGGTGAGTGTCAGATTGGAAATCGTGAAATAATCCGGGTCGACGGGGAGCGTGATGCCGTCGCCCGTCTTCGGTGTGTAGTCGAGTCTGACGCTGCTTACATGCACGCCCTGGATGTGCACATTGGCGTATCCAGTCAGCCCCGTGTGCCGATAATGACCTGCAGGCAGGAACACGCATCCGCCGGTTCCTGCGATGGAGTCGATGGCTGCTTGAATGGCCCCGGTGTCATCACCTGTGGGACTTTTCTCGACAACGACCCAGCCCGGGATCACGGGCAACTTCGCGTCACTCTGACTCTTTGCGCCAGTCAGCCCGGCCGAGAAGACACAAAACAGTAGACATGTAAGCGTGTACCACGCGATCTTTCCATTCCGTTTGTTAGCATTTATTACCATTTCGTCGCTCCGTTCCGGTCTTGGGGAAGCAGAACTTCAGCCGGCGGTCTTTCCGTGGGCACGTCACTTCACGCCGACTGAAGTCGCAGTGAATTCACGGAGTACTGTATCGAAAGCCGTTCGCCGGTGTGTGTAATCCGGCCATCAAGCGAGCGTCGCGGGGTTACAAGCCAGCCGTCTGCGACCTGGGTTTAAGCGGATCGGCAGGTGGTGCCACGCCGCCGTCTTCGTAATGCTGCCGACAGCGCGATCGTCATGCCTATCACGGTGGATGATAGCTCCGGGACAGCTGATGGTTCCGGGACATTGGATTCAGACATCGTGGCAAGTGTGAATGAGAACACGCCACGAGCATTTCGTGGTGCGGAAAAGACGTCGTCATCATCGGACAGAAGCGCCACGAAGTCCCCGATGCCTTGTCCTGAGTCATTGATGCTGGCCAGACTGAGTGCGTCCGAACCAGAAGCCGGCTGCGTGTTGGACAGCAAGTAGATGATCGACTCCTGAGAATCCGTGCCTATCGCAACGGCTGCCGCATTAATTGCATCGCGTAGAGCAAATGCAGCCAGGTTCGCATCGCTATTCGGCAATTCACCGATCAATACTGGCGTGACTCTGTTGATTGGAATGTTGTAGGCGATTGTGACGTCGTAGCTAACGCTGTTCACATTCAGACCTGTCACTTTGACTGGCCGCTGCACGCTATCACTAAAGTTGTCGTCGAATGTCACGGCACCACGCGCTCCAGACGAAGTCAGGACTGCAATGCTGACAAACGCGAATAGCGAAACAACTCTCATCTGGATTCCTGAAGAATCGCGCCTTGAAGGGACAGTCACGTCGAATCAGCAACGACGAACCTACCGACGGTATGGAGTGGGCGACACGAAATGTTGGTGAGTTCTCGACGACCGACCGGATGTAGCATCCTCATCCCGGATTGCGACGGAATTGACATATCAGTTCTGTCAGTCCATCGCGGGCAGCAACACGAGTTTTTCAGCGAAGGCCGAGGATGGCCCGTCGGGCGTTGTCAGTCAGCATCAGACAGAGTGCTGTCAGACGGACCAAATCAGCACGACCTGCGTCGCTTCTAACGCGAGTCTGCTGTTCGTTTGGTGCCCTGGCCCGCAGTCTGCAAAGCGAATTGGTCTGGCCGCCAGCCGCTCGTTCGTTCACGATTCCACCTCGCGGGCCAATCGACAAAATCGAGGTGCCCCGTGACACATGAAGAACTGGTCCGAATCGAAGCGCAGTTGATGTACTTTTCGCAACACGTCAGTCGGGCAGTTGCCGACATCAAAGAAAAAGAATTCGACCTTGAGGACCCGGAGTTTCTTGACTGGCAGGGTGCAGTCAGGTGGGTGACGAAACTTGACGGCTTCGCTAAGCGAGGCGGTAAGCCCGCGCCGGGCCGGAAAGCGACCCCACCGGCCCGGGAGCCAGCATCATCGACTCCTGGGGCAAATGTTGCACAAACGGTTTGTGATGACGACGACGATGAACGAACACTACTCGTGGACGAACTGGGGTTTTGATCTCATCGCAGACACCGAGCAACATATCACACAGAGCCGGTCGCCGGTTGGGAAGCGAGGATCACGCCTCGCGCCCGCGCTGTTCGTGATGGCAGCTCTGTCCCCGCTTTTCTATGTGCTCTCGATCGGACCAGCCGTTTGGGTCATGTCCAACGTGGACAATGCACTTGTTGCCTCGATCGTCGACCTGGTCTACATGCCCCTCCAATTTGCGTTTGACAACTACCTTGAGGACACCTGGTTTGGCGACAGGCTGGTGTGGTACTCAAGACTCTGGAAGGCGTGACGAGGCCGCCATTCATTCACCTGAAGCGCCTCTGCTACTCGACTAAGGTGTCATCTCCGCGAGATTCAGGATGAGTGCGCACTACAAGCCAAGAGTGAACTGTGCGAGTACGCTAGCGTCGTGAAACCGGCTTGTGTCATCTCGCAAGGGGACGTTGACGCCGACACGCAGATCGGTGTTGGTGGTCAACTCGACGTGTAGCCCGGCCGACAAATTGAGCACGTCCTGGTAATTCTCACGATTTGACAGCACCACGCCCGGGAAGTCGCCGACTTGTACTCGGTCCGCATCCTGCAATGTGGTCGTGTAGTGCAGTTCGACCGTGCCCGTCATTGCCCGAAAGAAGTTCTTGTAAGGCTTGCGGAAGAACCAGCGTCCGACACCAAGATTGAGACGCAGTAACGTCTGGTCATTGAATTCGCCGGAAGGTCCCGGGGATCCCGGTGGACCCGGTGCGAACCGGTGCGAACCGCAGCGGGACCGTGAACCCATCGCCCTGCACTGCAAAGTCAATCTGAGTGAATCCTTGCCAGTACCAATTCGCATCGGGCAGTGCCAGGAACGCCAGGAACGGCGAGACGTAAATCCCATCGTTGTCGTACCGAAGGGACGCTCCGTCCTGATCGCCAGCGATGTCGTCGCCTGTCGGTAACTGAATGGCTACGCCGGTCGACACGGCTGCTACATTGGACTTCGCCAGCAGCATCTTGGAGATCACGCTCACATCGCCAACATAGCTGTCGTTGCCGAATGAAAAACTATCGTTGCCGAGCTGCCGTTGTGCGGCGAAAGGCACACGTACTTCCAACGAAGCCCAATCATCCCAGACGGCGGTTTCGACACCGAGGACGTACTGATCCAGCGAAGCAGTTTCTCTGAAGTCCGGGCTACCGAATTCGCTGTTGAAGTCGAGCGCCCCATTGACGTGAGAGTAAGTCGTGTAAATCCGACTTTGAGGCAACGGACTGTTGTTGTTCGCAACCACTGTGCGATTCAACCCGCCGGGAAATGGCACATCCAGGTCGGCGAGGATTCCGTCGTTGTTAAGCTGCAGGTCTGGAAGACCAGCAAACGTGTCTCCGAACATCTCGGGTGTCTGATTGATCGTCGCGTACCA
The DNA here is from genome assembly GCA_964431285.1 of uncultured Planctomycetaceae bacterium. Lineage (GTDB taxonomy): Bacteria > Planctomycetota > Planctomycetia > Planctomycetales > Planctomycetaceae > CAUZFZ01. The sequence goes on from CAYSJO010000108.1 coordinate 8,020, forward strand.
GTCCGTGGGTCCCGGGCCGAAAACCTAGGCTCTGTTTGAAAACGACGCGTATTAGAAAATGGCTCGCATGTACCGCTGAATGAACGCCAGGCGAACGATACCACCAAAGTTCAATGCGGTCTTTTCATACCGTGAGAACACCCGCCGGAACTCCTTGAGCCAGCCAATGACGCGTTCGACGATGTTTCGTTGACGATAGCGTTCAGAATCAAAGTCAACCTGTCGTGCATCGCGATCCTCGTTCGCT
>CAYSJO010000109.1:0-15850 GCA_964431285.1 uncultured Planctomycetaceae bacterium
GTGCCCATGTTTTCAGGGTCCATCGTCTGCACGTTGACCGTGACTTTGTATTTCCCAGCGGGTGCACCGGATTTCCCATCACTCATCAGCTCATAGGTTCCGTCCGCCTGGATCCCCGCTACCGGGTTCACCCGGACCGTATTACCTTCCGCTGAATCAGCGATGAAATACACAGTACCTGTTTTGAGCAGTTCTTCCTTGACCGTGGTTTTCGCTGTCACAGGTACCAGTTTAAGCGACTCGCCACCACCACAACCTGCTGCCAGAAACAAGACGAACCCGACAGTTGCCGCAACAGCGATGCGACCAGGCCCGGTGGCGGTCAAGCTATGTACGGGAACAAAACAGTAAGCTCGCATGGAGTGCCGCTTTCATCGATAGAGTTCTTCGGAAACTGAGACCGAGCCTCAAGTATCCAGCGCATGATTCGATTGAACGAGTTGACGACGCCTTCCCAGCTCATCGACGTGGATGCCGATTGTACGACCGTCGGGTCAACCAGTGGCTTTCGCTCCGTTGGCGACGGCCAGGCTTGTCTGGCCGAAGTTGATGAGTGAAGTCGCATCGCAGAATATGAATTTCCACTACCAACAGACGACCGGGTCTCACATTGCTCACATTTCTATCCGGTATTGTTTTCGATCCTGTAACCGGCTCTTCGCGTGAAGCGCTCGACGCGGCTGACGCTTTAAAAAAAACCGGCGATCAGCCCGATTGCACAACGACATCGCACGGCTGCGGTCGTGTTCTTTCTGTGTGCGTCTGCATTCCTCGTTTCCGCCGCGATTGCTTTTGCGATCGCGCCTCAGAATGATCTGAACGAGATTCTCGGCTGGACTGGAATTGTCTGTCTTCACATTTCCGTTTTGTGCGGCCTGCGTTACTCGTCGATAAACAGGCCAGATCGTTAGTTCGACACCGCATGAGCTGTGTCTTGCAGAGAACGCTGTCCTGGCGACTTCACTTCATGAAGAAATCCGCGTTTCAGTCTTTGCTGTTACCAATCGTGGCCGATTACCGGCAGCGACCGTACGACTTCTGGCTGGTGCACCTCGACGCTCAACCAATTACGTTTGAGTTTGTCGCGGACGATGGCACGGAGTGCCAGGTGGAGATCAGTGTGTTCTGGGACGACAAACCCGATGAAGACATTCGCGTCATCTTTTCAATTGACGATGGGGGATGGCGAGCATTCGTTCCGGTTACGGATTCCTTCATCATCGCTCGCGATGATTCCTTCGCAGGGGAGTAGTGCGAGACGGATGCATTATCCGGAGTCAGTTCGACCTCCAACAGAATCACAGTTATCTCGGACGAGATGCACGGACGAGTCCGGGTGTGACATCGACGTCCAGGTCGGCAGTTCGACCACGTTCGAGGGATTCCCACGCAATTGCTGCCATGGCTGCGTTGTCCGTGCAAAGCGACATGGGCGCGACATGCAGCTGAGTCCGCGTGTGGCGGCACATGGTTTCCAGCTTCTCCCGCAACGGTTGATTGGCTGCGACTCCGCCACCGACACACAATGTTGACCTCTGCCGCTGCTCAAGTGCCTGTCGACATTTCGCGACGAGCACGTCAACGACCGCTGCCTGAAAACTGGCAGCAATATCGGCCTTGCGCTGGTCCGTCAGTGGCTCGGGGTCTCTCCCCGAATTTGGCACTCCTGTCACGCTGTAGAGGACTGCTGTTTTCAGGCCGCTGAAACTGAATTCAAGGCGGTCTTCTTTGAGAAACGTTCTTGGAAACCGGATCGCTTTGGGATTGCCAGTTGCGGCGAGAGTCTGAATGGCTGGCCCGCCGGGGAAGCCGATGTCGAGAATCTGGGCAACCTTGTCGAAAGCTTCGCCGGCCGCGTCGTCGATCGTCGAACCGAGGAGTTCGAAATCAACGGGGCTCGTACAGTCGTACAGATTCGTGTGTCCGCCGCTGACCACAAATCCGATCGTGGGGAACACTTCGTCCTTCGTAGCCATCTGGCAGGCGTAGATGTGCGCTTCGATGTGATTCACTGCGATCAACGGCACATCCAGAACGAGGGCCAGAGTCTTGGCAGCGGTCAGGCCCACGAGCAGTGAACCCACGAGTCCTGGCTGTGTCGCTACGGCAACTGCGCCGATGTCTGAAAGGTTCAACTCTGCCTGTCGCAGAGATTCCTGAATCACCGGCAGAATGCGGCGCACGTGTGCTCGTGAAGCGATCTCTGGAACGACACCGCCGAAATCGCGATGCAGTTCGAACTGTGAGGCGACAACGCTCGACAGCACATTGCGATCCCGGTCAATCACTGCGGCGGCTGTTTCGTCGCATGACGATTCCAGTGCGAGCAGAAAACGAACGGGATCACGGGGCATGGGTACGATTCCGCGGACGGTCAGTCCGACGCCTCGATCACGAACTCCGGCATCCGTTGAATCACGCCTTCCCGGTCGACGCAGGCCAGCAGCGTGTGGGCGGTCGTCAGCAATTCGTCTCCGCGATACAGCTCGTAGTCGTGTTCGAGCTTCGCTGGCGTGATCCGCGAGATGTTTGTTCGCAAAGTCAGCACGTCGTCGTAGCGCGCCGGCTTAAGGTAACGGCATTCGACTCGGGCAATGACCAGAAACAGGCCGCTCTCTTCCATCTCGCGATAGTTGCCGCCCTGAGCACGGAACAGTTCAGTCCGCCCGATCTCGAAATAGGCCAGATAGCGCGAATGATGCAGAAAACCCATTGCGTCGGTTTCGATGTAACGGACTCGGATTTGCGTGTCGTGTGTTTTCATCAGGTCAATCAGTCGGGCGAATAAGTCGAACTGCCAGTGCGAGTCGCGAATCATCTTCGGCCTGCACACTGCGCAGATCAAGCAGCACTTCGTCCTTGTGGATTCTCGCGAAAACAGGAATTCGTCCGATGCGCAGGCGGCTGGCGAAGTCGGATGCCGAGAACAAATCGTGCTTCAGCGCGACGACGACCGTCGGAAGTTCGACCGCTGGCAACGAGCCACCTCCGACCTGGGCCACATCGTCACGCACCTCCGTCGTGAGTTCCGCCAGTTCGCCCAGCTCATTCTTCAGAGCCTCAGCTCTATTACGTAGCTCTGTCGGGCTGGCCTGCAACATGGCCAATGTGGGAACCTCGTCCCCGGCCACTTCGCGGGCGTATGAATCCAGAGTTGCTCCCAGTGCGGCCAGCGTCAGTTTGCCGACGCGCACAGCTCGTGCCAGTGGGTGCTGACGACACCGTTCGATGTAGTCATTCCGACCTAGAATGATCCCGCACTGCGGACCGCCCAGAAGCTTGTCACCGCTGCCCAGAACGACATCGGCCTGGGCATGGATGCTGTGTTGAAAAGTGGGCTCTTCGGGAAGTCCGCATTCGGTCACGTCGAAAAGTGCACCGCTGCCGATGTCGTCGATGGCGATTACGTCGTGTTCATGCGCCAGCGCAAACATGTCCGCCTCAGCCGGCTTCTCAGCGAATCCGACAACGCGGTAGTTCGACGGATGGACGTGCATGATGGCTGCTGTGTTCGGACCGATCGCCCGCTCGTAGTCAGACAGTTTTGTGCGGTTCGTCGTGCCAACTTCTTTCAGGATGGCTCCGCTGAGTTCGAAGATCTCCGGCAGCCGGAATGAGCCCCCGATCTCGATCATCTCGCCGCGAGAGATGATGACCTCGCGACCTTCACACAGCGCCTGCAATGTCAGCAGCGTGGCCGCTGCGTTGTTGTTGACGATCAGCGATGACTCACAGCCGGTCAGTGTCTGCCAGCTCGATTCCAACTGGTAGCCACGATATCGCCGGTCGCCTGTTTCCAGATCGACCTCGACATTCGACGCGGCCGCGACATTCAGCAACGCCTGCTTGGCCGCGGCGCCCAGTGGAGCGCGTCCCAGTCCCGTGTGCAGTACGACTCCCGTTGCGTTGATCACACCGTGAATCTGCAGTCGCTCGGCCTGCACGGCTTGGTGAGAGATGCGCCGAACGGCATCCGCCCGGAGCACGTCGCGATCCGGCAGTTCCGCCTGCTCACCATCGACCGGCGATGCCAGCAGTACTTCCCGGAGTTCGCTCAGACTGTGACGCACCCATTGAACAACTGGTGTGCGACCGTGGGTTTCGATCAGCTCACAGATCGCCGGTTGTTCAAGCAGTTCACTGACCGAGGGCAGGCTTCGAAGCATGAGGTACGTTCAGGAGAGCGCCCAGGTCAGGCAAGGATTTCTTTGATGACATGTCCGTGCACGTCGGTCAGACGGAAGTCCCGACCCTGGAACTTGACGGTCAACTGCTCATGGTCGATGCCCAGTAGACGCAGCATCGTGGCATGCATGTCATGGACGGGAACAACATTCTCGACAGCGTTGTATCCAAGTTCGTCAGTCGCTCCCCATGTTGTGCCACCTTTGATGCCACCTCCCGCCATCCACATGGAAAAGCCCTTGATGTGGTGATCGCGGCCGCTTCCCTGAGCCATCGGCGTGCGTCCGAATTCACTGGCCCACACGACCAGCGTATCTTTCAACATGTCACGTTGCTTCAGGTCCTTGAGCAGAGCAGCCGCGCCTTGATCGCACAGTTTGGCCGTGACCGCGACTCCATTCTTGATGCCACCGTGATGGTCCCAGCCGCGGTGATACAGCTGAATGAACCGCACACCTCGCTCAGCCATCCGACGAGCCAGCAGACAATTGGACGCGAACGAACCGTCTGCTCCCTGCGTGCCGTACAAATCAAGCGTGTCCCTGGTTTCGTCCGAAAAGTCCATCAGTTGCGGGACGCTGGTCTGCATCCGGAACGCCAATTCGTACTGAGCGATCCGTGTGGCGATCTCCGGGTCATTCACGATTTCGTTACGCTGCTGGTTCAATTCCTGCACGGCGTCAACGATGTCTCGCTGCTGTTCCGTGGTGACCCCCGGTGGATTGGTGACGTACAGAACCGGATCACCTTTCGAGTGGAACTGGACGCCCTGAAAACGGCTCTGCAGAAACCCGCTGTGCCATTGGCGGGCGGCTTGCGGCTGACTCTGGCCGCCCCCGACCGATGTCATCACAACGAAGCCGGGCAGGTCGTCGGTTTCCGCACCAAGTCCGTACTGCAACCACGATCCCATTGATGGGCGACCGCTGATCGTCGTGCCGGTATTCATGAACGTGTGAGCCGGGTCGTGATTGATCGCCTCGGTCTTCAGCGAGCGAATCACGCACAATTCGTCAGCGACCGTCGCCAACTGGGGAAACGCATCACTGAGTTCGACGCCGGATTCACCATGCTTCTGGAATGGGTGCTGTGGAGCCAGGCAGGTCAACTTCTTGCCCTGCAGCTGGGCAATCGGCTGACCCTTGGTGAACGACTCGGGCATCGGCTTCCCGCCCATCTCAACAAGCTTTGGCTTGTTGTCGAACGTCTCCAAATGCGAGCAGCCTCCGGCCATTACGAGGAAGATCACGCGCTTTGCTGTCTGAGGGTGGTGCAGCGTCTTAACCGCGCCCGGCCAGCGATTAACAGTTGTATCTTTGGCCGCCGTGGACTGTCCCAGCATTGAGGCGAGTGCATAAAGGCCAACGCCCTGAGCCGACTGCCCCAGGAACGCTCGTCGGGATGAATCGGTAATGGCGTGGGTCATCTGGAAAACCTGTTGACCAGGGGAACAAGTCGCGGGTCCGATTGGCAGTAGCTAAGTCGAGGGCTCATGGTACCTGTGTCAGATTGGGTCGCCAACCGGAAGGTGACCATCGTGGATGGGTGATGAACGTGAGACCAACATCCACACCAATGTGGATACCCGCAATTAGGAGCCTGAGTCGTGTATTTGTCCGAATTTCGCGCATTCACAAGAACCTGTTTCGTGGTATTCGGGTAGTGAGATTGAGTCCACCCTAGGGGATCGTTACCAGCGATGCCTGACCTGCAAACCGGGGCATTGTTGGTTGTCTCTGCGCCTCGGGGTGGGCTCTTCTTCATGAGTGACCGAATCGCGATTCGTTGACTCTTCCCGGGTGCCTGCTGAGGGCTGATCGCCCGGTTGACCGGATCTGAAGCGAGACCTACCATTCCGCCGCAGCGGGTCGCGATGCGGCCTGTGTCACGCGGGAGTAGCTCAGTGGTAGAGCACCACGTTGCCAACGTGGATGTCGCGGGTCCGAATCCCGTCTCCCGCTCTTTGCGCGGTCCGTAATACTGCGAGCCGGCCACAGAACATTGATGTCGGTCTGAGCAGTCGACCGACCCCCGAGAGGATTGCACCGTGAGTGAAACTGATGCCGCCCTCGTGGATGAATCATCCGACGAAGCCGAGGTGACTGAAGCGCCGTCTGAACGCAAGATGACGCTGCAGGTTGAAATCGAAAGCGCCGGACCTTGCCGCAAGCGGATTCAGGTGGTCGTGCCAGAAGCCGACGTATCGTTCATTCGCGAGCAGACGCTCGACGAATTCTCTGGCAAGGCGTCTGTTCCTGGTTTTCGTCCAGGCCGGGTCCCGCGAAAGCTCGTCGAGGCGAAATTCGGTCGTGAGCTGGCGGACGAACTCAAGCAGCGCATGCTGGTTCAAAGCCTTGAGCAGCTGACAGTCGAGCACGAACTTGATCCCATCGACGAGCCTGATATGGACGTCGAGGCGATTGAAGTTCCGGGTGAAGGTGATTTCGAATATGCGTTCGAGGTTGAAGTTCGTCCCGATATCGAGCTGCCTGCATTCGACTCGGTGACACTGAAGCGAGAAGTGCGAGAGATCAATGACGAGGACATCCAGAAGTACCTCGATCGCATGCTGCTCGAATACGGCGAGAAAACAATTCATGACGGCACGGCGTCGCCGGGTGATTATCTGACGGTCTCGATCGAGTTTGAGCGGGGAGGGGAGACTGCTCGGGAAGTCTCGGAGCTGTCGCTTCGCATCCAGCCGACCCTGCGATTCAGTGACGCCGAACTGGCCGGGTTTGACACACTCATGGAAGGCGTCAGTGCCGGCGAATCTCGTGAAGCGGACATGACGATCTCGAAAGAGGCATCGCACATTCCGATGCGGGGCGAGACTTTGAAAGCGGTCTTTAACGTCGCGGAAGTACACCGCTTCAAACCCGCTGACCTGGATGCGGCATTGCTGGACCGGATCGGCGTTGAATCTGAGGAGAAGCTGCGAGACGAGATTCGCACGATTCTCGAACGTCAGGTCACCTATCGGCAGCGACAGAGTGCCCGCGAGCAGTTACTTGAGCTGATTACTGCGTCGAGCGAATGGGAGTTGCCCGAAGAACTCGTCATGAAGCAGGTCGACAACGCCTTGCATCGCGAGATTCTGGAAATGCAGCAGGCGGGGTACACCCCACCCGAAATTCGGGCGAGGGAGAATGAACTCCGCCAGCAATCGGTGTCGACGACACGTACGGCGATGAAGGAACACTTCGTCCTTGACCGCATCGCGACCAGCGAAGGCATCGAGGTCGGGGAAGAGGATATCGAGATGGAGATCATGATGATGGCCTTCCAGAGCGGCGAAACGCCACGGCGTTTGCGGGCTCGCCTGGTCAAGTCCGGCGTGATCGACAACCTGGAAGCTCAGATTCGCGAACGGAAGGCAGTCGATGTCGCTTTGGAAAAAGCGGCCTACGATGAAGTTCCGATGGAGGAAGAACTGGTAGGCGACCTCGACGTGGAAGCGGTCGACGACGCCGTCTGCAACATAATGTTTGCCCGGTCATCGACGCCCGCAGAAGCGGGTAGCGCCGACTGACACTGCTGCCGTCGCCGATGCTGCAGATGTCCGGATTCGGCCCGTTCAGGTCGCCTTGACTCGACAAAGCGATCTGGGATATCCACCGCAGCGGTCGCAGCTCACCAAATGTCGCGGCATGCTCTGACTCGTGGATTTCCGGCATCGGAGAGCAGGATTCATCGACGCGACAACAAAGAGGGCGCTGGACCTTCTGACTGAAACGAACGGAGTCTTAGATGAACGACCGCTTTGCGACCCAGAACGCCCGGCAGGATTACACGCGCCAGCGGCAGATGGGGATTGGCGATCTGCTGCTTGAGAATCGCATCATCTTCATGGACGGTGTCATCAACGATGGTGTCGCCAACCTGATCGTGATGAAGCTGCTGTATCTACAGTCCGAAAACAAGAGCCAGGACATTCATCTGTATGTGAATTCGCCTGGCGGTTCTGTCACTGCGACGATGGCCATCTACGACACGATGCAGTTCATTGACTGCGAAGTCGCGACGTATTGTGTCGGTCTGGCAGCCAGCGGCGGAGCAGTTCTGGTGGCCGGTGGCACCAAAGGCAAACGGCATGCTCTGGCCCATTCCAAGATGATGATCCATCAGCCGTATGGCGAAGTCGGCGGGCAGGTGTCGGATATCGAGATTCAGGCGAAGGACATCCTCGATACACGTCAGCTGTTGAATGAGATTCTTGCCAGTCATACGGGGCAGGACATCACGACGATCGCCCGCGATACCGATCGAGACTTCTACATGATGGCACAGCAGGCAAAAGAGTACGGTCTGGTCGATCTTGTGCTTGAAGGGTCTCAATCCAAAGCCAAGTCAGAGACCAGTCCGGAAAGTGGTTCGTCTTCCGATTCAAATAGCTGACCTGCTGCAGTCCTGCGACGGTTGTTCCACGTCAGTCCGTTGGACATTCAAGAGTCCGCGTTCGCAGCCAAATGGAAAGCGATTGCGAAATGAGTACCCTGGTTCCGCATATCATCGAGGAGTCCGGGCGTGGTGAACGCGCCATGGACATTTACAGTCGGCTGCTTAAGGACCGCATCGTGTTCCTGGGCACGAACGTGAATGAGCACTCGGCTAACGTCATTGTTGCTCAGTTGCTGTACCTGCAATTTGAGGACCCGAGTGCCGACGTTCACTTCTACATCAACTCACCCGGTGGGTCGGTGACAGCCGGTCTCGCGATCTACGACACCATGCAGTACATCACCTGCGACGTTGCGACGTACTGCATCGGGCAGGCGGCCAGCATGGGTGCGTTGCTGCTGACGGCTGGTGCTGACGGCAAACGCCACGCTCTGCCGAACGCCCGCATCATGATTCACCAGCCACTGGCCGGCATGCAGGGCACAGCCACGGAAATCGACATCCACGCGACTGAAGTGCGCCGGATCAAACAGAAGCTGAACGAAATCCTGTTGAAGCACACTGGCAAGTCGCTGGAAGAGATCGAGAAGGACACAGACCGCGACAACTTCATGTCGTCAGACGAGGCCGCCGAGTACCGCCTGATTGACAAGGTGCTGGAACGGCTGCAAATTGAGGACGACCAGTAGTTCGAGCCACTGCTTAAACCGAAAGGCCGTCAAGGATGATGGCATTGGGTCTATCCCGCGACATGACTCGGATAGCCGCAGCGCTTTTGTGGGTCGGTATGCTGTGCAGCCTGGGTTGCCGTTGGACTGCTTCGAACCGCGTGGGATCTCTTGAAGCACAGATTCGCACTCAGGACGCGAGAATCATTGGGCTGACTCAGTCCCTTGAGGAAACGCGGGCAGAATTGCACGCGGCGAATCTCGAAGGCCGTGCGCTGCGGGAGTCACTCAACAACCTGACGCCACCGCCTTCCACGGAACAGGCCGAGAATTCATTTCGCGTGACGGGTATCGAAATCGTCCCGCTACTCAGTGGCGGACTGGATCGCGACGATGAACCCGGCGATGAATTACTGACATTGCTGCTTTCCCCACAGGACGAGTCGGGCGAAACGCTACGTACAGACGGGACACTGACAGTCGAGGCGTTCGACTTCTCAAAAACTGGCGACCAACAACGGATTGGTCAGTGGGAATTCGCCGGACACGACCTTGCCAGGCTGTGGCACAGCGGAGTGATCGGGCGGGGATTCCGTGTGGTGCAACCGTGGCAGACGATGCCTTCGTCCCCTGAAGTGACCGTGCATGTGCGGCTGGTGAGCAGCGACGGACGTCAGTTTAATCAAACCGGCCGCCTCACGGTCACAGTTCTTGGACGGAAGAGCGATGGGTGGACCAGGCATGTCCTGGATGGGGACAAGCACCGGCCACGCAATCAAACTGCGCCGGTCTGGTTCCAGCAATAGACGCCGCCTGGCAACACCATTGCCGGAATCATCGCCCAAGTGCGGACTTCGGTGGCACGTCAGACCCAGTCTGACTCGGCGCACCACCACCAAGGGACATTCGCTCAGTATTTCCGGACCACACCCACGATCACACCCAGCACCAGAACATTGCTGGCGTGAATTGGTTTGTGGCTGGAAGCCAGCGGCTCAAGGCGCACGCCTTTCGCATCCGTGTAAAAGCGACGAAGAACGGCATCACGTCCATCGACCAATGCCAGAACTCGATCGCCGTTTCGACAGTTGTCCTGCTTTCGCAGAATCACGAAGTCGCCGGATGAAATCCCATCGGACTGACAGGAATCGTCACTCACTTCCACGCAGGCATGGTCGCCGCTACCGAAGACGTCCATGAAATCAACGGTAGCACCATCGCCACTGCCGGACAACGGGCTGCCTGAGGAAACCTGGCCCAGCAAAGCCACACTCGTAGCTCGAGACGGCTTGTCGTTGAGCTGAATCGCTCGCGACATATGTGATTCGCGTGTGATGAGGCCCTTCTTTTCCAATGCCTTCAGATGACACATCACGCCGTTTGGCGAACGTATGCCAAACTCATTCCCGATTTCGCGGACCGTCGGTCCGTAACCTCGGTTCAGAATCTTGTCCTTGAGGAACTCGTAAATATCTCTCTGCCGCGGTGTCAGCGTCGCCAACTTCGTACTCTCACTCATAGCGTTTGCCCTCGCTAAAAGAAGATGAACCCCTAAGTGCTTCACGTTCACAACCGGTACGGGCCGCAGTGGCGTAACTTCGCCAATTCAGACGTGTACAGGATACCACGCACTCCGTTGTGGTTGTCTGTTTCGATCCCGACAACTGTCGTCGGGACGACAGAAAGAATCCTTACCTTGCGCAAGCCGCCAAAACACCCTCACATTTGCTGAGTATAACGATACGCATATCCAGACCCAGCCTCAAGCGACAGAAGTAGGTGACACTCCTACACAGACAAGGCTGCACAGGCGATCCACGCGGAGATGACAGAAATCCGACACCGGGCATCGATCTTGACGGTCTTCCCCAAGGGAAATGCCTCAGATTGAGGCATTTGCCTCACGTTTCATCGCGTGTGATTCAGTTCACATCGATGTCCGCCCGTCACTTCCGATTCTGCACGCGTCGCTTGTGCTGACTCAGCCAATTGCAGGCCGGTACGGGCAATCCTTCGTGGCCACCATCGAAGATCGTGACGCGAGCTTGCCTCGAGTTACGTCGCAGCAGGATTTGGCGTCCATTCGCCTCGTCAGGTCGGACATCGAGAGGCAGGGGCTGCGCAAGCTTGCCTTCATTCCAGAGCTGGCTGATCTCGTCTTCAGTGATCTCCTTCGTATCCGCGGCCTTCGCGATCACGTTGAACGCTCGCAATGAGTGCATAATGGGCACTGAGCCAGTGTGACCGTCACGTACTCCGGCACATAGCTCGATCGGTAGATCTCCGACTTTGTGCAGATGAAACCATGGTGAGCGGTCTCGATAATCGGCGTCCCGGTCGTCGGATTCGCCAGGCGGACCACCCAGTGAATTCAGGATCATCTGTGCATACCGGCCTGGTTTGCCGTCGCGGGTGTGAAAGGCATACCACTTCGCCAGGTCACTGATTCCCACCCACGCAGACACCGCAGAGAAGCGGTTCGGATGATGGCCCGCCATCAGCATCGCCATGTGTCCGCCGCCAGAGGTTCCCGCCAGGTAGACGCGGTTGGGATCGATCTGAAAGGTCCGGGTGGCCCAGTCCATGGCGTCCAGGATGTCCTGTCTCGCGAAACGTGAACCGCATGCCTTAGGCGAGTTATTGGGTCCACGAAAGTCCGGATGCAGGTACACCCAGTTTCGTGCAACCGCTTCGCGCTGCCACTTGTCATTCTTCTGCTGGTAGCTGCCGCTCCATGAATGCACAAAAACCAGCACGGTGAGGGACTCGGTGCGGGCCTTTGCGGGAGCCCAGTACACAACGGACTGCTTCTCACCGTCGAGTGAACTGACGATCTCAATCTTCGTCAGTGGAGGGAGCGGCGCAGGTTCTTCCTCCGCCGATAGGCGGACCGTCGAGGCCAGAACGAGCCATGCAATGAAACCTCGAATCGCTACTGACATGTCAGCCTTTCGATTGATCGCTGTCTGAGTTGATGGCCTGAGCCGCCGATGGACTTAATCAAATTCACGGCATTTTCAGGTACGTCTGACGTCACCGGGCCAAAGACGGTACGTTACCTGGCTCGATTTCGTCCGGCTGATTTCCTCGACCCGAGTTCCTGAGAGCTCGGCTCGGTAGTAGGATCTTTCCGGACACGGTACTTGAAATGCCGCTCCGGGCGGATTGTCAACGGAAGGTATTGTATGGCTGATCGATCATTGCGTCCGGAGTTGAGCGAATTGCTGGCTCGATTGAGACGCCAGATTCGCAAGTACGTGGTCATCGAAGGTACGGCATTGGTGCTGGCAGTCCTCGGCGCACTCTTCTGGCTCAGTCTTGCAGTCGACCACGCGTGGTTTCAGCTCAGCCGGCTTGAACTTCCATACTGGTTCCGTGCGGGATTCGATGTGACCGTTGCCGGTCTGGTCGGCTTTCTGGCGGTCTCATGGATTGGTCTGCGACTGGTGCGAAGTTTTCGATCGCGGGCGCTCGCTCTGGTGCTGGAGCGACGGTTCCCGGAACTTGACGATCGCCTGGTCACTGCCGTTGAACTGGCCGAGTCCAACGACAGTCCCGAGTCCGAACTGACTGAGGCAATGATGAGTCGCACGATCGACCAGGCCGTCGAAGCGTCGCGACGGATTGATCTGCAGGGAGTTTTCGATCGCCGTCCATTGCAGCGGGCCGTCCTGGCCGCGGCCGTGATGGTAGCGTCGATCGGTGGTCTGGCGGCGGCCAGCCAGACAACCGTTCGCACCTGGATGGACAGCTTCCTCGATCTGGAAGACGAATACTGGAATCGCGAGTACGGCCTGACCGTGCGAGTGATTGCCCAGCCAGGCGACATTGTTCGTGAGTTCGACGGGCTCAATTATCGACATCCTCGCGGAGCGGACCTCACGCTGCTGATGGAAGCGGCCGAGGGATTCAAAGTTCCCGAGCGCGTTCAACTGAAGTATCGCATCGCGAACGGCCGTGGTCAGGGCACAGTGTTGTGCTCACCGGTGGGAGATCGTCAGTTCCGACACTCGCTGGCCGGTTTGCTGGATGACGTCGAATTTCGCGTCTACGGCGGCGACTTCGTGAACCGCAGACCGTTTCACATTGAGGTCGTCGAACCGCCGCAGCTCGATGGTATCACGCTGGCCTGTAACTGCCCGGCATACACAGGTCGGAAAAACCCGGATTCAACGCCGAAGAATCCCAAACGTGAAATCGTGCCGGTACGCGGCACTCAGGTCGCCATCCCGGACGAAACGGAATTCCTGCTGAGTGCAACTGCGAACAAGCCGTTGATCCATGTCCGAATTCAATTCGGAAACCACGAACTGACATTCGGGCGCACTGGCGACACGTCGTCGGCCGAATTCGTGGAACGCAGTGACGAAGGCGCTGTTCTCAGTATGACTGAACCGAACGCTGTCGATTCGGAGAAATGGCTGTCGGTTGATGGTCGTCATCTGAGCGTGCCGTTCATCATGAGTCGTCAGGAAACCGACGCGGCTCGGACACGGATCGAGTCAATCAAAACAGAAGCGGGCCCACCATTCGTCCTGCCGCCAGACACGAACCTGCGAATCTACCTGGAGGATTCGGATGGCATCCTGACCGCGGAACCAGCTCGCGTGCTGATTAGCGGAATTACGGACGAGGAACCCGGAATCGAAACCCAGTTACGAGGCATTGGGACTTCCATCACTCGCAAGGCGTCCATCCCCGTCATCGCGCGCGTCACAGACGACTACGGAATCGCAGACGCGCGGCTTGAGTTCCAGATCGACGATGACGAAGAGTGGTCTCGCCGGGATCTGGAAACTGGTCTGCCTCAGTCGGTAGGTCCTCCGACACTGCGGGAGTTCGTGTTCAAGCGCAACGACGAAGAGGAATACGAGCGCTTCCGGGTTCGACCGCTTGACCTGTCCATCGGGCAGAAACTGGTCGTCAGCGTCGCGGCTCAGGATGCAGACAACCTGAACGGGCCCCATGTGACGCGCAGCGAACGGTATTCGTTCAAGATCGTCAGCTCCGAAGAACTGCAGTCGCTGCTGTATCAGCGCGAGCTGAATCTGCGGGCTCAATTCAATCGAATCATCACGGAGACTCGTGACCTGCAGCAGGACCTGATCCGGCATCGTGCGCGTGTTGATGAACGCAAGCGACTGAAAAGGGCACTGGATGAATCGAGCGACGCCGTTGCAGAAACCACTGACAAAGAGGATGCCGGCGCAGACACGTCTGCCGATGGCTCACCGAAAGACCGCATCCGCGACATTACTTCGGCCGTGCTGGCGTGTGCGGAACGGTCACTTCACGCCGTGCGCAAAAATGCAAACGAAACGGCGTCGGTCGAGTTGTCCTTCCGCGACATTCGCGAGGAACTGGTTAACAACGCTGTACATACACCTCAGACTCTTGAGCGGCTTGACGACCGAATCGTAAAACCCATCCACTCGATCAGCACACAGGATTATCCTGCAGTTGATGAAGCGTTAGGGCTGTTCCGATTGGCAAACGAGCAAGGTAATGATCCGACGGGCGCGATTGACAACAGCGTCGAACTGCTCGCTTCAATGATCGCCCGCATGGAACGGATTCTGGCGGAAATGGAACAACTCAAGGATTTTCAGAAGTCGATAGAGGAATTGAAGAAGATAATTGAAGAGCAGGAAGCCGTGCTGGACCGGACGAAGAAGGAGCGCATACGGCAGTTGCTGCCGTTCTGATCCGAATACGAGGGCAACGGAGTCAGTGAATCTCCGGCCTTACTTCAGACCGGACGCTGACTGAGACATATTTCTGTCACAATCGCTGGACCGTGGAGTCTGATCATGATCACGAATTCGAAACGTCGGCTTTCATTCCTCGGACTCATCCTGCTAGTGACATTATCGAGCCGTGCCTGGGCTCAGGATGCGGATAAGCCCAAACCGGCTGATACCGCTACACCAGTTGCAACCCCCGATGCGCCGGCCGCGACGGAGAAGGAAGCCGTACCTGCGAAGGAAAAAGCACCACTGGACATAAGCCAGCAGGCCGTGCTCAATCGGTTCGATCGGTTCGAGCGTGAAATGATCCAGATGGCCGGCCAGTTACGTCAGTCGGATCCCGAGCGAGCGGATCTGCTGTTCCGGGCTCACAGCCGCAGTCAGCAGGAACGGATCGTCGGTCAGATGCGAGTCATCCTTGAGATGTTGGCAGAAGGCGAAGTCGGCGAACCGCTGCAGCGTCAGGAAGCACTGCTGATTAGTTTGAAAGCTCTGCTGGAAGTGCTGCAGAGCGAAAATCGCATGAGTGAAATTGAAAAGGAACGCGCCCGAATTCTCGGCATCCTCAGGGACGTGAATAAGATCATTGGTCAGGAGCAGGATGTCCGTGCCACCAACGAACGAGGGGCCAGCTCGGACCGTGCGGCGGAGAAGCAGGAAGGCGTCGAAAAGAACACGTCCGATGTGATCGACAAGGTCAAACAGCAGGATGCAGACAAGCAGGCTGAACAAGACGGCTCTTCGGAGAATGGGAAGCCATCTGATGGGAAGCCGGCTGAAGGGAAGCCGTCTGATGGGAAGCCGTCTGAAGGGAAACCTACAGAAAGGAAACCGACTGAAAAGAAGCCA
>CAYSJO010000110.1:0-8665 GCA_964431285.1 uncultured Planctomycetaceae bacterium
GCGAGCAGCACGGATTCCGCAAGGCCGAGAACATCAAGCGGGCGCTCGATGGCGAGTACTATTTCCTGGCAAAAGTCTTTGGCCTGGAGCCTGCCGACGATCTCGACCCTTTACTGATTGAAAACCTGGACTGACACGAAAGTCAGACATGCGAACCGGATTGCACACTTTCGGACCATTGAAAGCAGTTAAGGCGGCAGCTTTTCCGTGATTGTCCCTTCGCGAAGACGCTCCACACGGGTATGCTGCGTGCAACTTTGTGTCTTCCTCAGGGAATTAGAGTATGCGGTCGGAAATAAGCGAGTAACACTGGCCCCGTTAGTGGACAGTGTTTTTTCGGCCGAACGGGGACTTCTGGCAGAGCTGGAGCCTCTTGCAAACCCCGTCAAACTGGTGTCGGCATGTGTGTCGCACCTTTCTGCTGCCGACCATCGGTCGTGTTGATCGCTCTGGAAAGCCGCCTGCGTCTTTTCGACGCACCAATTCTGTGACTTTCTTGTTTGTCCAGAATTCTCATCGAAGCGGCGTTTGCTGTGTGGTTGAGTCCGTCCGGCCTGCTGCACCTGAGGAGTCGGTGATTCATACCGCTCTCTCATTCATCGGCTCTGCGACAAAAGTTCGCACGAACTGATGGCCATTTCGTGGTCACAAAGACCTCCACAGTCGGACTCTTGAAACAACGATTAAGGAATTGCTTTGAAGACGTTTGAGGAACTTGAATTGATTGCACCCGTATATCGTGCACTTGCCGATGAGCAGTACGAGACTCCCACGCCCATTCAGGCGCAGACAGTTCCGGCTGCTCTCCAGGGACGCGACGTGTTGGGCTGCGCCCAAACCGGGACGGGAAAAACGGCTGCGTTCGCATTGCCGATTCTGAATCGACTGGGCCAGAAGAAGCGCAAGGCGATCCCCAATCATCCGTGCGTGCTCGTACTCGCTCCCACGCGAGAGCTGGCAATCCAGATTGAAGAGAGCTTTGCGACATATGGCAGGCACCTGCACCTTCGCCGGGCCCTCGTGTATGGAGGAGTGAGCCAGGTTGGCCAGGTACGGGCACTGAATCGCGGAGCACACATCCTGGTTGCCACGCCGGGGCGATTACTTGATCTGATGAATCAGGGGCACA
Organism: uncultured Planctomycetaceae bacterium; assembly: GCA_964431285.1. GTDB lineage: Bacteria > Planctomycetota > Planctomycetia > Planctomycetales > Planctomycetaceae > CAUZFZ01. The sequence continues at coordinate 1,130 of CAYSJO010000110.1, forward strand.
TCGCACTCGATCAACTGGAAGTGTTTGTCCTTGATGAAGCCGACCGAATGCTCGACATGGGCTTTCTGCCGGACCTCAAGAAGATCATCAGCAAGTTGCCGGAACGGCGGCAGTCGTTGTTCTTTTCGGCCACCATGCCACCGAAGATCACTGAGCTTTCAAAGCGACTGCTCAGGAATCCCGTCAGTGTCAACGTCACACCCAGGACGACAAGCGTCGAAAGAATTGAACAGCAGGTGATGTTCGTTGAGCGGAAAGAGAAGATGCCGCTGCTCCGACAGATTCTCAAGGCAGGCAACGTCGAGCGCGCCATCGTCTTCAGCCGGACGAAACGGGGCGCGAACGCGCTTACCAACAAGCTGGTGCGAAGTGGGATCACCGCTGCGGCCATTCATGGAAATAAGTCACAAGGAGCCCGTCAGCGAGCCTTGGAAGCATTCCGAGGCAATGACGTGCAGGTTCTGGTGGCCACGGATGTCGCCGCGCGTGGCATCGACATTGACGGAATTTCGCACGTCATCAACTTTGATATTCCGATCGAAGCGGAAGCCTACGTACATCGAATTGGTCGCACGGGACGAGCAGGCGCGGACGGAGTTGCTCTCTCGTTCTGCACTCCCGACGAACGTCGCGAATTGCGTGCGATCGAGAGGCTGATCGGTCAGAAAGTGCCGATCGCCACTAATCAACCACAACCGGAAATTCAATCGGAAGGGGCTGTTCAGCCTCGCGCCGTCGCACCTCGTCCGGCTGGCAAAGGTGCTGCAATTCAGACGCCGGCCACACGTTCTGGCTCGTCCGTCGACGCCGACAAGCCAAAACCAAGGCGGCGACGACGGCGACGTAAAGGGCTGCATCCCCGGCAGCGCGATAAACAAACGAGTTAGTATTCCGCACGGACATGAGTAAATCCTGGTGACCTCACAGATAGCCGTGTCACCGTTAGTATCCCGCCGATGAGAAGTACTACGGTTGGATTAGTCAAAACCCTCTGTTTCAAGGAGCGAACCCATCGCTAAGAACCAGAACACCTACGCCAAACGTCAACGGGAGATGGAAAAGAAGGCGAAAGCCGAAGCCAAGCGAGCTCGTCGCAATCAACAGAAAGAGTCTGGTGAAACGAGTGACGGACCGGAATTTGTCGAGCACCCAGACGTGATACTTGAACGAGCGGAGCGCGAGGCGCGGAATTCGGATTCAACGAAGTAACACGGAGCCGGTGCGGCTGACAGACAACAGACCTCAACGCCGAAGTGGCGAGGTTGAGGCAGGAGGTCTATCGGCCGTCAAAGATCAAAATGATTTGCGTGCGGATGTCGGATAATTCGACGAGCGCGATGCGCTCGCTACGTTGCTGGTGCCAGTCATTGCTGGTCGAGATGCAGACAGAAATCGTGTCGCCGATGTCCGAAAAAAAAAACGGATCCGTTGATTCCGCCGCGCGCTGCCCGGTGTGTGGCGAGATCAGCTATTCGCTCGCTGGAGTGCATCCTCAATGCGCCGTACGACAGGCGGACGAGAAGCGGATGAATCGTACCAGCGGCGGGTCTCGACCCGGAGTTGCCGCGACGCCTGAGAATGCCGCTAAACCGTGGCAGCGAGTCTGCCCGAAGTGCAAAGCGCTGCAGCATGTCCGCAAGAAGCTGTGCGAGTGCGGCCACTCTTTGGCCGTTGGCGGACGTCCACCGACAACTGACAGCAAATAGTCTAGGCATCAGCGAGACAAGAGCATGTTCCGGCACGCTCGGATAAGCCCTCAACTCGCTGACGAAACGATCATGAAAGGTTCAACCGGGGCGTCCGTCGGTTGGAGTCAGTGTGACAGCTCGGCCGCGGAACAGCGTCTGAAGGTCGCCAGCCGTCCAGGATTCAAGTCCCACGCTGGGATCGGCCACCAGAATTCGGCCATTTGTGATTCCCAGCAACACAACGGAGTGTCGGACGCCCGGCTCCCAGCCCCAGCGTTTGTTCGTGTACGCTTCCGGATACGGCTGCGAGGGATCAATACCGACGGCGATGATCATCGGCTGATGGAGTTGGCGTTCTAATTCGTCCCACTCGCACTCAATGACTTTGACGCGGCTCCGATGACCCTGGGTCTTGAGCGTCAAACCGCGGAACAGCCCCTGCCAGGTTGTTCCGTCACGAGTCAGGCAAAGGTCTGCCATCTCGGACTCTTCGGTGGAGATGCCATTCAAACGCAGCAAGGTTGCCGCTGCCGCCGGAGTGCATGTGTACTTGGAAGACTGCCGACAGACTCCGTTTCGGTCCCACCTGTTCACGCAGACAGGCGGCTGCCCCAGCAGCGGATCACACATGGACCATGCGGCCGTCAGAAAAACCGCCGAGCCGAACAGCACGCGCCGCACTTTTGTTCCATAGCCGTGAGTCCATGTGATGCCAGCCAGAAACGCTGCTGCCAGCGGGAACCAGTTGCACAGCACGACGATGCTGGAGAACGGTAGCCACGCGGACAGTAAGGCTGTCTTCCAGATAAAGACCAGGTAAAGCAGCATCAACAGTCCGGCGGCGAATCCGATTCGCGTTGTCGCGACTTTGGTCGTCGACCGCGTGTAACGGACTGTCGCAACCAGAATGCACAGGCACGCAACCGCCATGATGAGTAGCCCGGCGTACAAATCCGCCATGAAGAACTCCGCCTCGGGATTCCCGGATCGCAAGTCCGACTCGTACCGCTTTTCTACGGTATAGGCGTTCCCGGCTGTGAACAAGCCGGACGTTTGCAGCCGCTGATTGACTGTATCATGAGCGAGGTCTAAATTGAGATCCTCGATTTCGCGAGAGGTCGATCGTGTCTTCTCCATCAGTTCAGGCAAACAATGCTTGCCAGACGAATTATCCCCTGCCTCGACGTGCATGCCGGGCGAGTGGTCAAGGGCGTCAACTTTGTAAACCTTCAGGATGCGGGTGATCCTGTCGACATCGCCACTCGATACGAGTCCGAAGGCGCGGATGAACTGGTCTTCCTCGATATTACGGCCAGTCACGAGGAACGGGATATCATCCTCGACGTTGTCGCCCGGACATCAGAAGTTGTCTTTATGCCGCTGACGGTCGGCGGCGGTATTCGCACAATGGACGATATCCGCCGGCTGCTCAGTTCCGGCTGCGACAAGGTGTCCATCAATTCGGCGGCCGTCAACGACCCGGATCTCGTTCGCGAGTCGGCTCTGCGTTTCGGCAACCAGTGCATTGTCGTGAACATCGATCCCAAGCGAATCAGACAGGACGACGGCTCTGAACGGTGGGACGTGCACATAAACGGTGGCAGGATTCCCACCGGACTGGAGGCTGTGGCCTGGGCGAAGCGAGTCGAGGAACTGGGGGCTGGTGAAATCGTCCTCACTTGTATGGACGCGGATGGCACCAAAGACGGGTACGACATTGAGATTACTCAAGCTGTTGCCGAAGCAGTCAACATTCCGGTCGTGGCGAGTGGAGGAGCCGGTTCTCCCGAGCACCTCTATCAGGCCGTGACGACCGGGCAGGCCAGTGCCGCGCTGGCCGCCAGCATTTTTCATTACGGCGAGTACACGATTCAGGAAACCAAGGAGTACATGGCCGAACGCGGAGTTCCCGTCCGGCTGGTCAGTTGAAGCATGGGATGATGCGGGTTGAACGCTGAATTCCAGTCAGCAGTTTCATCCTTCCGCCTTCATCCTTCAAGAGGCATTCTCATGGTGATGATTCACGAGTGGACGCAATCGACGTTCGATCCCGGCAAACCAATCGAAATTGACAAGATCTTTCGAGCGGCCATCGATCACAATTGCTCTGATATTCACCTGCAGGTCGACCGTCCGCCGATCTTTCGTATTCGCGGTGCACTTGCGCCGTTGAAGATGCCGCCGATTACCGACGAGGGAATGATCAAGCTGACGTTCCCGATGATGGACCAGCGAAACCTGGACATTTTCCATCGGGACGGCGGGGCCGACTTTTGCAAGGTCGTCGAACACAAGGAAGAACCGTGGCGGTTCCGTATCAATCTGCTGACGCAGCTCGGCAAGGTAGGCATGGTCGCACGTAAGATTGAGCGGGATATTCCGCCCTTCGAAAAGCTGTTTCTGCCGCCGATCATGGAAGAACTGTGCAAGTTCGATCAGGGCATGGTGCTGCTCGCTGGTGTGACTGGGTCCGGGAAGAGCACAACGATCGCGTCGATGCTCGACTGGATCAATCACAATATGAACAAGCACATCCTGACGATCGAGGACCCCATCGAATTTGTTTACACGTCCGATCAATGCCTGATCAACCAGCGCGAGATTGGCCAGGACGTGATCAACTTCAGCGTCGGGATGAAGCATGCTGTGCGTGAAGACCCCGACATCATGCTGGTCGGCGAAATGCGTGACCGTGAGACTTTTGAAACGGCCATTCACGCGGCTGAAACCGGCCACCTTGTCATGGGGACGATCCACGCATCGAGCGCACCGGGCACCATCCCCCGTATCATTGACCTTTTCCCGGCGGACATGCACACAGCAATCCGCGCGGCCATCCAAATGAGTATGAAGGCCATCGTCGGCCAGAAACTGCTCAAGACGATCCCCGACTGGCCGCCCCGAGTGCCCATCGTTGAGATCATGCTGTTCAACGCTGTTGTTCGCAAAATTGTTGGCGAGGGCGAAGACGAGAAGCTGCACGGTGCCATTCGAATTGGTCGCGATGACGGAATGCAGTTGTTCAACGACAGTCTGTACTACTTCATCAACAAAGAGTTGATCACCCGGGCGGCCGCATTCGAGGTCTCGCCGAACGTTGAGGAACTGAAGATGCGACTGAAGGGAATTGAAGTGCGTGCAGCATCGATTCTGTGATCGCTTCAGATTCGCTTGCCGCTCCGGACTGAACCGTGGCTTGGTGACCGCGCCGAAACTGCCTGGGTCGCCTATTCAGTGGCAGCCAAGAGCTTCGAAAGCACATCCCTCGCAAGCGTAACTCGTTTTCCAGCCATACCCTTGAACCGCCTGGGGACCGCCAGTATCTTCCCCGCTTCCCTCTTCCCCAGGTATGGCTCTCGGGGCAACTTTTGCGGCATTGGTCGGCGTCCTCTGAGGGTCGACTTCGCTCATAAACACTTAGTGCATAAGAAGATCGAGCACGGAAATGGCTACAACATCAACCCTGTCCGCTCAGGCCCGGACGGCTAAGGGAACGGGTAACTCCCAACGCCTCCGTAGAAATGGACAGATACCAGCTAGTCTTTACGGTTTGAATCAAGAGCCAGTGACGCTGACACTGAACGCAGACGCCGCTATGCCGATCCTGCTGGCTGGTGCCCATGTTGTGGACATCGATCTCGATGGAAACGTCGAGATGACGATGATCCGTGAGGTTCAGTGGGACACATTCCTCACACATGTGCTGCACGTTGATCTGCAGCGGATCGATCCAACGGCACGAATTGAAGTCAACATCGCGATTGATACTCGAGGTCAGGTCAACGAAGGTGTTATGGATGTCCAGTTGCATTCGCTGACAGTCGAGTGCCCGCCGTTCGATGTGCCAGCGAACTTCTCGGTTCGTCTTGGTTCGTTGAGAATTGACGACACGGTTACTGTCTCTGACCTGACACTGCCGGAAGGAGTCACAACGGAAGTGCCTGGTGACACCGTCGTTCTGAGAATCAACGCGATTCAGGATATTGATCTTGATGATATCGTCCAGGAGGACATCTCCGCCGGGGCTCAGCCGGAAGTCATCGGCGCTAAGGCGGAAGAAGACGACGAGTAAAAACGAGCCATCATGAAGTTGATTGTGGGACTTGGGAATCCGGGTCCTCGATACCACCTGACTCGGCACAACGTCGGGTTCGACGTCATCAACGCGTTCGCTGATCGGCACTTTTTTCCGCCTTGCCGAACACGGTTCGATGGCCTCGTCACAGATCATTCGATCGGCGGCGAGAAAGTCATTCTGCTGGCTCCCCAGACGTTTATGAATGCCAGCGGAAGGAGTGTCCGGCAGTGTCTGGACTTTTTTCAGATTGATCGGTCGGATGTGCTGGTCGTGGTTGATGACATGAACCTCGACACGGCACGACAACGGTTACGAGGCTCGGGTTCTGCGGGTGGTCAGAAAGGACTGGCCGACATTGTTCGCCATCTTGGTGGCGAGGATTTTGCTCGGTTGAGGATCGGAATCGGCCGTCCCCCCGGTCGCATGGATGCGAGCAGTTACGTGCTGCAACGGTTTACGGAACACGAGCGGACAGAAATTGATGTCGCGATTCAGGAGGCAGTCGCAGGGCTGGAATTGTGGGTTCGTGAGGGTCTGGATGCGGCGATGAACGTCGTGAACAAGCCCTTAACGAATGACAAAACAACAAACGGCAGGACACCAAAAAACAAACTGAAAGATCAGGACGCTTCGGACGAGTCGTCGCAGGACGGGTAATCAGTCCGTCCGTGACAGGGTGCAATCGCACCCTGTCGTGCCGATGTCTCGCCCATCACCCCATCCGAAGCCAGGCCTGACGTTTTCTCGTTTCCAATGATGCGGTTCAGAAACTGCCGCGTCCCATGTAAGGGGCTTCAATTGGCCACACTCACGCATTACTACGAAGGGATGTTTATCCTCGACAGCGGCAAGTACGGGGCGAACCCGGAAGCCGCCGCAGCAGAGGTCTCGGGTATCATCGAAAAGGCGGGGGGAACGGTTGTCGCGCATCGCCCGTGGCAGGATTCCAAACTCGCCTATCCGATTAACGGAAACCGCAAGGGTTTGTACTACCTCGCGTTCTTTACAGCGCCCGGCAGTGCGATCGGAACTATCACCGGCATCGTCAAACTGAATGACAACGTGATCCGGCACATGGTGCTGAGTCACGATCAAGGCCTGTTCGAACAGATGGTCGAACACGTCAGTGGCGAGGCCTTCCGACACGAAGTCGTGGAATCGAAACCTGCTCCCACGCCCGCCCCGGCCACTGAAACGGGCGAGACTGCCGCGACTGAGGAAGTGGCTGCCGTCGCCGAGTAGACTTCTCTTTGAGGTGTCGCCAGTTTTGTCCCGCCAGGAGGAGGATCGTGACCGATGGCGAGTTTCAACAAGGTGATTCTGATGGGCAATCTGACCCGTGATCCGCAGGTCCGCTACCTGCCCTCCGGTCAGGCTGTGACGGACGTCGGACTGGCGGTGAATCGGAGCTGGTTCGATAAACAGGCCAACCAGCGCAAAGAGGAAGTCACCTTCGTCGATGTAACCCTGTGGGGCCGGACCGCAGAGGTCGCTGGCGAGTACCTGACCAAAGGTGCGGGCGTACTGATTGAAGGTCGCCTGCAGCTCGACCAGTGGGATGATAAGGAAACCGGCCAGAAGCGAAGCAAACTCAAGGTGGTCGGCGAGCAGATGACCATGTTACCCCGCGCTGGCGGCGGTGGCGGTGGCGGTGGCGGTGGCAGCGGCAGTGGCGAAGGCCAGGGGAAGCGGGGCAAGAGCGGCAAGGGCTAGAAAGGCAAGCAATCGAAGCTCGACCAGCAGGCGGAGCAGAACTCGGTGTTCATCCAT
>CAYSJO010000111.1:0-10899 GCA_964431285.1 uncultured Planctomycetaceae bacterium
CGCTCGCTGCCACTCGCATAAGTTCGACGCGATCACTCAGGAAGACTACTACCGGATGGCGTCCGCGTTCTGGGCTGGACCGATTCGAGCGGGCGGGAAACAAGTCGGCGGTCCGACGGCCGAACGACTGGGATTCAAGGACGTTCTGGGCTGGACCGATGAGGTGCCGTCGCCCAGACCGTTACATGTCCTGAAGGACGGCGAGCGACTGCATCCGCTACATGAAGTCGTACCGGCGTCGCTCTCGTCCGTTCCGTCATTGGAACGCCGCTTCAAGCCCCCGCCGGCTGGATCAAAGACGACGCATCGTCGCCTTCAGCTTGCTGAGTGGATTGCCGATGCGCGCCATCCACTGACGTCGCGAGTGCTGGTCAATCGGCTGTGGCAGCATCATTTTGGGCAGGCCATTGTGCGGACACCGAACAACTTTGGTTTTCTGGCGGATCCGCCGACGCATCCGAAACTGCTCGACTGGCTGGCCTCGGAGTTTGTCGCCGGAGGTCGTCGCATCAAGGCGATGCATCGACTGATCCTGACTTCGAAGACGTGGCAACAGTCCAACCTGCATCCAGATGACGACAAGCTTACGCAACGGGACTCATCCAACCGCTTATGGTGGCGAACCGAACGCCGACGTCTCGACGCCGAGACGTTGCGGGATTCCCTGCTGGCGGTGAGCGGCGAACTGGACTTGAAAGTTGGCGGAGCCGGTTTCAAAGCGACGATCAGCCCGGAAGCTCTGGAAGGCCTGTCTCGAAAGTCTTCTGCATGGCAGGCGTCGCCATTGGAACACCAGAAACGTCGCAGTCTTTACATGTACCTGAAGCGCGGCCTGCTGCCTCCGATGATGACGACGTTCGATCTGAGCGATCCGACGTTGTCGTGCGGGCAGCGCGTTGTCACCATCGTTCCGACGCAGGCGCTGGCGTTGCTCAATAACCGATTCGTGCATGATCGCAGCGAGCACCTGGCCGCGGCGATTTTGAAAACTCAACCGGACTTGAAACCGCAGGTCCGGCTTGCTTGGTCACATGTGCTGGGACGCCAGCCATCGACTCGCGAACTGGAGTTGTCACTGCGTCATATCACCAATCAGGCGAATACGTTTTCAGCGCCGGGCGACAACGAGCACCCGGTCACCCCCAAAGAACTTGCACAGGCGGTCGGCACATCGCTGGTGCTGCATCTGAGTGCCGCAAAGTCTGTACTCGCGACTGACGATGAGGCTCGCGTGGAGTCGATCCCGGACCTCTCTGGAAAGGGGCACAATGCGACGCAGTCTGACGCGAAGGCACGGCCCACGTTGGTGAAGAAAGGATTCGGCGGTAGGCCGACTCTGGACTTCGACGGCAAGGGACGATTCATGCACCTCGCTGGCAAGGTACTGAAAACTCAACCGCACACGATTATCTGCGTCGTTAACGACGACAACGGGTCGGGGCATCGTGAAGTGATTTCCAACTGGAACGGGAATGCCGGGAATTCAGTATCGTCCCTGTTTCTGGGTCTGACTGGAGACAACGTCGTTCGCTTCAGCGATGTCTTTGCGCCGGCCGGACAGTTAACTGACCGCACAAAACCGTTCGTCTTTACGGCGGTCAATGGTTCCGGACTGGCCGCTGTGTTTCAAAACGGACGTCTGCTGAAATCGGCTTCCACCCTCACTGACAGGCGATTGGACACTCCATGGGTAATCGGTCAGCAGGGCAACATTAACGGCGAGTTCTGGAAAGGCGGTATTGCGGAGATTCGAGTCTACGACCGCGACCTGACCGACGCGGAACGGCGTCTCGTCGAAAGTGAAATGGCAGAGCACTACGGGCTGACCCTCGCACAATTTCAAAGGCCGACGCGGCTTACACCTGAAACACTGGCGCTGGCGTCCCTGTGTCACGCGTTGATGAATTCGAACGAGTTTCTGTTTGTGGATTAACTGGTCGGAACGACCTTATTGCTGGAGCCGACTTTCACCTGTTCCGGCCTGTCTGAGGCGACAAATGTCAAATTCATTCTTTCCCTGCGGTCAGACGCGGCGCGAGTTTGCGTGGCAAATGGGCAATGGCTTTGCCGGCCTGGCTATGGCGAATCTGCTCAGCCGTGACGGCTTCTTTGGACGCCATGCGGCGGCAGCTGCCGATGAGCCGTTGAATCCGCTGGCTCCAAAAAAGCCGCAGATCAAGCCTCGCGCGAAGGCGTGTATCTTCCTCACAATGAATGGTGCTCCATCCCAGGTGGACACGTTTGACTACAAGCCCGAACTGGAGAAACACGCGGGACAGCAACTGCCTGCAGATAAGAAATACATCAACTCCGGAGGTCGCAAGGTTGGTTTTCTGACTCCGGCCTGGCGGAAGTTTCGACCGGGCGGAGAAAGCAGTCTGCTGGTCTCTGACTATTTTCCCAATGTCCGCGGACACAGCGACAAGCTGTGCGTTCTGAATTCGTGTCACACCGACAGTCACGCCCACGGTTCCGCACTCGTCGCAATCAACACCGGAAAGACACTGATCGGCCGACCGTCACTCGGGAGCTGGGCCGTGTACGGCCTCGGAACTGAGAACGAGAATCTGCCCGGCTATGTTGTCATTCTCGACAAACGCGGAGGCCCCATCAGCGGGCAGCCAAACTGGGCCAGCGGCTTCATGCCAGCGACGTACTCAGGGACACTGTTTCGACCGGTCGGTGATCCGATTCTGGATCTGCACGGTCCGAACCGTATGTCGCGCAAGGCTCAGCGCGAACAGCTCGACTTTCTGGCCGAGCTCAATCAGAAACACCTGGATGATCGACCCGGTGGACGCGAACTGGCCGCGCGTATCAACAGCTACGAGCTGGCGTATCGCATGCAATCCGCGACCCCCGAGGCCGTGGACCTTTCCCAGGAGACGCAGGACACGCTCGACATGTATGGCGTCGGAAAGAATCCGACCGACGAATATGGCCGCAACTGCCTGATCGCCCGACGGCTGGTCGAACGAGGTGTGCGCTTCATTCAACTCTACTCCGGTGGCGGTCACTTGGAAGAAACCTGGGACGCGCATGCCGGCATCGAATCGAACCACGGTCGGCACGGGGCGGAAGTCGATCAGCCGATCGCCGCGTTACTGACCGATCTCGAACGTCGCTCACTGCTGGACGACACGTTGGTCGTCTGGGGCGGTGAATTCGGTCGCATGCCGTTCAGCGAAGGAAGGAATGCTCCCGGCCGCAACCACAATCCCTATGGCTTCTCCATGTGGCTGGCCGGTGGCGGTGTTAAAGGCGGCATGAACTACGGCAGTACGGACGAGTTCGGTTTTGAAGCCGTTGATAACAAAGTCCATCTGCACGATCTGCACGCCACGATTCTGCACATCATGGGACTGGATCACGAACTGGTGACGTATTTCCATCAGGGGCGTGAAGAGAGCCTAACCGATGTGGGTGGCCAGGTGATTCACGATGTTCTGGCGTAGAACGATGGAGCGGAGCGTCGGGTCACCGAACTCGAAGTCGTGTTCAGCACTGCATTTGGGGCGGGGTGGATTTCGACATTTGAGTTGCTTGACTTCGCGCCTCGGAATTTGGTCGGTCAGGTGGGAAGACGAAGGGAACTCAACACATTTTCGCGACCTGTGACTCCGACCCTTTCACGCCCGGTCAGGCTGCCAGACGCGGCACGGCGTCGATGTGAGCACTGGTTGCAACTGGTCAGAGTCGTCGAAAACGTAGCGATCCGAGAACAGGCGGCTGAGATCGATCGTGTCCTGATCGTCGTCGCTCTCCGGCACATAACGGATCGAGAGGTCGTATCCTTCATGGGGCAGGCTTAGTTTCTGTCCATCGAGTGGACCACCCTGCAATAAGTACTCAGTCATTGCTTATATATCCTGTACCGTGAGTTTCAGGGAATTCGGAAGAAGTGCCTCCCCCCGACAAAACGGTTTGCCCGACTTATTTAAGAGTCAGGAGGGATGCGACGTTCATTCACACCTGGAAGCGCAGGCATCGCTATCTAGCGATGCAGAGTCCGTGCCAAACAGCTCTGGGAACCATTCACATATTTCATAACATATGTAAGTCCTGATGTTACGTCACATGTCAGTTTCTCGCGCAGGCATCCGATCCGGGTACGGAAGTCGTCACCTGGTTCGATCCCGCTACCACATGACGATTGATGTATCGAGTCGAGACACAGTGTTCGGGAAACGAACTGGTCGTGACTGAGATACTGGATTGCAGGCGCAACATTTCCGCGCTGCCACGGGACCGCGCTGCCACCCCCCTTCGGTTCGTTCGCTCAGCTTGTGGCGACACGGGCGGACGCAAGGTGACGCGCCCTTTCGCTACAACACGACGAATCGCAAGCAGACTGTTTGTCCGCCGGTTGACCGCGTACGGTCAAAATGCTCCACCCGGCATCGCGACACGAATCGCGTGTAACATGTAAGATGTGATTCTGCGATTGAAAGCTCAGTACTTATGAACGAGTCCGATACAACTTCCCGATATGTGAGCCGCGACGCGTCAGCGGCCGGGCCGACCGGCGCCCGAGGCCTTACGCCCAACGGCTCACTCAGTTCATCGTGATCGAAGAGTAAAATCGGGAACTTGTTTCGGACGCGTTGCGTAGCGAGTTCGAAATCCACACGCTTACACATAAGATTGGAAAACAATGCCCTCACACGATGACTTCCGTCGACGGAACCGGCAGTTTGATCCCGACGACATTCCGTGGGATCAGATCGGCAAGCGGATTCGATTGATCCTGTTCTCACTGGCCGTGGCAGTCGTGCTGCTCGCGGGCAAGTCGGCGTTCTATCGCGTCGAAGCGAGCGACGCAGGCGTGGTGCTCAGATTCGGCAAACAAATCGCGACTGTGCCGCCAGGACTTCATATGAAAATGCCCTGGCCCATCGACACGGTCTACTTGGTTCCTGTGCAGCGAATTCAGTCGCTGGAATTCGGTTTTGAAACGTCTCAGGCTGGTCGCAAGACGGTATTTGCGTCGGAGAATTCGGACGATCTCGAAGTCGCCGAGATGCTGACGGGAGACCTGAATCTGGGACATGTCGAGTGGGTCGTGCAGTACCGGGTCAATGACCCGATGGACTTTCTGTTCAAAGTCGGCGGCACAGAGAGTGTCAGCCCAAGCAGCTTGCCCAGCGGGGCAACGTCGGACGTGAATCCTGCAGTTCCCGACACAATCAGCGATGTTTCCGAGTCTGTGATGCGAAAGCTGGTGGGTGACTCGAGCATCGACTACGTGCTGACGATCGGCCGGGAACAGCTTGCCACCGAGGCCGAGCAACTGGTCCAGGAGGAACTGGACAGCTTCGAGGCGGGCGTCGAGATCATCACCGTGAAGCTACAGACGACCTCACCACCAACAGCGGCCGTGCAGGATGCCTTCCAGGACGTCAACCGGGCTCGGCAGAAAAAGGAACAAGTGATCTACGAAGCGCAGGGCGAGAGGAACAGCAAGATTCCGGCCGCGCGTGGAGCGAAGGACAAGGCGATCGCCGAGGCCGAGGGATATCAGAACAAGGTGGTCCTCGAAACGACCGGACAGATCAGTGCATTCCTGGCACAGTTGGCCGAATACGAAAAGGCACCGGACGTGACCCGTAAGCGGCTTTACCTGGAGGCCATGGAAGTTGTGCTTTCTCAGGCAGGTGGCAAGACAATCATCGACGAGTCAGTGCGTGGTGTGCTGCCTCTGTTGAATCTCGATCAAGGGAGTGGCCAGCCCTCGCTCGGGACGGGAGGTGCAAAATGAACACCAGGATCGCTGTCGCGTTTTGTGTCCTACTGGGTATTGCCGCAGTCGTCCTGAACGCGAGCACCTTTATCGTGGATGAAGGCAAGCAGGTCATCGTGACCCAGTTCGGCAAACCCGTGAACGATGTTCAGGCTGCTGGTTTGCACTTCAAGACGCCGTTCATTCAGGAAGCGTACTACCTGGAAAAACGACTGCTTCCCTGGGACGGGTCGCCGGAGAGCATGCAGACGAAGGACAAGAAACGGATCAACATTGATGTCTGGGCACGCTGGCGAATCAGTGAGCCGATGATTTTCTTCAAGAAAGTCCGAAACGAATCACGCGGCCAGAAAATCCTCGACGATCTGGTTGATTCGGCGGTCCGTGACGTGGTCGCACGCCACAACCTGATCGATGTCGTCCGCAAGTCCAACGCTGAACTGATCTACGAGACGGAAGAACTCGAACGCACCGAAGCTGATCAGGTCGCGGGAAACGGACGCGATGATGTCGAGGCCAAAATCCTTCTCGAAGTAGATCTGAAGGAGTACGGGATGGAACTGGTCAAAGTTCGAATCAAACGAGTCAACTATGTGGCCTCAGTCCGCGCCACTGTCTACGAACGTATGATCGCGGAGCGATCGAAGATCGCGAGGCTCTATGACTCGGAAGCGCTGGAAGAGAAGAACCGTATCCTTGGTCAAACACAGAAGGAGCTGGATCAGATCGCAGGAGAGATGGAGCAGAAGTCTGCGGAAATTCGAGGAGCAGCCAACGCGAAGGTGATCGAGTTGACTGCTTCAGCCTATGGCAAGTCCCCGGAGTTCTACGAGTTTCTGCGACGCCTCGACGTTCTTAAGGCAACGTTCGACCAGGACACACGACTGATCCTTTCGACCGAAAGTGAGTTGTTTCAAATGTTGAAGGAACCGGGCGAATCGACAGTAGCGCCGATGTTGCCCCCACAGCCCAATCCACAAGTCGTTCCGTGACGTGTGTGCCACACCTCACTATTCGACGAAGTCCTGATATTCGGTTCCCAGTGGTTGCGACAGCAGCTTCTGCGCTGTGATAACGAGCTGGTCAACGATGGTGTCGAACAGCCGTCTCCCTTTGTCGGCACTCGCGAGGTCGGGTCTACCGGTGAATCCCTCCCGGGTTCGCTGGAGCATATCGCGGCTGACGTACAGACCGTCGATGACATCGGCCACGGTCTCTCCCGCATTGGCCAGCTTCGTCTGGTCAACCAGCTCCGCACGAACGTGGAGCAATAGAGAAGTCTCGAATTCACAGGCATGGCCGACGCCCTTCTGGTCGCCTTCTAGAATCTGTCCGCGTTCCGCATCTGTCGCGACCCAGTAATTGCCCGCGACAAGCAACGCGTCGACATAATCGGGCTGCAGCCGTCTCACGGCAATTTTCATCGGGTCGATGTTGCCACCGTGCCCGTTGAGAAACATGACTCGTCGGAAGCCGTCATCGAGCAGTGAGCAGGCCACGTCGCAGAGAGTCGGGATGTACGTGTCGAGCGCTGAATCCAGCGTGGATCCAAAACGCAGGTGATGCGAACTGGCTCCAAGCCAGAGCGTAGGCGTCAGCAGGAGCTGAGAAGTCAGTCGCCCCTCAAGCGCCTCGGCCACGGCTGTGCACAGAATCGTGTCCGTTCCTGTCGGCATGTGCGGGCCGTGCTGCTCGACCGCCGCGATCGGAATAACCACCAGTGTTTGTTGCCGATCAACATTTGCCAGCGTGGGTGCGGTCAGTTCCTGGTACTTCATAGAGCGTTGTCTTTCACTGGCGATTCACTCAACAGCCTTAAGCCTTCGGTCCGCGTCGGCGACCCTCAGTCGAGCACCATCGAGGATTTTCTGGGAGACCTCGTGGTACTTCTTTGCATTCCTCGAACGATCGTGCAGTTGTCTGGCCATATCGGCTTTCTCGCGATCCGTGTCCGATTTGGCCTGAGCCGCGTCAAACTGCTTTTGTACCTCCTCGAGTTTCTGCTTCGCTTCGTCGGCCAGTTTCTTTGCGTCTTCGGACTCCTTGCGTTTCTGCTCGGCCTGATTCTTCAGGTCGTCATCATTCGGTTTTTCCGCGGCACGTTTCGAGGCTTCGTCAGCGCTGCGTTGAGTGTCTTTCACTCGCCGGTCTGCATCGCTGGCCGGTCGAATTGCCTGATCACGCTGTTTGCGTGCCACATCCACTTTCTTTCGCGACTCTTCGGACTGCTTCTTCGTCGCTTCCTCTTCCTTCTTCAGTTCTTCCTGGCGGGGCGGCAGTTCTTTGAGGTCCTGCTCGGTAGCGGCGAACTGAGACTCTGATTCCGCCAGCAGTTTCTTTGCCACTTCCACAACGAGCTTTGCGCGTCGTCGTTGTTCGGCTCGATCAGGTACGACGCGAAGCTCGGGTGAGGCGTGTTTGAGAGCCGCGGCTCCCGACTCGGTCACCTTCGTCTTGCCGACGAACAACATCCGAAGTTGCGGGAGACTTTGCAGATGTTCCATTCCCGCGTCGGTGACATCCGTGCCATAGACATTGACGAGGTCCAGGTCTGGAAGTGCGGCCAGGCTCTTCAGGCCTGCATCAGAGATCTTCGTTTCCTCCAGATACAGTCGTCGCAGCGACGCGACCTTGGTGACGTGCCCCAGACCGGCGTCAGTGACTTTCGTCCGCTTCAGACGCAGCACGGTGACGTTGTCGAGGGCATGCAGATACTGCAGGTGGTCGTCGCTCAGACTGTCGTCGGCAAACTGAAAGTCCACTTCAAGGTCATCGCTTTTCAACGTCAGATAACGCACCGTTCCGCCCAGTTCTTCAATGCGCTCGACGGCTTCGGCCGTATCACTCGGTGGGCTGTAGGCGGGTGCTTCCGCCAGCACCTGCGTTGGTGCGACGTTGAGTAGTGTTATCGCGAGGACGAATGCGGACCTGGCCCCTCTCCCTAACCCTCTTCCCAGAGGGGAGAGGGGACTGTCTTTTGGGGGAATCGGACACGTCACGGGACTGCGATGCGTGGTTCTCATCCCAGTAGCTCCTGTACCGGTTTGGCCGACTTGTCGGCGAGCGGCATCGGACGCAGGCCGGGTGCGAGAAACTCCTTGTGAATGTCGATTCCGAGTGCCATGCACAGTGTGGCTACGAAGTCGGGAGCTTTGACCGGACGGTCGACAACTTCCGAGCCGGGATTCTTTGGAGCCTCGCTTGTCTTCCCCACGACCTGTCCGGTTTTGATTCCGCCGCCAGCCCACACAGTGCTCCATGCTTTACAGAAATGCCCGTTCCCATCGCCGGGTGTGCGACCAAATTCGCCCATCCAGACGACCAGCGTGTCGTCCAGCATGCCGCGGACTTTGAGATCGCGAATCAGAGTGCCCATGCCGGCGTCCATCCACGGGGCCCGCGCGGCAATGGGCTTCGCGGCTCCGTTGTGATCGTCCCAGCCACGATGGACCACTTCGACGAACGACACGCCCGCTTCCACCAGTCTTCGGGCCAGCAGGCATGACTGTCCGAATTTGTGATGGCCGTATTCGTCGCGCAGGCTATTGGGTTCTTCGTCGAGATGGAACGCCTTTGAACGTTTCGATTGCATCAGTTGGACAGCTCGGTTGAAAGCAGCCCGTTTCGCTCCCACAGCCGGTAAACCGTACTTCTGCTGGAATCGGCGTTCGCTGCCAGCCAGAAGCCGCAGTCGCGCGTCGATGTCGTCGCCGGTGGGAGCAAGATTCTCCAGCCCCTCTTTGGGATCGTTCACGGCCAATGGTGCATGATCCGGTCCAAGATACGCCGGAACGCTGCGGTACAACCGGCCGCCATCAGCCCGGTCGAAGCCGGCGTCGACTGTGACAAAGGCGGGCATGTCATCATCGGGCAGCCCGATCTGTGATGAAGCAATGCAGCCGATCGCCGGATGCTCAAATGCCGTGGTGCGTTTGTAGCCGGTATGGAGGAAATACTTGGCGTCGTAGTGACCGTTGATCTCCGTGGTCATCGATCGGACGATCGCCAGGTCGTCCATGCTCTGAGCCAGCTGCGGCAGGTGTTCGACGATCTGAATGCCCGGCACGGATGTTGGATGAGGCTTAAACTCTCCACTTGTCTTTGGATCGAATGTGTGCTGCTGACTGGGTCCTCCGTCCATCCAGAGCAGGATACACGCCTTGCCCCGCGGTCGTTTGATGCCGGCACGGGCGAGTGTTTCGAACCACGGCACAGAGACGCCGGATAAAAGTCCAGCGGCTGAAAGTCGCAACAGGTCTCGCCGCTTGAGCGAAATGTCAGGCTGACGCATTGTGTGTCCTTTCCAGCGGATTCTTACTCACCCTCATCGAATCAGAATAAACTCGCTGCGATTCACCAGCATCCACAGCACGCCAACAAACGCACTTGCCGGTTCCGCTGCCGCGCTGACGTACTCGGTTGCCTCGGCCACTTCGTTTGCTTCCGGTCGACGGGACAGAGTGGTCAGGTACAGCCATTCGATCGTCTGTTCCGGCGTGGCGTCTGGCGTGTTCTGGCGGAATTCGTCCAGTGCTTTGCTTCCCGCCAGCAGACGCGGGTGGTTGATCATGGTCAACATCTGCGCGATACCGTGTGTGAAGTCGGTCGCGTCTTCTTCGTTCGTGCCGAATCGTCGCTGGAATTCCAGCCACGCATCACCAACGGGAGCAGCCTGGCCAGTCGTGCTGTCTTTCACACTGGTTCGCAAATCCAGTTTGGGGTCGCCGTAGGCCTGTGCCAGTGAGTCGTACAGTACGTTGGCAGACATCAGTCGCAGCGGCATGCGACCGAATGCCGTCGTGATCGCGTTTCGCGTTTGTGAGTCCGTCGCTGATTCAACACTACTGGCTCGCTGGTACGTTTTCGAGTTGCAAACGCAGCGAAACAAATGCTGGATGTCGAAGTCGGATGCAACAAACTCATTGGCCAGAAGCTGCAGCAGTCCCGGGTGTGAAGGCGGATTCAATTCGCGCATGTCGTCTATCGGGTTCACGAGTCCACGTGAGCACAGATAGAACCACAGGCGATTCACAAACGCGCGAGCGAAATACGGGTTGTCTTTCGCAACCAGCCAGTCCGCGAACGGCTTGCGCAGGTCATCGACATCCTTTGTGTCGAATGCGTCGCTTCTCAGGAAAGCCGCGGGGATTGTCCATCCG
>CAYSJO010000112.1:0-3433 GCA_964431285.1 uncultured Planctomycetaceae bacterium
GAGCGTCTGAACAACAAGGCGAAAGTGACCATGAGAAAATCCTACGGATTCCGCACACCAGAAACGCTGGAACTCGCTTTATACCACAACCTTGCAAAACTCCCCGAGCCGAACTTCACCCACACATTCTGGTGAGGAGGCATTCAAATAAACGCTGACGCCCAGGTTTTCGATCTCCTTAACAAGGACCCGAGGCCCAGCCTCGTCGATCTGGCGGGGCATTAATCGCGGCGCGAACTCGACGACGTGTGTTTCAAGGCCCAGATCATAAGCGGCCTTTGCCGCTTCCAGCCCCAGCAGTCCACCACCGATGACGGCACAGCGTTTGGCCTTCTTCGAGTATTCGATGATGTGCTGAAGGTCCTCGATCGTTCGGTAGACGAAGACGCTCTTCTTATCGATTCCGGGTATCGGTGGAACAAAAGGAAACGAGCCAGTTGCAAGAACGACTTCGTCGTAGGCGATCTCGACACCTTTCTGAGATCGTACGACTTTGTTCTCACGGTCGATTTCGTCGGCTCGATCACCCAGATGCAGTTCTACGCCGGCTTCCCTGTACCATTCCATACAGGCGAGCATGAGCTGCTCGGCATCGCGGTGAGCAAAGAAACTCGTCAGGCCGACGCGGTCATAAGCGGCTCGTGGCTCTTCGCAAAACGTGACAACGCGGTACTTCTTCAGCTCGTCGAAACCGACGAGTTTCTCACAGAAACGCAGCCCCACCATGCCGTTGCCGATCACGACGATCGTCTTGCGCTCCGATTCCGGTGTTATCACACCATCGGCTTCCGTTTCGGCTTCGTTCTCGACGGGCGTTATCATTGAATTGTCCTGTGGGGCAGGTTATCCGGAGATGGGCGTCGTCAGCTGGCCTCGGCTGGCATCAGATCGCGACGGGCGCGGCGTCTGGCCAGTGCTTCCTGTTGAGCCATTCGAAATTCAGATTCGACCGTTTCCGGAAAACGGACAGTGAACGCCGCGAAGGAAATCGTGACAACAGCGGCACCCATGATCAGGAATGCGGTGGGCCATAACAGGCCGGAGACGTTTTGCTTGAACAGAAACATGAGCATGACGGCCATTGCGTTGCCCCCTGCTCCAACGATTCCTGAGACGGCTCCAGTGGCTCGATGGTTAATGAATGGGACGACTGCGTATGTAGCTCCGCAGCACATGTGCACGAACATGCCTGTTGAGGCAAGCAGACCGATAATCGCCGCCGTGCTCTCCATTTGGCTGAATGTCATTAGAACGATGCCTTCAAAGAACAGTGCTACGAATAACCAGCGAACTCGACCTCGGAGACCGTGTGAAACGCTGACGCGATCTGCGATGTAACCGCCCAGTGGTCGCGCGAAGACACCCATGGCTCCGAACAGGCCGCCAATGATTCCGGCAGTCAGGATGTTCATCTCGAAGTAATCTTTGAGATACAGTGCAACATTCGAGTCGATGACCAGTTCGATCCCGAAGCAGGCGCCGTAGATCAGAAAGAGGATCCAGACGAGCGGGTCGCGGGCAGCTTCCTTAAACGTTCCAGCCGCCTGTTTGCGAGGCGGCATCTTTCCGGCAGCTCGCAGGTCTTTGAAGTTTCCGTCGGGCGTATCCTGTGTGAACAAGAAGTAGGTGACTCCCATCACCAACAACACGACACCCGGAATGCCCATGGCGTATCGCCATGCCATGGCCTCACTGCCAACCAGCGAGACGACGGCCGCAAAGAACAGAGGCATCAGAAAGTGAGCAGCTCCTGCCCCGGAATTCCCCCAGCCTGCCGTGATGGCGTTAGCCGTCCCCACGCAATTGGGAGCGAACATGATTGATGTGTGGTACTGCGTGATAACGAACGATGCTCCGATGGCCCCGATGGCGATCCGCATCAGCAGGAAGCTGGCGTAGTCGCCCGAGAATCCGACGCACATGATCGGTATTGAGCCGGTGACAAGCAGAACGGAGTAGGCAATCCTCGGTCCGATCGCATCGCAGACCCAGCCGATCAGCAGCCGCATGAAGACCGTGCTGGCCACTGCACACATGCTGGTGACAACAATCTGGTCTGTCGTCAGGCCCAGGTCTTCGCGAACGGCAGACAGCATCGGGGCGAGACCGAACCATCCAAAGAAGCACAGAAAGAATGCGAACCACGTCATGTGGAACGCGCGCATCTGAGGAGTCCGTACGGTGAAGAGGTTGATCCAGGTTGCTTTGTTCGAGTGGTCCATTTCGGTGTCCCTGCCTGATTCAGTTCTGTCGCAACAGGTACGTCCGCGTGATGCGGGCGCGCAACGGCCCCTGTGTGGTTGAGCGATTGGCGCCGTCCTGAAGGACAGCAGTGGCTTCCGAGCGCAGAAGCCGATCGAAGTGTCAGCGGATGGCAGAGCAAACGATGCGTTCGGAAGTCGTCAACGCAGCTCGGCCGGGTCGTCCGCGAAATCTGTGGCGTTCGCGGTTGCCCAGAGTTTGTTGGGTATCCCTTCTCCACCTCTGAACTTCAGCAGCCTCTTCAAGCGCAATTGATGGCTGCCGATTTTCGATCTACGACACTGCGATGCAACGAGTGTGCCAAAGGGCTGTGCAGAATTGCTGGTGATCACTGACCACCGCTGAAAACTGAGCCAATTGCGGCTGAAACATCGGTGATCGAGAGCATTTCCTCCAAAGCCGCGAAGAGTCTCTGCGCGCTTCGCAGGCAGGAATGTTCAGACGCCGATCATATCAGGCTTGCTGGATCGGTCGGGCTATTGAATCTGAACCACCGCATAGACCAGAAACGCCGGCAGGCTGAATTTGATCCGACCATTGGCGACCTGAAACTTGAGCGCCTTTGGCTCTGACTCCTCAGGCGTGATCACCGAAACGGACTTCGGCTTCAGCCCCATAGGCAGAGCAACGCTGCACGGACCGCCCGCGCTGGCGATTGGTTTTTCGTCTGCGATGCCACGACCTGCACTGGGCTTGCCTCGACCGTCCTTTGGCGGCTCCTCGCGGTTGTAGTTCACGAAGTGCAGAGTGAGTGAGTTGCCCGTTTCAGGACGGCTGGCCGAGACACGTGTCATCCACTTGAGATCGAAACGGCTACGCTTTGAATCGGCAACGACCGTATCGACATTCCCGGATTGAGTCGTCACCACGGCTGAATACTTCTGTAGACGATCCTCATCAGCAAGGTCATCCGGGATTACGTCGAACAACACGTGCTCGTCGAGCATTTTTGCACCTAACGACCGAAACGTCTCAACAGCCTTAACATTGCCTTCATGTACCGTTTTGCGCGGGAACAGCAGCACGGCTTCCGCATGCGACTGACTCGCATGGTAGATTGAGTCGTAGCGTTTCAGGAACTGATAGTAGCGGGTGGTAACTTCGCGCGCCGCGGGATCGGTGAAGCGGGTATAAAAACCCATCGGCGCCCCGCCGTTGGCTGCGAGTTCCG
>CAYSJO010000113.1:0-4638 GCA_964431285.1 uncultured Planctomycetaceae bacterium
AGCGTCCGACTCGAGAGGCCCAGCACCTGGTGTTCACAGATCAATGGATTCAAATCCCGGACAAAAGGCACGACCGTGAATCAACTGAACAGAGAAGTGCGATCGCTAGTCGCGAACAGCTGGAACTGGTCCCCATATGGCCTGAACGCTACCCGGATTCTGTCCGACTGACGGAGGCGTATGTGCGATTGCATGAATCGATTGGACCACATCCACCGTCGCTTAATCGCGCGGTCGAATTACTGCGTCCGGTGCTCACCAGACGCCCAGGGGATTGCCGGGCGCAGTTCTGGACGGCAGACGCAGAGATCGGGCGAGGAAACGGTGAAGCGGCAATCCAGCTTCTGGAACCACTGGTCGACGCCCGGCCCGAGGATCCGAAAGTTCGTTTTCGCCTGGCCGTCGCCATTGATCAGAACCGGAACTACGCCCGCGCCATTTCGGAATATGAAAAGGTCGTAGAACTTGCTCCGGACTGGCTGGAACCATATCCATTGCTGGCACGGCTCTATCTTTACCGCCGTCAGTATGCTGATGCCGAACGACTGGTCCGTCAGCAGTTGACCTTCCGCGCCACGCCGGATGCATGGGCAGGCCTGGCTCTCGCCCGCCACCTTCAATCTGCAGACATGAGCGAATGCCTGGCACTTATCGAACGGGCGATGGCTGTCGATCCTCGCAATACGACCACGTGGATGAATCGAGGCATCATCTTCATGAACTCAGGCCAACCGCAGAACGCGATCGAGAGCTTCGACGCCCTGCTTGAAATTGACCCGTCGAATGAAAAGGCTCGACTCGGCCGTAAATCAATCATCGAGTCAAATTAGAGCCGTTTGCGAAACTCCGCAGTAATAGCCACAGGAGTCAAACGACACTGATGTGTCATCACAACGAAGCTGTCGTTTTTGAAATGACATACGGGTCATTTCAGCGCCGATACCGGCGGATGTGTCCGATTCTCCTGATCGTCGGTCTGGCCGGAGTCGCGGTTGGCATCTTCTGGAACGAAGGCTGGGAGATGGCAAACCGCCCGGTGGAGCCATGGGCAGCGGCGGTGATGATTGAGTCGTTTGCGTTCGTTTGTCTGCTCGCCGCCGGATGCTGTTGGTATGCCTCAAAGGTTAACGGGAAGTCACCTCAACGGGTCGTTGTCACGGAGTCCAAACTTATCGTTCCGAAAGGATTGTTTTCCAGAGTTGAATTCACTATTCCTCTCTAATAAATCGGCCTGTCGGTTTTCAATCTGGTATTCGTCACACAATTACAAATCAAACACGGCCGCAAGAAGGTATTACTCACGTCTGCGCTGTCTCCGACGGATGAGGACTTTGAACAACTTCTCGACAACGTGACTTAACTACCCGTGTCACGGCTGGCTTACGAGCCCAACCGATAGAGAATTGCCACTTCCATCGACGTGTGATTCGAGTAGCCCGTGCTGATTGAAAGCACGAATCTGATACTCGAGGGTGTTCGGAATCCAAAGCCGGAAACGCGTTTCATTCTGCCGCAGCATCACTTGGTCAAGTGGAATGGCATTGACGGGTTCGCCCTTTTTGTAAGCACACATGACGACTGGCCAGACATTGCCAGTCCAGCCACTTCGAGTTGACGCATATTGTCAGGAAACAGAACGGTTCGCTTCGCCGGCGCGGCACTTTCATCGGGTGGATGGATGACGATCGCGTCGACTTGAGCCAGTCCGTACGGCGCATCCTGGAACCCACAGTAGCTGGCGGGAGGTGGCATGAGCAGAACGGGCTCTTTCAGAGATACGCCGCGCCCCTTCAACATGCGAACGATTGTCGCGTAATCGATAGCATCGTGGCGGCTGGACCACTGCCAGATTGTAAACGGTTCAATGCCAGCCTCTTCCCACAATCGCGCGGCCAGCCAGCGCTGGCCGTATTCAGTCTTGTACTTCAGTACGTGTGAATGGCCCGCATGCACAAGCATGCCTTGTTTGCCCATCCGCCAGAAGCCTGGCCAACTCCGTAGCGGCGAACTCCTCCCGGACTTCATGAGAGGACGGACGAAAGTCGTAACCCACAATTGCGAATCCAAGTCAATGGCGCGGCGAAGCGTGTTGCCGAATTGCGGGTCCGATGTATACAGGCCGGTACGGCTGATGGGGTAGCCGCGCTGTGCGAACGACGCATCCAATGGGCCGATCGCTTCTGCAGCGTAGTGCGTAAAACCCTCATCTTTGAACGCCGGCAGGGTGGCACCGATGAACTCTCGATGCTTGGAGTAGAAGTGATCTTCCATCATCAGGACGACACGTTGACTGGCTGCGATGCTTCGAATTCCATCGTCCCAGGGCACCGCTTTAGTTTTCAACGCGTCAAACTCGACTGTCGACGGTCGCTGGTTAAAGTTCGAGCGGAAGTTGATGGCACGAACTTCATCATCGCGGCCAAGAATCGCGAGGCTCCAACCCAGCGTCTGGACGGAATACTCGTCAGTGCCGGTCTGTTCGACCTGTACGACATGTGCCAGAAACTGCCATGGGTCAAGGTGGTGCGTCGAAAAAAGACGCCAGACCACCACGCCCGCGAGCAAGATTCCCGCAAGCGATGCAACTGCGATCCAACGGACCCGTCGACGCGTCACTCGGTTCATGGACAAACCCGCTTTGCCTTCACGGTCAATCGTCCGGCTGCGCCTGCCACATCATGTGACGAGGACCGAGTTCCTCGGGACACGACGTCCCGGTTGTCGCGAGCTGTTGAATCGTGATTGATGCAACCAGGTTGCCAATCACCGCGGCCTCAACACAGGAGGCTCCAGCACACAATGACAGGACACAACCTGCGGTCACGCTGTCGCCGGCCCCCGTCGTGTCGGTTTCGCCGGGCAGGCAGACTCCCGGAACGATGGTCCATGCCGGATCACTCACAAACATGCCCCTGGCCCCACGAGTAACAAAGACCGGCGATGAGTTCCTGGCCCGCAGCTCTCGTGCAGCTACGCGAAGTTCGTCCATACCGACCATTTCACCTGGTCGTGGATCCTGGTTGCCGACCGCTTCGAATTCATTGGACTTGATAATAACGTTGCTGAATTCGTGGATGCGCCGTCGGCTATCGGCCCAGAAGAACACTTTCGGGTGCGTTGCAGCCAGTGCCGCAAGCTGTTCACGGACGGACTCGGTCACGACACCGCAATCGCGTGCTTCGACCTGATCCATCACGATCACCGCGTCAACCTGGTCGATCACAGCGACCAGTGAATCGACTACGGCACGTTCGATCTCCTGCGGCGTCGGTCGGCGATTCTTCGTATCGAGGCGCGAGTGCGCGCCCGCGAGACCGGGCATCGTCATGTCACGCGGCTTCAGGTAGGTCGGAGTCAATCGATCCGCTGCCGTGTGCAGATGGTCGGTCGAGCACCTTAGCTGCGCCAGTCCACGCCGAAGTTCGAAGGCTTCCCCATCGTCACCAGTAAATCCGATGGCATGCAGCTCGCCGACACCCAACGATGAGAGATTAGAGATAACCGTGCCGGCCGCTCCCGGTTGACACCGCATCGCCGCGACCTGATGAGCGGGCTTCCCGGTTTCGACACTCAGTTCTTCGAGCGACGGATCAACGTCGAGGTACCTGTCCAGAAAGAAGTCTCCCAGAACGGCGATGCGACACACCGGGAAACGGGAGATGATCTCGTTCAGACGCTCGGAAGTGAGGAGCGACGTACTCACGGCGTGTGGACTCCAGGCATACAGGCTATCTTCGTGCGGTGGCGACTCTCACGATTTCCAGAGCCAATTAATAAGTCGGGACGCTTCCGCATAGTCCGGAACGACAGCGTGGGCTCCTGCTCCAATGAGTCGTTCGCGTTTCCACGGATCAGGACGTCCGTCTCGGCTGGCTTCGTCACTGGCCACAGCGATGGCAGTTCCACCCACGCCGCCGACATTCTGGATTTCGACGTAACCGTCACCGAAGCCCAATAGTGAAGCACCATCGACATCATGTTCGGACAGGATGCGCTCGATGATCTGCGCCTTGGAAAACGACTTGTAGTCATCCTGCGCTCCATGCACATGCTCGCCGAAATACGCGTCGAGCTGCAGTAGCTGCACTTCCTCGCGGACGTACTGCTCGTCGGTCCCGCTCGCGAGATACAGCGATACGTCCCGCTCCCGCAGGAGGTCCAGCAACGCCACGCTGCCAGGCACGAGCAAGTCTGTCGGATGTGTGGTGCCGGACCTCAGCCCTTCTCGTCGCACTTCGATGTGGCCCATCAATCGGTTGTGATACTCATTCTTGTAACTGACAGGATCGAGTGGTGTCTTACCTCGCAGCGCGATTTCTTCCGCCAGACGAATCATCTGGTAGATCGTCTGCTTGCCGTTCAGCTCCATGACAAACTTCGAACAGACCTGATGCAGGACGTCCGGCGACTCGTCGGTTCCCGTGTCCTGTAGAAACTCGACCATCATGGGCACCATGATGTCCGGCCAGCCTGCTCGGATGAGACTCAAAGTGCCGTCGAAGTCAAATAGCACATGTGCCGGTGGTTTTGGCGGCACGAAGTCGCCGATGACTTCGATCCCACTGTCGGGAAGGAACCGGGTTGAGATACCCGTGCCGTGGACCAGCTGGAAATCCGGTTCGATGTTGTCTGTCATAA
>CAYSJO010000114.1:0-3646 GCA_964431285.1 uncultured Planctomycetaceae bacterium
GATTCGCTGCTGATGGGCACGGGCGACTCCGCGACCGAAATGATCGGGATGGTAATTCATGATTCCTATAGACACGTGAGTCTCGCGCGGATGCACGAAGCAGGAACCGATGATCTGATCGGATTCCTCATCGACTGCCACAAGCCCCTGGCCGGGATCAAGATCGGCGTAAACATCAAAGATGACCGACGCAGACAGGTCGTCTCCCTGGAAGATCTCTTCACGTCCAATCGCCAGGTAATACTGATTCGTCGAGTGAAAGATCAGCCGCGACACTTCGTTGCGATCTGCCGGCTGCATGTGACGCAGTTGGAATCCGCTCATCAGTTTTCCTCAGCTTCGTAATTCGATCTGACCAGTCAAAGTACCCGCTTGTTCGGATCATCGTGCGTTTTGCAAACCGGGTGAGCTGAAACGAAACAGATCAATCTCTTCCTGCCGAAACAGGCCGGCTATGCGTACGTCGTCCGTCCGTGTTTCCCAGATCGAATCCCCTTGCAGGAACACAGCGGCCGTTGGATGGCCGAGCAGCAACGTGCCGAAACGTCCGTAAAGAAAGAGAAAGTCTGCGTCCGTTCCAACAGAGACAAATTCGATATCGGAACGGAACACGCCCTGCTCCTGGAGTATCCACAGGCCATCATGTCGCGGATACATCCACACTTTTGCCCCGATGGGCAGGTGAGACTGCATTTCTGTCAGTTCGGAGGCGGTGATCGACTCCCACCAGTACGCGATTTCGTGCCGCGGACGGTTGTAGTCCAGAACCGAATCTGACAGCGATCGAGGCTCTGCAGCCCCCTGCAGCTGACCGACAAACTCGTTGTAATAAGATAGTTCTCCCGGATGAATGCGGTAACAACTCCAGATCGACCACAGACTCATTAGAGCAACAACACTCCACCCTGTGATCGGCCTGTTGCGTCGGAGTGTCTTTTGTCGCGCCGGCTTCTGGTCTCCGCGTGTGTCAGTCTCACCGGTCTCGGGGTGGACGCATCGGAAAACATGGTCGAAGCCCAACGCAATCAGCATGGGAGCAAAGTAGAAAGCGGAACGATACAGCCGGACGCCGTCATGTGCGGGCGTGGATGGCAACATGCACACGACAGGCAACGCAACACCGCACAACAGCCACATCACACCATCGGCGTTCAGTCTGCCGGACTCTCGAATTACTCTTGTCACGCCGATCACGAGCAGAGCAAGCATCCAGACCGGTGTGGTTACACATGTCAGCACAAACACACTGTGCCACGGCACTGGTGGCGCACCTGGGCCCTGATAGACTTCGCCCAGGTAATATGTTCCGATCGTCCATCCCTGTGTGTCTGATAACAGCATGTGCACATAACCAAAAAATTGTCCGAACGGATCCAGCCACCACATCGGCAGCAAGGCAAGTGCGGTTAACGGTGTGAGCGTGACAACGCAAATTGCCGATCGCCACAATTCACGTGGTTTGTGCAGCAGGCCCCACAGGAGCCAGACTGGAAATGCGAACCAGAACGTCGGCTTGGCTGTAAATCCAATGCCAGCAAACACGGCGAATGCAACGGCCCACTTCCACTGTGGCCGACTCTTGGCGAGTGAATACGATGCAAGGACCCAGAAAGACGCGACCAGCGTATCGACGGCGACAAGGTTGGCATGTGCAAACAAACGAGGATTGCCAACAAGCGCTAACAGAGCCACAACGGCTGCTGGTCGCGAATGTTGTTCTCTGATCCATGAGAAAATGACCGCACCGGTGATCGCAAAGACGAATACGTGGCCCCAGCGAAAAGCTGCCGGAAACGAATCAAAGCGTCCCACCGTGATGTGACCGACCATTGAGATAATGCTCGGTAGTGGGAGATTCCTGTTCTCTGTGCGTGCATACTGCCAGCCTTGCTCCAGTTGTTCCTGTGTCAGTGCTGACGAAAGGCCGGACTTCCACGCAATATCCAGCCAATGCGCCGCATGCCGGTTACTGAGGATGTATGCTGATTCGTCGTTGCTCAGGCCATAAGTTCGGATCGTAAATGCAAGTAAGATCGTGATACCGACCGCCACACAGAGCGTCTCAATGCAGTGTCCGACACGTTGGCGTGCTTCATCCACCGCCACGGCCAGTTCATTTGTCGTGCCACCAGATGTCATTCGATTCCTGACTGTCGACGTATGTGTTCCTCGATTACGTCCCCAATGCTATGCGCGAATTGCCTGTGCCCTTCTTCGTTGAAGTGTCCGTCCAGTGGGAAGTAGCAGTCCTGCGAGAGGCCGCGAAAGAATTGTGTGCGGTCAATGCAGTCGATTCCGGCGGCGTCGCACACGTCATGGACGATTTCATCGGGCGTATTTGTGGAAAGAAGTTCTGACGACGCAGTGAATCCGATCACCTGAACTCCTTCAAGGGCTGCCGAAGAGACGTAGGGTCCGTTTGGGATAATGGCAACAAGTAGCTGACAATCATACGTGCGACACGCCTCGGATATTGTCTCGAGTGAGTCTTTGAGGCGGTTAGACACTTCGGCCCTCCACACGGCATCCTCGTTCAATGGCCGGAGAAAATAATCTGGAGTACTCAGAGCGGTTTGAACAAGAGAGGGATTCAACAGTCCCGCTTCAAAAAACGTCCGAACCTGCAATGGCAGTGCGAGATAGCGTTGGGCCTGTCTCGGTGTGAACTGCGAGCGTATGTATTGTTGCGACAGCGCAAAGGTCTGTTGATAAGGGGCGATCGGATCTCGCTCTCTACGGACTTCAAGCCATTGACGAGTCGTGGGAAACAGCGCGTCGGCCAGTTGTGTCGAGAGAGCAGTTCGTGCGGCGTGAGCATGAACCTGATTCAGGTCGTCCCCCTGCAGCGTTCCGATGATGACGAGGTTGGGTCGAAAGTGCTTGAGAGCCAACGCCGCTGAGTCCGCGTATCCATCGGGCGAGGCTCCCGGGTAACCGAAATTCAGGACTTCGATTGTCTCGTACGGTTGCTTGTGGTCACGCGACGAATTCAGTGATCTTTCCAACACATTTGGCCAGGCACGATCCCCAGGAACGCCCCAGCCGAAGGTGAATGAGTCACCGACGGTGACAATTCGAAAGACTCCTTTCTCGGGAAATCCGGGTGAATAATGATCATCCCGGATTCCTACATCAGACGTCGCGACTGTGACACTGAATTCGGCGCTGCGGTGATTGACCAGACTGCCGGACGGAAACAGAAGCGACCGTGCGGGAAACTGCACGAACAAACCAGCGACGTGGTCGGCGATTGTTAAGAACAGAAGAAAGAGGGCACCGGTCAAGCACGAGAAGGCGATGCGTCGACGTCGTTTGTGTTTTCGCTCCATGGGCGGTTGTGCCAGTGTCGGACGAACGACATCTGAAAGGAGACATCGCGTTTGTCAGTCACGCAGCGATTTCCATGGTTCTTCTTCGCTCATGTCGATGAGCACAGGGCCGTCGCACTTTGCGGGTGACAGGATGGCCAGGAATTCGAGCGTGTCGTTTCCCGCATTATAGCTTCCGTGTACAACGTCCTTTGGAACGTGAGCAATCTGTCCCGTTGTCAGCACTTTCTTTTCCTGGTCGACCCACTGCTCACACTGCCCGGAGAGGACGTAAATGATCTCTTCCATTTCCGGGTGGCGATGAAACTTGTGGGCCT
>CAYSJO010000115.1:0-19385 GCA_964431285.1 uncultured Planctomycetaceae bacterium
CTCAGCACACCAGTTGGCTGTCTCGTATTGGCTCCGAATCCGCCACTCACGCAGGACGGCCAGCATTCGCCGCTTCTGCTTCACGTGATCCGGGTCGTTCCAGAGGTTCCTGACCTCGTTCGGATCATTCTGCAAATCGAAAAGCTGGCCCCATGGCTCGTCGAGGAAATGCACGATCTTCCAGTCCCGACTGCGAACCATCGTCATGAATTCGGTTCCGGTCAGGATGCCGTCTTTGGCCTGCTCGGCAAACAGGTACTCGCGGCCTGGGAATTCAACCCCATCCAATCCGGGCAGGAGCGATTCGGCTTCCAGCGTGTCGGGAACTTCGCAGCCCGCGAGCTCCAGAATCGCTGGTCCCAGGTCCATCTGATGCACCAGCGAATCAACGACCTTGCCGGCGTCGTAACGACCGGGCGACCAGACAAGGAGCGGCACGCGCGTGATCGTATCGTACATCGTCCACTTCTGACTGTGGCCGTGATCGGTCAGACAATCGCCGTGATCCGACGTAAAAATGATGACTGAGTTGTCCAGATACCCGGACTCTTCCAGTGCCGCGACGATCTCACCGACCTTGTCGTCGATCATCGTGACATTGGCCAGGTAATACGCGCGCTGACGATGCCGCGCCTCGTTCGACGGCTCAAGCTGATGCACGACAGAGTCGTGATCGATCTCGACGTTGTGCTGCCGCAGTTCCTTGAATGGTTCCGGCTGACCATCGAGCTCTTCCTGAGTTACCTCCAACAGCGGCAGTTCCTTCTTCAGGTACGGTTCGACATAGCGGGGCGTCGGGTCGTATGGAGGGTGCGGGCCTGGGAATCCGATCTGCAGAAACAGCGGCTCGGACTTCGGGTAGTTACGAATCCAGTGCGTGGCCATGTCGCCGACGAACACGTCCGGATGCGCATCTTCCGGCAGGTTCCAGTCGAATGCGCCCAGCGACTCACGATAGTCGGGCAGCTTGCGGTACATCTCACGCTGCTGCTTGACCAGGTTGCGAAAGCGCAGAGCCTTGTCCCATTCGTCGTAATAGTACCGGCCCTCCAGATAGCGGTCTTTGTTTTCAACGACGTAGCGTTCGTGAAAGCCGACCGACTCGTTAAACGGCCACGTGTGCATTTTGCCGACGTTCGTGCAGTGGTAGCCAGATTCGTTGAGCAACTCGATCCACGAGCGCCGCCACAGATCGGCGTTCTTCAGGATGCCGGTCGTGTGCGGAAAGTAGCCCTTGAACAGACTGGCCCTGGCCGGAGCACATGATCCCGCCGTCACATGACACTGCGTGAAATGCACGCCCTCATTGACCATACGGTCCAGGTTGGGCGTATCCATGTAGTCATAGCCGAGCGCCGCGATCGTGTCGTAACGCTGCTGGTCGGTGATGATGAAAATGATGCTGGGTCGGTCGGACATGATTGCTGAACTCGGTCTGTTGCCACATCAGAGGATGGAAATGCGTTGACGCGGAAATGTTTGCGCGACTGGTGCAAGAGGGCGAAGTATATCGAGCCGGGAGCAGACGACGAGCCGGCGCGTTTGATGGATACGCAAGTGCGAACGAGCATGCAAACGAACTCATATGAATAAATGCCGACCACAAGAGTCGGAGTGACAGGTAAGGAATATCCCGACTTTCCGCTCGGTTTTTGTTCGGACGCCACCATGTCATACTGGCTCGCCTGCTTTACGCGGTTGTTCGCCTGCGGCGGACCAGCAGAATCGCGGTCGCCCGGCTGTGGTGTTTGTGCCGACAGCTGATTCATTTTCTCTAATCGACAGTCTGATGTCGTTTTTCAAGCTCTTGTGTCCGCATTGCAGCAAGCCATTGAAGGTCTCTCACGATCTGGCCGGTCAGGCGCGAAAGTGCCCGTACTGCAAAGGTGCCGTGCGAATTCCAGACATTCCGGCGCGACCGCAACAGGCTGGCCTGCCCAATATCCAGGTCACTCCGAACGCTCCGGCGGCCCCGAGTGGAGCGGTGGCAGTGGCTCCGGCTCCCGCTTCTTCTACGGGTTCGGGCGTTCGCCGAAAACGCAAGAAGAGCTGGTTTCAGGCTGGCAGCGGAGAATCGGCCAGCAGCGACGTGAGTCTGATCGCCAGCGGGGTGATTGGCCTGGGTCTGTCGATCGTCTGGCTGATCGCGATGTTGCCACTGCGCGATTTCCAGTTCGGGCAGCTCTTCTGGGATCGCGGACTCGTGCCATTCGCCACGACGTTTCTGATGTTCTGGTCGGTCGGCATCCTCTTCCTCAAATCGCTGAGCCTGAAGCAGCAGAAGGAGGCCATGCTCCTTGACGTGTTGCCAACCGAGGTCGCCGGCGAAATCACGCCGGATTCCCTGGACCGATTTGTGAAGCACATTGACGAACTGCCATCGAGTTCGTCCGAGAGTTTCCTCATCAATCGTGTCGTGCGTGGAATCGAGCATTTCCGCGTGCGAAAAAGCGCTGCGGAAACCGTCACGATGATGGAGTCTCAGTCGGCGATCGACGCCAACAATGTGGCGGGCAGTTACACGATCCTGAAGGTCTTCATCTGGCCTCTTCCGATTCTGGGGTTCATCGGGACGGTGATCGGTGTGAGTTCCGCGGTAGCCAGTCTGGCCAGCAGTCTGGATTCCGCCGCCGACATGACCGCGATGAAGGGAGCCTTGAACTCAGTCTTTGGAGGACTGGGCACGGCATTCGACACGACACTGCTGGCGTTGGTGATGAGTATGTTCGCGAAGATTCCGACGTCGGCTCTGCAGAAGAGTGAGGAAGACCTGATCACGTCGGTCGACGAATACTGCAACGAAAACCTGCTCCGACGATTGAACGACGGTCGCGAAGGTGGCGCCGAGCGTGGTACGGGTGGTGGAGACACGAATGTGTTCCGTGAAGCGGTCGAAGCGGCCATGGGAACACACCACGCGGAGCTGGAAAAATGGCTTAAGCGACTCGACGCCATTGGCGGCAAACTGACCGACCAGGTGACGGATGACTGGGAGAAAGTGAACGCGAAAATTCAACAGCAACAGGTTGCTCAGCAGAAACAGCTTCAAGGACAACTGGAACGAACGGCAACATCGGCGGCCGAGATCCAGACGACGCTGGCTACCGTTGGCACTCAGGCAGCGACGATGCAGAACGACGTGACCGGATCGTTCTCCGCAGCGCAGACCACACTGCAGCAGCAGTTTGCCGGGCTGCAGCAGGGGCTCAACAGTCTCAACGGTGTGTTGCAGAAACTCGGCGACCAGAACGTTGTTGTTCAGCAGGTCGCGGCACTAGCCAGTCCACGTAAACGTGGCTGGTTCGGGAAGGCTCGCTGACATCTGTTTCGGAGCAGAGCGAATAGCACGTCTTTAGTGAAAGCAGACCCATGGCTCGACGACCTCGCGACGACGACGACGATGTGTCGCTGTTTCCGTTCCTGAGCATCATTGCCTGTGTCATCGGCGTGCTCACGATGATGATCTCGACGCTTGCGCTGGCCCAGATGGATTCGCCGGATGTGGCACTGATCGAAGCGCACGAAAAGGCCACGCAGGAACTGAACGCGGCCGATGAGGAAGTTGCGGCGCTGCGGAGTCTGTTGAACGAAAAGATTGGCCCGGACGCGGCGCGTGTGCGTGAAGAATTGACCGTCAACGAACGGGAACTGGCAAAACTTGCCGCGGAGCTGGCTGAAATCAAGAAGCAGCTGGACGAACAGAAAAAGGTCAAGGTCGTCATTCCCCCACTCGATAAGGCCGAGCGAGAGAGCGTGGCATCGATGCAGTCTCAATTGACTGACCTGACCGAAGAGCTGGCTCAGCTGGAAAAGGAACTGACCGAGCGGAAAGAAGCGAGTCAGTCGAAGACGTCCATTCTCCCTGGCGGCAGCGGAGTCAACTTCACTCCGCATTTTGTGGAGTGCGCCGCCGACTCCATCGTGATGCATACGATCGACCCGCCGAAGCGAATTCGGGCCAACTACATGGTGACCGACAAGGACTTTATCGCACTGATGGAAACGGTTGCCAACCGCACCAGCGACTCAATTGTGTTCCTCGTCCGCAGCGACGCGCTGAACACGTATCGAACAGCCCGAAGACTGGGTACCGACCGTGAAATCCGCAATGGGAAACTGCCCGTCGTTGGATCGGGACGAATCGACCTGAGCCATTTCGCCACCAAAAAGAAATAAATGCCATGAAGAAAGTCAAACGCGGCGACGACAAGGACGGCGGTCTCGATCCTCTGCTCGACACCATGACTAACGTGGTTGGCATTCTCGTGCTCGTGCTGATCGTCACGCAGCTCGGCGTCAGTGAAGCGCTGACCGAGATCACTGCAAAATCCAAAGAGACCGAAGAGGATCTGGAATCGGTCCGTGCGCAAATAGTTGCCCTGGCACAGGAGAAAGAAGACCTCCCCGAACAGACAACATCTCTGGCCACAATCGACATGGATGCAGAGCGGGAACGACTGAAGCGTCTGCGGGAAATGCTGGAAACTCGGAAGAAGCTGTTGGCGGATCAGTCGAAAGAGGCCAACGAATTTGCACTGGCCATTGACCGCGACCGGAAAACAGCGGCAAAGAATCAAGAGGAAATCAAAGACACAAAAGAGCAACGCCAGAAACTGCAGAGCACAATTGAAACGTCGCTCGAACGTCGCGCGGAACTGCAGGCATTGCTGGACCGGACGCCCCGTCGATCGGCGGCCCCGGCAAAAGAAGTCACGATTCCGAACCCACGACCGGCGCCGCCAGGAGCGCGCCAGGTCATCATTGTCTGTGCCGGGAATCGGCTATACCCGATGAACCTCGACGACATCCGCAAGGACGCGGAAACGCGGGCGAAGCAGATCATCATTCGCCAGAGGTTGAATCGAGATCCGAAGGCCGGCATCGATCCAAAGGAATTCGAGAAGTACTACCTGAAGTTGAAGTATCCAACCGACGACTTCTTCAATGTCGAATACTACATCTCTGGAGATCGCTGGCCGCGTCTCAAACTGACACCCAAGGAAGGTCGCGGCGCCACGAATGCGGAGCTGCGGAAGTCGAATTCACGCATTCGTCGTTTGCTTGCTGTACTCGACCCGAAAAAGTTCTACGCGAGGTTTTACGTTCTGCCGGACAGCTCTGACGTATACCTCACGGCGCGCCGAGTTCTGGCCGATGCCGGAGTCCTCGCCGGCTGGGATCCGCAACCCGCATCATGGACATACACGGCGGGTGTGGGAGGCGGCATCGAACTTGGCCCACCACGTCCACCCAACCCCAACCCGCCACCAACGAAACCAGCAAAGCCAGCCAACGTCGTCGATTGAGTCCGCTCAGACTGCAAGTTTTCCTAGCGGGCCAACAGCGGACGTTTGGCCGCGCAAAATCGCGATTGCTGACTCTGCAACGGATCGTCGAATCAGTCACGTTTTCGGCTCGTTGGGCATGGCGCATTCGCTGTACCTGGATGAACATCTCGATGCTGAACGCAGGGCTGCCTAACCGGTGGTTCGCAGACCGGCTGCGATGCCCTGGATTGAGAGGCGGGCGAGGTCGGTCAGTTCTTCGTCCGTGTCGCTGGATCGCAGGCGGGTCAGCAGGCTGATCTGAGAGAGGTTGAGCGGGTCGACGTAGGGGTTGCGTGTCAGGACCGAACTTCGGAGCCAGTCGACGTCGGCGAGGAGTACCTTGTTCTCTTTGGTTAGCAGGATCGCGCCGCGGCTGCGGTCGAATTCGGCGGAGATTTGCTGCCAGAGTTCTTCGCTGTGCGCGTCGTCTGTCAGAATCGCGTAGAGGTGGGCAATCTGCATGTCAGCTTTGGCGAGGCCCAGTTCGGCGTTGTCGATCAAGGCGCGGAACATCGGCCATTCGGCATACATGGATCGCATGGTTGACCAGTCGGTGTCGTGGCCGTCGACGAACGCTTGAATGGCCGTCCCGAGGCCGAACCAGGCGGGCAGGATGTGGCGTGACTGTGTCCAGGCGAAGGTCCACGGGATCGCTCGCAGGTCGCTGAGTTCTCGACGCTGTCCGCGGCGGGCGGGGCGTGACCCGATCGGAAGTGTCTCGATTTCGCTGATCGGAGTCGCGCGGTCGAAGTAGTGCAGGAAGCCGGGATTCTCGACCAGCTCTCGGTACTTGCCGAATGACGCGGCGGACAGCTCTTCCATCGCAGTCAGCCATGTAGATTCTGGTGTCCGCTCGGGTTCGACGCTGACTAGTAGCGTCGCGTTGATGATCTGTTCGAGGTGGCGATGTGCGATCACCGGATCGTCGTACCGCTGTGAGAGCACCTCGCCCTGTTCGGTAACACGGACCCTTCCGGCGACGGACTTTCGCGGTAGCGAACGGATCGCTCTGGCGGCCGGTCCGCCGCCGCGTCCAAGTGCTCCGCCACGCCCGTGGAAGACGGTCATCTCGATGTGATGCTGTTCGGCGATTTCGGCAAGCCGTTCCTGAGCCTGATGAAGCTCCCAGCAGGCCGTCAGGTAACCGCCGTCTTTCGTACTGTCCGAGTAGCCGACCATGACCATCTGCTGACGCCCGCACAGTCCGGTGAGGTATCGCTGATATACAGGGACGCCGAACAATTCCTCAAGAATTGCTGGGGCGTTGCGGAGATCATCGATCGTTTCGAACAACGGAATAATCGGCAGTGCGGGCAAATGCTCTTCGTCGGCATGATGCTGAGCCCAGACAGTTCGCCACAGCCACAGGACGGTCAGCACGTCGGCCGCGGCGTGTGTCATACTGATGATGTAACCGCCGACAGTATGAGCCCCGTGCGATTCGTACTCTTCTGTGAGCAGCAGGAACGTATCGAAGACTTCGCGCGACTCCGCCGTGAGCTGTTCAACATCGATACGTCCTGGTGCCATTCCCTGTGCGATGATCTGCGCCGCTTCTGCGTCCGCAAGCGATCCGTCTTCATGGGC
This sequence comes from uncultured Planctomycetaceae bacterium, assembly GCA_964431285.1. GTDB lineage: Bacteria > Planctomycetota > Planctomycetia > Planctomycetales > Planctomycetaceae > CAUZFZ01. The sequence continues at coordinate 6,915 of CAYSJO010000115.1, forward strand.
CTGCAGTGCGACGACTTCTTCGAGGCAGCGGCGGTGCACTTCGGAGTTCTGCCGAATGTCCAACGACGCGAAGTGGAAACCAAATGTGTCGGCCAGATCAATCCACGGCTGCAGATACTGCTCGACGATCCGGCGACCGCGATTGGCCAGCATGCTGTTGCCCAGAAGCGCCAGATCGGACTGGAATTCAGCGGCGGACTCGAAGCGGCCGTCACTGTCCGTTCCAGAAGTGACAGACAAGAGGCTTCGTTCCAGCCGGAATTCCAGCATGCGAACGAAGCGCCGATACGTCTCCAACTTCGACACGGGGCCGAGTCGAGCTTCGAAGTCCGGCCATCGGTTGCGGCATTCGCTGATGCGATCGCGCAGGCTGTCGTCTGACGACACCTGCTGGTCAGACATGACAAGCTGGTTGCTCATGCGACGGCACTCTGCGAGGTGCCCTTCCAGAGCTGCCCGTCGTAGTCGGGCAAACGTCCGTCGCGTGATGTCAGCCGTTACGAAGGGATGTCCGTCGCGGTCCCCACCGATCCAGCTCCCGAACGAGAGGAAACGCGGAACATCAAAGCGATGCTGCGGATATGCCGTGCTGAGTGCGTGACGCAGCTCGCGAAACGTCTGCGGCACGACGTCCCAAAGCGTTGAGGCAAAGTAGACACCTCTGCTGACCTCACTCATGACAGGCGGTCTGTCCGGCCGGACTGAGTCGCTCTGCCACAGCACAGTGAGGTTCGCCATCAGTTCGGACTCTGGCGAGGCCGATGTCGATTCATCGTCAGCGACTGCAGGAAGCAACTGTCGGATGCGTCGCAGCAGTTGCCGTGTTGTTCGCCGCTTCGCTTCTGACGGATGTGCCGTGAAGACTGGCTCAACTCTGAGACGATCCAGCCAGCGCTGCATACTCGCTGCATCAACGCCCTGTCCGTGAAGCCGATTCACGGCGGCTGCGATCGACTCGGATCGGGCGCCGGCTCCAGAAACGACTGCGGCATCCCTCGCCTTGAGCACATCAATCCGCAACTGGTCCTCAGCCAGGTTCGCCAGATCGAAGAACAGGCTGAGCCAGCGGATGACGTTTCGCAGTTCGGTATTCTCAAGTTGAGAAAGTTCGGCGATCAGTCGCGATTCTGCTTCGGGAAGTCCGGCTCGACGCTCTATGGCCAGACGGCGGATTCTCTGCATGGTGTCGGCCAGAGATTCTCCGACCTGCTCGCGGACCACGAGGTCCAGCAGCTCGACAAGCCTGTCGAGTGTCCGGTCTGCATGCTGATGGCTCATCACTCGTTCCAGTTCGCGACAAATCAAAACTGTTGTCTGACCTTCCGAGTCGAGGATGCGCGACTCGAAAATTCGTAGCTACCGTCGCCAGACGGTGGACACTATCGATTCACGCTCTGGCGAGCGTAGCTACACATAAAATCATCCGCTGAACACCCTACGGTGACGATTCAGATGCAAAACCTCGTTCACGAAGGGATCAAAGCTATGACATTCCAATCTGCTCAGAAGTGGATCATCGTGTTGGTCGCAATCGTGACGCTGGGATCAGGCACGCTTCTGTTTGCTTCCGAAGCCGATCAGCGCGATCCATTGGAGCCCGTCGCGACGTTCTGCGATGGCAGGTTTCGGTTAGGCGGGTGGATCGATTCTTTGTGTTTCTCCCCCGACGAGAAGCTCCTCGCGAGCAGCAGTGATCGTGGGGTCGCCTTTTCGCCCGACATCACTTGTTGGAGCCGATCACTGAAGGAAGCTCTATCAAAGCAACCTATGCCGTCAAGACATGGGATTTGACTTCGGGCAAACCATCGTGAAACGCACTGGCAGAGCCAATAGCACACGATCCGTCAATCTCGGGCTACTGACATCGAGGCAGCAATGTCCCGATTCAGGTACGATTTCGAAGCTCTCACAATCTCCTGACTGAGGAGCCTTCCATGTCTGTTTTGCGTTCGCTGTTCACCGTTGGCTGCACGATTGCTCTTTTCTCCCCTGCAACGGCCAGCGATTTCCCACCGGTGTTTGAACTGGCCTCGACTCCTGGTTTTCCTGATCCACTCATAATGCTCGACGGCTCAAAGGTTGAGTCAAAGGAGCAGTGGTTCAAACAGCGGCGTCCCGAACTGCAACAGCTCTTCCAGCACTACATGTATGGGTATCTGCCCGAAGCCGCTCCGATCAGCTGGAAACGCGACCGAGTGAAGGATGATCTGTTCGGTGGGAAAGCCACGAAGAAAGAAGTCACGATCAACTTTGGACCAAAAGGGACGCCGCCGATTGAGCTGCTGGTTGTCGTCCCCAACATGGCGAAAGGGCCTGTTCCGACATTCGCGGCCCTGAATTTCTGCGGAAATCACACCGCGCTGGCTGATGTGTCCGTTGCCCTGACGAAGTCCTGGTACCGGGGTAGCTGCCCCGGCTGCGAAGACAACAAAGCGACGGATGCCGGACGTGGCGGTCAGGCTGACGTGTGGAACATCGAGCTGATTATCGACCGCGGTTACGGCATCGCAATGTTCTACTACGGCGACGTCGACCCGGACAAACGTGAGAATGACTTCACAGACGGCGTGCATCCGCACTTTTTCAAGCAAGGCCAGACCGAGCTCGGAAAGCACGACTGGGGAGCCATCTCAGCGTGGTCTTATGGAGTCCATCGAGTTGTCGATTATCTGGTTGAAGATGAGGACATCGACAACGACCGCATCGCGCTGGTCGGTCATTCCCGGCTGGGGAAGACGACACTGCTGGCCGCGGCCCTGGACGATCGCATCGCACTGGCGATTCCGCATCAGGCGGGATGTGGCGGAACTGCTCCCAGTCGCGGTACTGTTGGCGAATCGGTCGAACGAATCAACACGGTGTTCCCGCATTGGTTCAACGACACGTTCCCGGAATTCAACAAACAGACGGACCGCCTGCCGTTCGATCAGAACTGCCTTGTGGCATTGTGTGCCCCGCGACCGGTTCTGTTTTCCAACGCCGTAGAAGACCAATGGGCCAACCCGAACGGACAGTTCGACGTACTCAAAGCGGCCAGCCCGGTTTACGAGTTCCTGGGTGTTGACGGGCTTGGGGCCAAAGAAGTTCCGCCGCTGGAAAAACTGCTCAACAGCCGGCTCGGTTACTACATTCGACCTGGGCGTCATTCGATGACAACCGGCGACTGGAAGATATTCCTTGATTTTGCCGACCGGCATTTGAAAGGTTCATGACGGAATTTCGACACGCGACGTCCGCCCTGGTCGTCCATCAAACCGAGACGCCATCGCCGCCACTTCAATGAGTTACTGAAAACTCTGCACAGGTGGCGAACGTGACGATGCCGCACAACAAGGCCTGTGTTTTGTATTTGCACCGGATATGTCGTGATTCACTCCACTGTGCATAGATACGGTGGATGTCGTTCGTCGCATATCTGACGCTTCTCGATTCACGGGTCCGTGCTATGGGAAATCGCCGTCTGATCTTCCTTGGGGCTCTTTGCGCGATCTGCCTCGTCGCAAGTTCGGGTTGGATTTACTACCTGCAATCACAGTGGTCGAGCCCCGAAAGACTGATCGCACGAGCAGCGCTGGCCATTCAATACGATGACCTGGGCCGAGCACAGATTCTGATTCGCAATGCGATCAGGCAGGCGCCGGAAAACGTCGAGGCCCGAGTTCAGATTGCGAATGTCCTGAATGCGCTCTCGAAAGAGCAACGGTGGGGCGACGTTCCGGCGGCCGTCGAACACATCGCGCATGCTGCGGCGCTGAGGCCGGATGATGTGGGACTGCAAACTCGGCTCTTCTTCGGCTGGGTCGCAAAGAGACGGCGCTGACAGCCGCACACAAAGTCATCGAGCTGGGCGGTGCGAATGCGGTCGTCCTGATGTCTGTGGTGGACGCCGACCTGAAAGACGGTCAACTGGCGTCAGCAGGCAAACTGCTCGATCGGCTGTCCCAGGTCATTCCCGGCGATTCGATCGCAGTCCTCGCCAGACGATTACAGTTGATGAAATTGTCGGGTGACGACTCCGAACTGGAAGCACTGTCTCGTTCATTCGTGACCGGACTGGTCTCCGCAACCCCTTCCGATCTCGCAGCCATGCGACCGGAAATCATTGGAATGGCTCCATCCATAATGGGCCAATACGTTCAATATGCGCCGGACGACCAGGCGGCGTCCCGATCCGTGGCAGTTGTCGGACTGATCCGACGGCTACTCGCGACCCGGTCAGAAAACGAAAACCTTTGGCCTCTGGTAAGGCTGGCCGAAGTATTGATCGCCGTAAATGTTCAGCAACAAAAGATGAATTCCGACGAGCGACAGCAGCTTCTGGGTGAGTTCGTCGAAACCGGAAAGTGGCTGCTGGAGTCTGAGCACTATCCGCGCCATCTGACGCCGGAATTCGTTGTGCTTCTCTACCATTCAGCGATCGCGGCCGTAAAGCCCGAATTTGCCGTTGAGATTCTGCCACAACTCGTTGAGCAGCGTGACGACGACAGTTCGTGGCAGCCCACTGACGAACAACGGGACGCACTGATTACCTACCACCTTACCGCGATGGCTCTGGTGTTGGGGACTGATGCGGAGGGCGGCGTCAGGGCAGGAGTCGACCGTCTGCGGACTCATGCAGACACTACTTCGATGGCGCATCTGCTGCAGGCAGTCCTGAGTGCTCACGACGGAAATCCCGACCAGGCTCGCGAGCATCTGACGAAAGCCGCTGAGGACAACAGGATCGACCGGCAACTGATACTCGCTGTGCGTTGTCGCTGTGAAACTCTGGCGGAGAACTGGAAAGAAATCGCCGACGCTTTCGAGCAAATGAAACTGGCTGAGGTCGACGAACGCCAGGCCGCGTTCCTGAACGCGATACTTGGATCACGAGAGCGGCGACAGCTGACGCGCGCCATGGCTTTGATGGAATCCGGTCGACCAGATGAAGCTGATGATGCGCTGAAGTCGCTGGACGGGACCGAGTTGTTCGCACTGGGACAGTTGATGCGGGTTCTGCATGTGCTGCGTCAGGGTCAAATCGTGCGCGCCCGCGAACTTCTCGATTCCGTCCGTAAGGTCGACCCGGACCATACGGAATTTGTCATCGCGGACGTCGCCATTGCCGCCGCCGTGGGCGGGCCGAACGGAGTTTCCTCTCGAATGGTCGAGCACCTGGTTCACAAACCCGAGGACGTCCGTGTCCGCTTGCTGCTGGCACACTGGTTCCAGTCGATCGGTCGCACGCAGGACGCACTGTCCCAGTACCGACATCTGATACGGATCAGGCCGGAACGACTTCACCCGTGGGTTATGGCCGCGTTGTTATTGCAGACGAGCGGCCAGCAGGACGAATTGAACTCGCTGCTGCAGCAAATGTCTCGTACTTCAGAGGTTTCCGCACACGCCGTGCGGCTGCGCTGGCAGATGGCCAGTTTCGCGATCCGCTTGCGACAGAACGGTGCGGACTTCAAACAAGCGATCGAAGCATTTGATTTGCTTCACGAAGACGCGTCGCAGTCGTCCGCCGACCGGAAACTCATGGTGACTGCCCTGCTTGCGGTCAGTGGAAAGCGGCCACGGCATGTTGTTTCCCAACTAGAATTCGCACTGGCCGCCGACAAAGCCGATCCCGCTGCCGACGAGGCAATCCTGGACCGGCTGGAAAGCGGAATGCTGCTTGCGCTGATCAACATTGCCGAGACCGACGCAGCCGATATGGAACAGCGCATTGTCGAGCTGGTCGAGAAGTATCCGACTCAAGCTGGCCCACGGATTGCGGCCATTGTGTACTTCGCCCCACGCCGTTACGCCCATGTGGCCGCTCTTATAGAACGCTACAGCGCGACTCCCTAGTCGAACGGAACGGTTTTAGCGCAAGACTCCGTCCAGTGTGTATTGCAGGACAGTACGGCGGACAATATTCAGGGCGTCAGGGAGAAGAGTTGCCGTCGTGTCGGCTGACCGATGGCCGGCCGCCAAAGGCGACTGAGAGGACGCAGACATTAAGAGCTGCGTGGCGATGGCTGCACAGGGAGGTGCGGTTTGCCTGGATGGTGTTCATATTGTGCGCTGGTCGCATGCTGCGTACTTTTGTGCGCCGGGTGTCAGTCAGTCGGGAACACTGTGGGCTGTGCCCACATTTCCGACTGCGCTCCCAGGCAACAGAGTCGCGAGTCGGCTGCGGGCGGTTTGGAACCCGGCAGTCCCCGCGGCGTTCATGAATCGAATTCCACATCGCCCGTCGACACGACTCTTGAATCGAGTTCTCCTGAAGTCCGGGAACTCGTGTCCAGGGCACACGCACACCACGACAATGGTGAACCCGGCCTGGCGATCGAGACACTGCTTGAGGCCCTGGAGCTTGAACCGGACAACCGCCGCGTGCGTACGATTCTGGCCATTACGCTCGCCATGCAGGGCTACATCAATTCCTCGGAACAGCAATTCATCGAAGCTCTGGGAGTTGCCGAAGCTCATTACAACCTGGGAGTCATTCTGTTTGAGATGGGAGAGATCGCAGAGGCAGAGCAGCGGTTTCTGTTGGCCGTCCAGAACCAGCCGTCCCTGAAAGATGCGCATATCTGGCTCGATACGACGCGCGCAGAACTGGCCATGCAAACGGCGCAGTTGTACGCCGCGATTAATCCTCGGCCCGTCCGGTCACTCCCGGCCGAAAACCGGCCAAACACGATCGCATCCTCGGCCTCTGACAATTCAGAGATGATCCTGACCAGCGCCGGTATCGATGGTGTTCAAACTAATACAACGGCTGGTCGACTTCCGGAGATCACGCCCGCGAATGTACAGGCAGACTCGGTTTGTGAACTGCCGCAACAGTCTGAAAGCGTCGCGGAAGTTGTTAAGCCAGCGACGATCTCGCACGAGTCGCACAATGACAGCGTCCCAGTGGATACCCGGCCCGACGAGTTTCGTCTCTCGGCACCGGCGACTATTGCGCCTCTGACAGACGCCGAGCGAACAGAACTGCGTCGTCTACAATCCGAAAACGAACAGTTGCGCATGGAACGTGACATTCTCCAGAAAGCGATCGGCGTGATTGCTGGTGACAACCTGTAGTTCCTGGCGTGCTGACGCGTCTCGCTTCCGAAACTCGAACCCGTCCGCTGCGCGGGTCCGATATTGTCTCCCCAATCGGCCAGTCCTGGAGAGACTTCTCTGCGGACGCTTCGCACGGTGGACAACCTGGGTACGCCTCGGCAGGATCCCCGTCCCACGGGACATGGAACCCTTTACTGCCTGAGACGACTGCACCCCGAATGGCTGCCAAACAGGATAAAAAAACGCCCGCGAAACTAACCCCGATGCTGGAACGCTATCGCGAGGTCAAATCACAGAATCCCGGCTCGCTGCTGCTCTTTCGCATGGGGGACTTCTACGAGCTGTTCTTCGAAGACGCTGAGATAGGATCGAAGGTCCTGGGCCTGACGCTCACCAGTCGGGATAAGGGATCATCGAATCCAGTGCCGATGGCCGGGTTCCCCTATCACGCGCTGGAGAACTATCTGCACAAGCTGATCCGTGCTGGTCACCGGGCTGCGATCTGTGAGCAGGTCGAAGACCCAAAGAAAGCGGTCGGCATGGTCAAACGTGAGGTGACGCAGATCGTCACCCCGGGCACGCTGACAGATGAAGCCCTGCTCGACCCACGCGAAAGCAATTACCTGGCCAGTGTCTTCGTCACGAAAAGTCTCGTCGGGCTGGCGTGGCTTGAACTGTCCAGCGGGCAGTTCTTCACGATGGATCTGACACTTGAGCAACTGCCCGACGAATTAGCGCGGCTGCGGCCGTCAGAACTGCTCATGTCCGAGAACCCCGCCCGTGAAGACGACGTCTGGCCGAGATTGCGGATGCGTGACATGGTCGTGACAAAACGGCCGCCGTGGTGTTACGCGCTTGACCATTGCATGGAAAAACTTCTGGGGCATTTCGAGCTGAAGACATTGGAGGGCTTCGATCTGGAAGTCGGATCGCCCGGTGTGACGGCGGCGGGTGCCTTACTTGAGTATGTGCAGGAAACGCAGAAAAGCTCGCTGTCGCATATCGTCAAACTTGATCCGTGGCGCCGTGGCAGGAACCTCATTATTGACGAAGCCACTCGAGCCAGCCTTGAATTGACCCGCACGCTTCGCGAGGGCCGGCGCGAGGGCAGTCTGCTCGACGTCATCGATGAAACGGTCTCGCCGATGGGGGCTCGGCTGCTGGCCGAGTGGCTCTCCAATCCACTCACCGAGATCAAGCTGATTGAAGCTCGACTGGATGCGGTTGACGAACTCACATGTGACGCGGCGTTGTGCCGCAGTCTGCGTGAAGAACTCGGCAAGGTGTACGACCTGCAGCGGCTGACTGCGAAGGTGGCCACACTGCGAGCTTCACCGCGTGATCTCGGTTGTCTGGCCAGCACGCTCGCACTGTTGCCGAAGATCAAAGCCAGACTGGCCGAACGAAGATCGGACCTGTTGCAGCTGCTGGATACCGATCTCGATCTGTGTCCGGAAGTCCGAGCCGACATTGATACGGCCCTGGCCGACGATCTGCCGCTCATCACCACTGACGGTGGAATGATCCGCGACGGTTACAATGCGAAACTGGATGAACTCCGCGAACTCGCTCGCGGTGGTCGCGAGTGGATCGCGCAATACCAGGCTCGGGAAATGGAACGGACGGGGATCACGAATCTGAAAGTCGGATTCAACAAAGTCTTCGGCTATTACCTGGAAGTGACAGCCGCACATAAGGACAAGGTTCCGGAAGACTACATCCGCAAGCAAACGCTGAAGAACCAGGAACGTTACATCACGCCAGAGTTGAAGGAGTACGAAGACAAAGTTCTGCGTGCCGACGACGAGGCGAAAGAGCTCGAGCAGCAGTTTTTCTCGGACCTGCGGAAACGAGTGGCAAAACAGGTCACGCGACTGAAAAACTCCGGCGAAGTCCTGGCCGAAATCGATGTGCTGGCCTCACTCGCCGTATTAGCCACAGGGCGCGGCTATTGTCGTCCCCAGATGACCAGCGAGCCGATCCTCGACATCCGCGAAGGCCGGCACGCGGTTCTTGACAGGTTGCAGCCGACTGGCGAATTCGTCCCCAACGACATTCTGCTGGGTGGAGAAAGCACGCCAGCTGAAAGTGCGAACCAGAACGATCCGGGCACGCCGCCGGCTCCCGTTTACGGTCGCATGCAGATCATCACCGGCCCCAACATGGCGGGCAAAAGTACGTACATCCGCCAGTCGGCACTCATCACGCTGCTCGCGCAGATGGGTTCGTTTGTTCCCGCCAGTGAAGCTCGCATCGGTATCGCGGACCGTGTCTTCGCACGTGTCGGAGCCAGCGACGAACTGGGCAAGGGGCAGAGCACGTTCATGGTCGAGATGACCGAAACAGCCCGCATTCTGAATTCGGCCACGGAACACAGCCTTGTGATCCTGGACGAAATTGGCCGTGGCACGAGCACATATGACGGCATTTCACTGGCATGGGCTGTGACCGAACATCTGCACGACACGATCAAGTGTCGCACCATGTTCGCGACGCACTATCACGAGCTGACGGACTTGACGTCCACGCTGAAGTACGCCTCGAACTGGAACGTCGCGGTCCACGAGAAAGACGACAGTATTATCTTTCTTCACCGCATTATTGAGGGCGCAGCGAACAAGAGTTACGGCATCCACGTTGCGCGTCTGGCCGGTATTCCCCGCGATGTTGTCGATCGGGCGTCTGTCATCCTTCGATCGCTTGAAGAGGACCACGTCGACGAGCAGGGCCGCACGCGCATGCCGGCCCGTAAACACAAATCGAATGAGCGGCAGTTGTCTCTGTTCGTCGTTGAAGAGCATCCGCTGTTCGACGAAATTCGTCAGATGAAGCTGGAGGAGATGACGCCCCTGGCTGCGATGCAGGAACTCAGTCGCATTCGCGAACAACTGGACCGATAGTGGTGGGCTGAGATACGAAGTCCGGGAATCAAGGCGGCATCATGAGATTACGAAGTAAACAACTTGCGATTGCGTCGTTCGTTTTGTTCACCGGGCACGCACTGACCGCCAGTGACGACTGGCCCCAGTTCCGCGGCCCTGACGGTCAGGGAGTCGTTCGCGACGCTGTGATTCCCGTGGCATGGACCGAGACTGAAAACGTCCGGTGGACCGCGTCCATTCCTGGGAAGGGCTTCTCGTCGCCCGTCGTACAGGGAAATCGCATCTGGTTAACGACTGCCGTGGAATCAAAGCCCACGCCCGAACAGATTGAACGGCAGGTGTTGTCATCTCGACTGGAACGCAAGGACTTTGTCCGTCGACAGGTAGCGGGCAACATTTCGCTGCGGGTCCTGAGCTTCGATCGAACCAACGGCCAGTTGCTGCACGAATCAGAATTTGCCAGTGTCGAATCGCCGGAAGCGATCCATGTGGGCAATTCGTACGCATCACCAACGCCCGTTATCGAAGACGATCGACTGTATGTGCATTTCGGCATGAACGGCACGGCATGTCTCGACGCGCAGACCGGCGCTGTCATCTGGCGGCGAGTCATTCCTGTGTTCTACAGCGTGGGCGTGGGCAGTTCGCCCGTGATTTATCAGGACCTGCTGGTCCTTGTATGTGATGGCATCGACACGCAGTTTGTTATCGCTCTTAACAAACACACAGGAGAGAGCGTCTGGAAAACTCACCGACCGCCGTTTCGCGCCGAGGACGGTCAACGGCGAAAGGCCTATTCGACTCCACTGGTTATTCGGCACGACGGTCGCGACCAGCTGGTCATCCCAGGAGCTCAATGGGTCATTTCGTATGCTCCGCTGACCGGTCAGGAGATTTGGCGTGTCGATCACGGGGAAGGGTTTTCCAACATCCCACGACCCGTTTATGGACATGACATGGTCTATATCTGCACTGGCTACGGTCAGCCGCAATTGTGGGCCATCCGAGTCGACGGCCAGGGAGATGTCAAAAAGTCCCACGTTGTCTGGAAGGAGAAGCGGCAGATCTCGAAGAACCCGTCACCGGTCCTAGTCGACGATCTACTGTTCGTAATCAGTGATAACGGAATCGCCAGTTGCCTGGACGCATTGACCGGCAAAACACACTGGCAGAAGCGCATCGGCGGCAATTACTCGGCCTCTCCGGTGTTTGCCAGCGGTCACGTGTTCTGTTTCAGCCATGAAGGTGACATCACAGCAATCAAAGCGTCGTCAGAATCCGCAGAACTTGTGACATCCCACATCGATGGCCACCTGAAGGCCTCGCCGGCCGTGCTGCGGTCGTCGCTGCTGCTGCGATCCGATTCAACGCTATATTGCATCGAGTGAGCCTGATCTGAACGCACAGTCGACGGCGGCCTCACGACCCGGGTTGAAGCAATTCCCCGTTGCAGGACAAGCGGATATACTCGGATGCACACTTGAGTCATCCAGCCAGAATGTCCAAATGGCTCGCGCCAGCGCATGAGCCGGTCACAGTCCACGAATACTCGCCGCAGCCGCGAAATCGATCGCTGCTGCGATCGGATCGAAGCCGACTGGCATGACGGTCGGCGATCACCGGTAGAGACCTACGTCGCGTCCGTGGACGCGTCCGTGAAAGATGACTGTCTGAAATCGCTGCAGGAACTGGAAAGCAAGCTGCGCCGAACCGCAGGCGAAACACCTCGACCCGACGAGTACGCCACACGTTTCGAAGGCCGACAGGACCAGTCAGATACGTCGGGCGGACTGGACAGCGGTCAGCCTCCTCAGGAAACACTCGCCGACAGATCGGGCGGACGACGATTCAAGGGAATCCCAGACGATTTCGGACGCTATCGCATTGAGCGGCAGATCGGTCGGGGAGCTATGGGCCGCGTGTTTCTGGCCGAGGACACTGCCCTGGGACGTGATGTCGCTCTGAAGATTCCCAGCCTGAGCGACTACGGTAACGACCAGTTGCTGGAACCGTTTCGGCGTGAGGCCCAGGCGGCTTCCGTGCAGCGGCATCCGAACATCTGTCCGACGTTCGACTTCGGTGACGTCGACGGAACCTACTACATGGCGATGGCGTGGATCGACGGCGAACCGATGTCGGAGATCATCGCCGCTTCCGTCGGCGACTCTGGACACCCGAGTGATCTCACTCCTCCGGACGAAGAACAAATCGTGTGCTGGGTGCGGAAACTCGCGCTGGCATTCGAGGAAGCACACTCCAATGGAATCGTCCATCGAGACATCAAACCAGCCAACGTGATGATCGACGCGCAGGGTGAGCCGATCGTGATGGACTTCGGTCTGGCCATGTCGACACAGCCCAGCACTGACGTGCGGTTGACGCAAACAGGCACGCAACTTGGCTCACCGTACTAGGCTCTGTTTGAAAACGACGCGTATTAGAAAATGGCTCGCATGTACCGCTGAATGAACGCCAGGCGAACGATACCACCGAAGTTCAATGCGGTCTTTTCATACCGTGAAAACACACGCCGGAACTCCTTGAGCCA
>CAYSJO010000116.1:0-17321 GCA_964431285.1 uncultured Planctomycetaceae bacterium
CCTGATGCTGTCGATTCAATTGCTGAATGAATTCGAACTGGCGGCGTTGAGTCTTGTCGGCCAGTTTCGAATTCCGCAGATGCCGAATCATTCTCTCGGGCGTGTCATGTCCAATGTCGATCGGAGTGCCCTGGTGGCGGCCCGGAAGATATCCATTGCGAACATAGCGTGACGCCGTGGGGCTTTTCTTAAGGGACACGAACCCCGGCAGGTTTTGGTTTTCCGATCCCAAACCATAAGACGTCCATGCGCCAAGGGATGGATGGATCTGATCGATCCGTCCGGAGAACACCCAGTTCGCCGCTGGAGCGTGATTCGGGTTGCCTCCCACGTTCGAGCGAATCACGCAGATGTCGTCGACGCAGTTGCCGATGTTGGGCAGCAGTTCGCTGATCTCCGTCCCGCATTCGCCGTGCGGCCGAAAATGAAACGGTGAAGGAAGCAGTCCGCCAGTCTTGCGTTCAGTCCGAAGCTGCACACTGGCCGGTCGCTGTCCGGCGTACTTTGTAATGAGCGGTTTCGGATCCAGCAGATCCAGATGCGATGGTCCTCCGCTCATGAAGAGGTAGATGACGTGCTTCGCCGTCGCCGGAAAGTGAGTTGCCGGAACACCAGTTGCGGCGTCGCCGTCCGCGCGCAGTAAATCGGTCAGCGCCAGTGTCCCGAATCCGGCACCCAGCGTCTGCAGTGCCTGGCGTCTTGAGCGAAGCGTTGGGAAGAGTGAAGCCATGTTTCAATCGACAAACAGGAATTCGTTGGTCGCGAGCAGTGAGTGAGCGAGTAGCTGCCAGTTTAGCAGATTGGATTCCGGCCCTGTCGGCTGAATCAGGGTGAGCGAAATCTCGCGTTCCACTTCATCTGGGTCACGCTGGAGGATCACCCGAAACAGGCGTCGAATTCCGGCGTAAGCATCTACTTGTGGATCGAGGGCAAGTTGCCGCGCAAGAGCTGCTGCCGCATCGTGCAGAAACGGCCCGTTCAAAAGATAAAGTTGCTGCAGAGGTGTCGTCGTCAACGTGCGCTGATCGGCATGACGTTTCGCGTCGGGAAAATCGAACAGCCGCAACACGTCGGCCGGGTTCTGACGCGTGATCGTTCCATACACAGTGCGGCGCAGATTTGTAGGTTCGTCAATGCGCTGTGACTTCCCGGACATGCGCTGGTTGAGTGTGCCTGATACAGCCAGAACGGAGTCCCGCCAGACTTCTGGATCAAGACGCTGGCGGTTCATACGCCACAGGAGTCGGTTGTCTGGATCAACGGAGTCGTCGGCATCGTTGTCCTGTTCCGACAGCTGCCGATATGTGCTGGACAGCACGATCTCACGATGCAGCCATTTCAGCGACCAGTCATGGTCAATGAAGCGGGCGGTGAGGTCATCGAGCAGCAGTGGATGCGAAGGCCGCTCGCCCAGTGCTCCAAAGTTTCCCGGAGTTCGGACCAGCGGTTGTCCGAAGTGCCAGCCCCAGATGCGATTGACGATGACACGAGCCGCCAGTGGCGCTGCGTCGGACACGATCGCGTTGGCCAGTTCGAGTCGGCCGCTGCCGTGCCGAAATGGTCGCGGAGTACTGGCGGACAGCACTTCCAGGAACCGGCGTCGTACGACTTCGCCGGGATTGTTGGGGTTGCCGCGGACGAAGATCGGCAGGTCGCGTGGATCGTCGGGTCGATATGACATGTTGGTCCAGTCGGGATCTGAACCATTCACCCACACGCCGGCGTCACGCACCACATTTGCAATCGGGCCATCGAACAGCTCGCGCGACTTCCATTCGTTCAGGATCGTCTTTTGTTTTGCCGCCAGCTCCTCGAACGGTTTCGTGGGTGCGCCTTCAATCTCGGCGGCCCTGCGCATCTTTCCGGCATAGCTGACGCGCAGTTCGTAATCGACAATCGCTTCACGAGTCGTGGTCAGCGCTTCCGCCTCAGCAAGGCTGGTCTTTGTCAGCGGCCACTCGACAAGCTGAGTACTCGCCATGACACCTGCCAGTGCGTAGTAGTCTGCGCTGCGGATTGGATCGAATTTGTGATCGTGACATCGCGCGCAGGCGACCGTCAGTCCGAGGAATCCTCTGGTCACCGTATCGAGCCGCTCGTCCCACTCATCGGACACAATGACTTTGATCACCTCAGCCGAGAGCTTTGGCTCTTTGTGGTACACGGGAGACAAACCGAGAAATCCCGTCGCGGCGATCTCACGCGGTGGCAAATCCATTAAGTCCGCGGCGAGTTGTCGGCGGACGAACTCGTCATACGGCAGATCATTATTGAGCGCCTGGATGACCCAGTCGCGATATGGCCAGGGATAGAGCGGTGGCTTGCAGGTCGACTCACCCGTCGGATTGTCTTCGGCGTAGCGTGCTACATCGAGCCAGTGACGGCCCCATCGTTCACCGTAATGCGGAGATGCCAGCAGACGCTCCACCAGTCGTTCATATGCGTCCGGTGTGGGGTCGTTTACGAAGGTATCCACTTCCTCAGGCAAGGGTGGCAGACCAGTCAGGTCAAAACAGACGCGACGCATCAGTGTACCACGGTCGGCCGATGACGACGGCGCAAGCCGATTGGCATCAAGCTGTTTCAGGACGAACCAGTCGAGCTTCCGCGTCGGCCACGCTTTGTCCGAGACATCTGGAACTGGCTGTTGCTGTAGAGGCTGAAAGGACCAGAACTTCCGTCCGGCCTCGATATCAACTGACTTCTGCGGTTGTGGTGAACCTGTCGCCGGACTGCCGACGGGCAACGGAGCCCCGATGGCGATCCAGCGACGGAAATCATCGATCACCCGGTCGGGCAGCTTGCGGTCGGGCGGCATGTCCACGAATTCACCGGAATGTGAAATTGCGTCGATGAGCAGGCTTTCGGTCGGCTTGCCTGGCACAATCACCGGTCCTGAATCGCCACCAGCCATGGCCGCCCGCCTGGAGTCCAGACGCAGTCCGCCTTTGACTTTGCTCGCACCAGTCGAATGGCACTTGTAGCAGTGTTGGACCAGTACTGGCCGGATGCGTTTCTCGAAAAACTCAATGCCGCGATCGGCGGCGCGGAGCTGGCCTCCGACCAACAGACCAACGATCGTTGTGAAAAGAAACTGCTGCATTGAACCTTGTCATTGAAAATGGACTAACACGCGATCGTGTGTCAGGCCGTTCTAAAGGCAGCAGAGAGCGCAAGCCACTCTGGTCCTACTGGGGACGTTTTTTCGTGAACATCATCAGCCGGAAGTCCATGACACTGGAGCCGGAAATTGCCGACGCTCGCAATGTCAGTTCACCAGGTCCTTCGTTGAGATGGATCGTACCGAGTTTCATGGCTGGAAACTCTTTGACGTACGATTCCTGACGCTTGACCCGGTCGTGTTCCGCTCCACGAATCGGCGGGTCATGAGCTTTGGAGACCTGGCCGACGAGTCGACTGTTTCCCAGACTCAATTCAATCGTCGATCCAACATCACTCTTCGGGCACGAATAATAGATCTCAACGTCGTAGTCGCCAGACGCATTGACCTGAACTGGCCAGGTGATGCGATCGTCGGGACTCGTCCAGTTCGTGAAATACGAGTTGTTCGGGAATCGATTTGAGCGTTGGATTCCGCCGTGTGCTTCGCCGTCACGGGCAGGGATCTGGGTGTATCGGTAATCCGGATGTCCAATCAGAAACGGACGGTTGCCCGGCTTCAATTCAGATTTAACGTTCTGCATCCACTCAGCCACCGCTTTTCGCAGACGTTCTGCTTCCTGTGGATGCTTGCTCGCGACATCTTTCCGCTGCCCCGGATCGGAATGCAGTTCAAACAGCTTCCCTTGCGTGTCCAGGCGAAATCGCTGGTTGCGGACGCTGACTCGGTCCCGCCAGGATGAGAAGATCAGACGGTCCGGCCAGGGCTCAAGCTCGATGCCCATCAGTGGCAGCATCAGGCTCGTGCCGTCCAACGGTTTTCTGCTGGCAACCTGGATTCCGGCGAGTTCGGCCAGTGTCGGGAGCAGGTCAATCGCTGCTGCAATGTGCGTAAACTCAAATCCGCGGCCAATACGTGCGGGCCAGCGAATGAGCAGCGGAGAACGCACGCCACCTTCGTCCGTCGAGCCCTTGCGTCCCTTCATGTCACCGTTCCAGCGAACACCGTTTGGGCCGTTGTCTCAGAAGTAGACGTCGATCGTGCCGTCGGCTATTTGCAGTTCGTCCAGCTTCTTCAGCAGGCGACCGACGTTCCAGTCGATGTTCTCACACATGGCAAGCGCCGCTCGTATGTGACCGATGTTCTCTTTCCTGGGATCGCGATTGTGCATCTCCAGTTCTTTGTCTTTGAATTTGTCCCACCAGCGATCCGGTACCTGCATCGGTGAATGTGGCGTGTTGTAGGGGAGATAAGCGAAGAATGGGGTCTTGCTGCGATCGCTCTGCTCGATGAACGCTATGGCCCGATCGGTAAAGTCGTCTATGACAAAACCGTTGCCTTTCACAATGCGGCCGTTGTGCTCCAACTGCGGGCTGAAGTAGTTGCCCCAATGGCCGGAGCAGAAACCGTAATACTCATCGAAGCCGCGACCGTTCGGGTGATAGGGATACTGCATCCCGTTATGCCACTTTCCGAATGCGCCCGTGGCGTAACCGGCAGCCTTGAATGTGTCCGCGATCGTCATCTCGTCAAGATCCAGCCGCTCGCCACCAGCCGACGTGCTGTAGACGCCGCCACGCGCGTGATACCGACCTGTCAGAAACTCTGCCCGAGTCGGTGAGCACACCGGGCAGACAAAGAAGCGGTCAAAACTTGCGCCATCACGGGCGAGCGAGTCGATGTTTGGTGTGCTCAGATTCGTATTACCGTTGAGGCTGAGATCCCCCCAACCCTGATCGTCAGACAGGATCACAAGTACGTTCGGATGCTCGGCGGCCGGCAACGAAGCCGACGTCAGCAGCAGGGCCAGGAACAGAACGATCGAGGTATGGAACCGTTGCATGAAGCCGATCCGTTTATTGCCGTGGAGCCGCGACGCGGCGTTATGTGATGGCCTGGGGCGCAAGCCCCGGGATGACAGTTGATTGGCATTCCAAGCCGCGGAGCGGCGGCAGGCGGGGTGGGTGAATGGAAAGCGCCTGCCGCCGCTTCGCGGCTCCCAAATCGCGGTCACTTCTGTCCCGGGGCATGCGCCCCAGGTTAATTACTGTCGCCGCTAAGCGGCTGAAGTAGGGATCATTTGGTCCCATCAGACTGAGCTGGTTCCTCAAAGTTCGTGAGGCACTTGAATCTTCGCACCACACACTTTGCAGGTGACACGCTTACCCGCAAGTTCCGACTTGATGCGGTATGTCTTGCCACAGCCGGGACATTCCACCTGCCCACCGCGAACTTCGCGACTGGTTAACGCTTCGAGCAGCATTTCTGGAGTTTGAAAGCGATCACTCGGTGAGCGAGACAACAACGTCCGCAACACTTCGATTTTCGCCGAGTCAATCCCCAGGCTCACAATGCGTTGCCACTGTGGAGTGAGCGGTGCGTGTGATTTCATGCGAACCACGTGCGGACCGTCGGGATACAACACGCCACCGGTCAGCATCCGGAACCACAAACAACCCAGGGCATACAAATCACTGCGGATGTCCGCCTCCAATGGCGCATCCAGGAGTTCCGGCGCCAGGTAATCCGTCAGTTGTTCGCCGCCCTCTGAAAACCCGCCGCGCAGCAGGCGAACGGCGACCGGACACCCCAGACTGAGGTCGACGAGACGGACTCCCCCGAGACGTGAGATGATGTTGGACGGTTTCAGATTCCCGTGCCACAGGCCCAGTTTGCATAGTTCGCCCAAGGCTCTCGCAATTCCTTCAACCAGCTCGAGGGATCTCTGCGGCGGGATCTTTGGCTGCTTCTGCAGCGTTCGTTCGAGGCTGTTGCCCTGCACGAATTCACGCGACGAGTAATGTCGATCGCCCTCGCGTCCGGATTCGAAAACTGTCGCGATTCCACCCGGTCGGTTCTTCTCAAGCTCATAAGTCGACTGCACGATGCGTTCGAGTGTTGCCGAATCGGATGTCAACGACGTATCGAACACACGCAGTGCGACGGATTGCTTGATTTTCTGATCGGTGGCTCCCAGAAGCGGACCCAGCAATCCGTCACCCAGCACTTTGCTAATGCGGAACTGACCGAACTGCGATCCAAAACCGCCTGTGGCCGCGTTTGCATCGATAAGCTCGAAGGTCGTCTTGCCGATCTGGAATTTCTCGCCGGCCAGCATTGTGAAACTCTTCGGGGTCTTTCCCTTGTAATGCACTTCGTTGCGCCCCGAGGGCAACCGCTGGACGTTGGCTTTTCCGTTCTTCACAGCCAGCTGGACATGCTCCCGCGAAATGAGAGTGTCCCACGGAATGGACCAGCCATGCTTCGGCTCTCTTCCAATACAAACCACATCACCGTCGTTGATTTCCTTTCGCCGCTTCTTCCTCAGCTCCTGAGAACTGGCGATGATCTCCAGCATGTTTGGCCCCTGATTTCGCCGGAATCGACTGCACAGACGTTTCTGTTTGATGAGTCGCACGTGCACCGCAAGCTGCCGAAGCGCCCGGCAGGCAGGCAGCCAATTTAGCATTCCCCCCGTACATCAGGGAATCGAAGCTTCGGGAGAAGTGCCATGGCCGGGGCGTGTATTAAGCCTGGCATTAAAAAGGCCCGACTCACGGAGCCGGGCTTTTGAAGTATGTTCCTGATCGGCAACGTGATCTGCGGTCAATAAAGACGTCGCTGTCGCGAAGAAGGGATGTTCATCTTCTTCCGATACTTCGTCACCGTGCGGCGTGCCAGATTGAAGCCCAGTTTTGACATCACGTCGACCAGAGCTTCGTCGCTGTAAGGTTCGTCCTTGTCTTCTTTGTCGATCAGTTCCTGAAGCTTGCGACGAATGTTCTCCCAGGCGATGTCTTCGCCTGAGTTCGTCTTCGTGCCACCGCCAAAGAACCGTTTCAGCGGGAACAAGCCCCGCGGGGTTTGAATCCACTTGTCGTCCACAGCCCGGGATACGGTCGTAACATGCACGCCGACCTGGTCGGCGACCTGTTGCATCTTCAGCGGCTGAATGTACTCAGGACCGCGGTCCAGAAAATCGGTCTGGTGATCAACGATCGCCTGGGCGACTCGACGCAAGGTTGTGTAACGCTGCTCGATCGACTCAATCAGCCACTTCGCGGAATCGATTTTCTTCCGGATGTATTCCTTGGTGCTGGCGTCAACTCCGTTACGCAGCATGTCGCGGTACTTGCGACTGATCTTCAGGTCCGGCACGTATTCGTCGAGGACTTTGACCGTCCACGTCGCGTCTTCGTCTTTGAGTACTTCGACGTCCGGCGTGACGTTCTGCACAATACGGCTCTCGAAACTTCGACCCGGGAACGGATCGAGGTGCCGCATTTCTTCCAGCGCTTCCTTGATCATCTCGATCGAGAAACCGGTCTTCCGTACGACCAGTGGAAGCCGATTGTTGCCGAGGTCGTCCAGGTGCTGAGTGATCAGCGTTTCAAGAATGTCGCCGTACATCATGTCATCGGTCAGTTGCAGCAGCAGACATTCTTTCAGATCGCGGGCACCGACACCGGGCGGGTCGAGTCTCTGAAGCAGAGCCAGCACGGCTTGCGCTTCATCCTGTGAAATCCCGGCACCATACACCTGCACAATCTCGGGCAGTGAACTTTGAAGACGCCCGTGATTGTCGAGATTGTGAATCAGGTATTCGCCAAACGCTCGTGACTCGGTCGGAACGTCATAGAAGTGAAACTGCTCCAGCAGATAGTCGTGCAGCGTCTGCGGAGACGTCTCGACGTTCGAGATCATGTCGCTGTAGCGGTCGAGGTCATCCGAAATGCGGTTGGCAGACGGGCGCGATTCGGCGGCGAAGTTATCGTCGGGCCAATCAGTGGCCATGTCGACAAGCCGCTCGAAGTCCGCTTCGTTTTCGTGATCGCTGTCGACCACCAGCTCACGTTCGTCGGGCGTTTGCTCGACGGCTTCGTCCTTCGCCTTCTGGACTTCCAGATCGCGCTCAGTTTCCGAGGTCTCGACTTTCGTCCCGTCCGAGACGAGGACGACATTGTCTTCCAACTCCTGTTCGATGCGCTCCTGCAGTGCCAGATAGGGCAACTGCAGAATCTCCATCGATTGGATCATCCGCGGAGCCAGCTTCATTTGCTGGCTGATATTCATTTGCTGGGAGAAATTGAGCTGCATGCCCTGTTCCCAACCTTTCTGCTCGCTGAAAAGGAGCCCGTTACGGGCTGATCATACCGCTGCCGATTCGCGAGAGAATGGTTCTTCCTGCTGGTTTAATGAAATCGGACGTTCGGGTCCGGTTGTGATGTCTGATTGTTGACTTCTGGTAATTACTTGATCGCTTCGTACTCGTTCCGACGCTCTGCGTCGGAATGCCCGTTGGACGCTCCGCGTCCCGTTTTCCGCAGTCGCCACGGGACGCGGAGCGTCCCATGGTGCGTTCCAACGCGGAGCGTTGGAACGAGACCTAAAAGTTCTGCCGGCCCCGCATCGCATCGGCCAGCATCTCACGGTTGGCAAACTCTAGCACACTGCCAGAGGCGATCCCGCGAGCGAGCCGAGTGATTCTCACAGGATCCCCGGACAACACATTCGAAATGAACAGGGCCGTTCCATCTCCTTCGAGCGTTGGGTTCGTTGCCATGATCAGTTCCTGTATCCCGTCATTCCGCACACGCCGTACAAGAGCGTCAATCGTCAAATCTTCAGGACCGATCCCATCCAAAGGTGAGATTCGTCCTCTCAAAACGTGATACACACCGTCGTATGCGCCGGACGATTCCATGGCGATGACGTCCTGTGGCTGTTCGACAATGCACACGACCTGGGGGTTCCTCTGTGACGATGAACAAATCTGACACAGCTCACCTTCCGTGAGATTGAAACATACGCCACACGCTCTGATTGACTCCTTCACAGTCCGAATCGCCTGAGCCAAAGCCATCGCTTCGCCCGTTGGGCAACCAAGAACATGCTGAGCGAGCCGTTCCGCCGTTCGTTTTCCGACGCCGGGAAGTTTCGAGAACTGCTCGACGAGGTCAGCCACGGCCGGTCCGAACGGATGTGATTCAAGAGTTCGCC
This sequence comes from uncultured Planctomycetaceae bacterium, assembly GCA_964431285.1. Taxonomy (GTDB): domain Bacteria; phylum Planctomycetota; class Planctomycetia; order Planctomycetales; family Planctomycetaceae; genus CAUZFZ01. The sequence goes on from CAYSJO010000116.1 coordinate 9,122, forward strand.
TGGCCATCGTCCCTGACTCCGATCTACCGCGCCGAGTGGGTCTCCGCCCATCGACCCGTCTGACTAGCTTGAAAACAACTATTTGCCCGGACCGAGTCCCAGTTGAGACATGGCGGCTTCCAGTCCAGGGATATTCAACCCGCCAGCAGCTTCCTTCATCGAATCGGCCGCAACCTCTCGCGACCTGGCAAGCGCATCGTTCATTGCTGAGACAAACAGCTCCTCGACCATTTCATGATCGTCGCCTTCCATCAGGACCGGATCGATCTGGCAACTGATGACGTCCTGTTTGCCATTCACCTCCACCGAGACCATGCCACCACCAGCCGATCCCCGAATTCGCATCTGGGCCAGGCGATCCTGTATCTCGCCCATCTTGCCCTGCATCTCTTTCGCCTGCTTCATCAGCGAAGCGACGTCACCGAGTGCCCCAAACATTGGAATAGTCATCCTTTCGTTCGTGGGAGACTGACAATCAGTCTCCCGCTGATGGCTCAGCCAATCCCGCGATCTCATCAACGCGGACGACCTGAGCCGAAAATGTCGACATGATGCTGCTCACGAATTCATCCTCCCGCGGCTTGTATTCCCGCCTTCGGGAGGAATTCGCAGCGTTCGTGTCCCCGTCAGACGCCTGACCCACCGGCCCCTCGTCACTGAGCGCCAACGAAATCCGAACGTCCTGTCCAGTCAGGCGAGCCACGATTTGCTCAAGGCGAGTGATCGCCTCTGGCTTCTCACAGTACCGTTTACTGAAATGGTAGCCACGAGGAAATGTCAGTTCCAGCTTGTTTGGCGCAGAAATTGCTGCACGCGTGCCCGCTTTGACATGGCTCTTCAGCATGTCGTTGATCTCACCGACCACTTCTGACCAGATCTGGTCAGCATTCTCAGGTGCGAACTCCACTCGCCCGGCGATCACTTTCGGAGCCTCAGCAGGATCGCTTGTCGGATTGCTGCCCGTTTCAAGCTCTTGGGGTTCCGTGTTGACGACCGCTGTGGCGGTTGATTCGAATGCTGGCGCAGTGGCACAAAATTCGGTGGACTGGGAAATCTCAGTTGACCGGGATGAGTCGGTCTCCGTTTGGGCAGCCCTCACCTCTTCTTCTGTAGATGGTCGTTCGGGCACTGAGAATCCGGGGCGATCCGGGCTTACTGATTCATTTTTTTTTTCGGCGCCAGAGGACTGTGTGGATGCGCCTGACCTGAGCTGCTCAATTACCGATTCGATTTCGACCAGGTCTTCCAGCATCGCGACTCGAACCAGCGCCAGTTCGGCAAGAGCTCGCCCGTAAGTGACTCGCTGCATGCGAGTCTTCGCGTCGGACAGAATCTGCATTGCTGCGACGATCGTCTGCAATCCCCATTTGTCCGACTGGCCGGCCAGCACTTCGCGGCTGCCTGGAGCCACCGACAGCAGTTCGATCTGCCCCGCTCCGGCGGCCAGGACCATCAGGTCCCGCAAGTAAAACAGCAGTTGATCGGTCAACTCGCCCAGTTGTACGCCATCGTCGAGTGCTGCATGAAAGGCCGTCAGCGCCCCAGCCTGATCGCGTTCCACGAGTGCCTGCGCGATCTGTGTCAGTCGGTCATCACTGGCCGTGCCCAGCAGCCGATGCACGTCGACTGATGTGACGTGTTCCTCACCAAACGCCAGAAGCTGGTCGAAGATCGACTGACTATCGCGCATCGATCCGGCGGCACGCCTGGCCACAAGTTCGAGCGCCTCGTCGTCAACTTCGACGCCCTCGGAAGCTGCGATCGACGCGAGCCGATCGCGAATGCTGGTCGTCTCGATCGTGCCAAAATCGAACCGCTGGCAGCGTGACAGGACCGTGTCCGGCACCTTGTGCGGTTCCGTGGTGCAGAAAACGAACTTAACGTTGGGCGGCGGTTCTTCCAGCGTCTTCAGGAGCGCGTTGAATGCATCCTTCGTCAGCATGTGGACTTCGTCGATGATGTAGATCTTGAACTTCGTCCGCATCGACATGACGTTGACGTTCGCCCGAAGCTGGCGGATGTCGTCGATGCCGCGGTTCGAGGCACCGTCGATTTCAAGCACATCAACATCGTTCCCGGCGGCGATGCCGTCACAGATTTCGCACTCGTTGCACGGGTCGCCATTCGCTGCGGTCGGGCAGTTCAGCGCCTTGGCAAGAATCCGGGCTGTGGACGTCTTGCCAACTCCGCGAGCCCCGGTAAACAGGTAGGCATGCGCGACGCGATTGGACTGAATCGCATTACGCAGTGCTTGAGAGATGTGCTCCTGTCCCACCACTTCTGCAAAGCCCTGAGGCCGAAAGCGTCGGGCCAGAACGGTATAGGTTTCGGTCGAACCGGTCGACATTTTCCGCATCTCCATCAGGCCCTCTTGGGCTTCATATGGCCAACAGCATTCCAGTCGTTTAACGGCAGCCGCAGGCGTCGGTTTTCGGAATGTTCGCGGCACCCCGGACATGCGGCCGAGTATATCAGCGACAGGTCGGCTGCAAAGGAGCCGCCACTACGTGCTCATCAGTCACGATATCGCTCTCTGGGCCAGTCCTGAGCCAGCTCGCAGAATTGATCGAGCAGCTCGCGTTTCGGGCTGGTCGCCACGATGCCGGGCAGCCGCAGCATGTCGGCGCGATCATCCATCCACATCTCGTCAAAGTGGACAGGCTCGCCGTTGTGAACCCACACGGAATCTCCACCCAGAATCCGCGCCAGATGCAGCGCAACTGGAAAATCGTAGAGATTTGGCGAGTGAATCAGGGACGCGCCGAAAGCTCCAGTTGCGAGTAGCGGGTAGATGCTGCCCGGCATGTCATCGGGTGCCACGCCGGCCAGACCGAATCCGGTGACTTCGCCGGCCCGCTGTCGATCGAGGTCTTGGAAGCCGATGACATACGTGTTATCGGAACCGTTCCAGTTTGCCAGATCGACGGGCTGCAGTGAGTCGAGGACCTCACGTGCTGGTCGCTGCGGGTCGTCGGGACCGCAGATGATGCGATCGCCGACGGCTTCGACCCACGTGCCCGCCTCACCGTCTTCAGGCACAAACACCAGCGAGTAGTGTACGGTGTCGCGGGTCCGCATGTGCAGCATGACCGCCCACTGATCACCGGTTTTGTCACGGTAGTATTTCGTCCCGTCGATCGGGTCGAGTGAGATGACGAATTCGGATTCGGCGGCGAACGCGCCCAGATCGCCTGTTTCTTCCTCGGCTTCGATCCGACAGGTTCGCAATTCCGGAGCTCGGTCACGAATGGCGGCCACCGCCAGTTCCTGCACGGTCAGATCGGCGAGTGTCAATGCGTCGGTATTCGAACTGCCCGAGGACTTGCCCTCGATGGAAACATCAAACTGACGCAGCCGCGTGGCGATTGCTCCGCACCACCGCAGAATATCGGGACATTCCCGGGACAGAATATCCGTGAGTTCGGTGATTGCCATTCGATCATTCCTGCAGACTCAGGTCATCTTGCCAGCCGAGATACCAACTTTGGTTGCCTCGGTCCATGTGTGCCGAGACACTGGTCGTTCAGTCAATCCGCGTCAACTTTGGGGCCCTGCTTGGAGATTCGCATGCTTCGTTTCTGTGCCGTCCTGTTCGCCGTCTGGCTGCTAACTCAATCGCCTGTGTCTGCAGCCGACGCCGTTGTCGACCTGGCTAACGTCGACGACGACTTTCATTACCAGGGCGAGTATCTGGGTGCCTGCGGTCGTTGCGGATCGACCGGGCTCCAGGTGGTTGCCATGGGCAATGGCGAATTCAACGCCGTCGAGTACACCGGCGGGCTGCCTGGTTACGGCTGGCCGGTCGGCGGCGAACGCACGAAATACTTGGGCAAACGAGACGGCGGCACATTGAAGCTGACTGGCGAGAAAAAGTCGGTCACGATCGAAAACGGTCGAGCCGTTTTCTGGTCGAACGAAGGCAACTGTCCGCTGGGCGGAGCGTGCAAAGTTCATCGTCAAAGCCACACCATGGGCTGGGCTCGTCCAGCGTGTGCGACATTGCTGTTCGACGGCTCAAACGACGACATGTTCCGTAACGACCCGTTTACTGACGACGGCATCGTGACAAAGGACGCGCTGACTAAAGAACCGATTGGCGACATGCAGCTCCACGTGGAATTCCGTCTGCCTTACATGCCGACGGCTCGTGGACAGGGACGATCGAACAGCGGCGTCTACATTCAGACACGATACGAAGTGCAGATTCTGGACTCGTTCGGTCTGGAAGGCGAGTTCAACGAAGCCGGGGCGCTTTATCGGCAGCGCAAACCCGACCTCAACATGTGCCTGCCTCCGCTAAGCTGGCAGACGTACGACATCTGGTTCCGAGGTCCGCGTTTCGACGCCAAAGGGAAGTCTGAGAATGCCCGCATCACGGTATGGCTGCACGGAGTCGCCGTGCAGGACGACGTTGAATTGAAAGAAGGCACCGGTGCTGGACGCTACGTCGGTGAGGGCACGAACCCGCTGCCACTGAAACTGCAGCATCACGGCAACAAGGGCCGCTTCCGCAACGTGTGGGTCATCGACCATGGCAGCCCGTTGACCAGCGAACCTCAGGCGGTCGAGACAATCACGTCGACTCAAACGACACCTGCGTTGGTCAGCCTGCTTCAGAGCATTGGCCTGGGACAGTAGCGTGCCGAAGAGAATGTTGAGCCGGTCATTCATGGAAAAACGCAAGACGGTTACAGATCGTCATGGTCGTACTTGGACGGTAAAGCGTGTTGCCGAGGATCGCGCTGAGGACGAGGACTTTCGCTTCTGGTTTGAGGGCATGACTCCAGAGGAACGCGTCGTGGTCGTCTATGAAGCGCTTGAGTCCAGCCTGAAGGCGAAGGGTATTCATGCCGTACCCCGATTTCGAAGAGTTCATCGCCGAGTTAAATGCCCATGGGGTCAGGTATCTGATCGTGGGGGCGCACGCGCTCGCGTTTCACGCAAGGCCACGGGCAACGAAGGACCTTGATGTTCTGATCGACGCGAAACCCACAAGTGCTGGCCGAGTACTCAAGGCCATCCAGTCGTTTTTCGGGGGAGCCGATCTCGTTACACGGTTGTAGATCTGACAGACCCGGAGTGGCATCTGCAGCTGGGTGTGGCTCCTGTTCGAATTGACCTGCTGATAAGCCTCCTCGGCTGCCCTCAGTTTGCGTCGTTGTGGAAGCAACGCGTCGTTGCAGAATTCGGTACTGCGCCTGCCAATTTCCTGAGTCTCAATCACCTGATGCAGGCGAAACAGGCTGCCGGACGGCCGCAGGATCTGGCGGACCTGCACGAGTTGCGAAAGGTCCGGAAGCCCTGACCAGCGGCTTGTCGCCTGCAAAGCCAGTCAGGCAACGCGTCGAACCGGGCCGGTGCCTGCGATTTCCTCGTACAGGCTGATCGTTTGATTCAACATGTCATCCAGCTGAAATGCCTTAACCACTGGCACGGCGATGCTCGCGGCCAACACAGACTCCGCGCGTGCGAGCAGCTCGGCCGAGTCGGCCGACTTTACGAGTCCGTCGTTGAACACCGTCCTGAGGATTTCGCCCACGCCACCGTGTGCGTATCCCAGCACAGGTGTGCCCAGACTCAGAGCTTCCAGAACCGTCCGTCCAAACGACTCCGGCTTTGACGACAGCGACAGAACAAGGTCCGAGATGGCGTAGATTTCCTTCATGTCTGATCGCAGGCCGGTAAACGTGACGTCGTCGTCGAGGCCGAGACTCGCGACGAGCCTGCGAAGTTCTCTTCCGTAACGGGCCTTGCCGCGATCTTCTCCTCCGACAATCAGACCGTGGACAGGCTGGCCACGAGACTTCAGGTTGCTGAGCAACTGCAGGAAATGGTCGTGACCCTTCAACCGTGTGATTCGACCTGGGAGTGTCAGCAACCGACAGCCCTGCGTCTGAGGAAACTCCTCATGGAACTGCCTGAGCCAATCGATGGGTGGTTCGTAGTTGCGGGGGAATTCCAGGGGGGCAACGCCACGATGAATCAACCGAATCCGGTCCTCGGGAACGTTTGGGTAGTTTACCAGAATGTAGTCACGAATAGTTTCGGAGACTGCAATGACAACCTCACTGCGAGTCATAACTTCGCTGTAGCGGTTGACTGAGTATTGGCCGTGGACAGTCGTGACAAGTCGAGGTCGCTGGTGTTCAGGCAGCGAATTCCAGGCCAGCCATGTCACCCAGCCGGGGACGCGCGAGCGGACATGCACGATGTCGATGCACTGTTCCCGAATCAGCCGTTTCAGCCAGCCAACCCAGCGCAAAGTGAGCGGAGACTTGATTCCGATCGCAGCTTCGAAGTGTTCACTTCCGGCGCGTTCGAGTGGCTCGACCATACGACCACCGCCCGAAACAACGAGCGACCGGTGTCCTCGAGCCACGAGTTCAGCGCCGACCTCAAGCGTCCCGCGCTCAACCCCGCCGGATTCAAGCGAGGGAAGTACCTGCAAAACCGTCAGTGTCATCGCGACCTCCCGTTCGTAGTAACCGCACTTGTGCGGTTCGTCCGGACGGACGCCGTGCGAACCACTGTGGACCGTACGCCTGTCCGTCGAAACTGGTCAACGCCGGTTCGTCGACCGCAATGGGTTCGCCTTGTGCGGGTTATCACACATGCATCGATGCTGTTTTGCGTCAGTGGCGGGTCGTATGGATCAAGATGGCCTGACAAGAGCTGACGCATGGCGATTCGGCCGCACACTCGCCCAGGCCGACCTATGTTTGCAGCGTGGACCACTTTGCGCCGGCAGCGCGCCACGACGCATCGATTCTCCGAAACGACTTCGACGTAATGGGAAATTCGCCGCTCTCAGGTCTGGCCTTCACGCTGTTCTGTCTGGTGACAGTCGTGATGATTCTGCGCCCGGGCGATCTGGTCAGCGGACTGGCAGGACTACCGATCTACGAAGTTCTCATCCTGAGCACTTTCGCACTCGCTCACCGCGGCATCCTGGACCACTTCAAGCCGAACGCGTTGAAACGCCAGCCTGTTGTGCTGTGTCTGGTTGGGACGTTTATTGCAATTCCCGTCTCACATATGACGCACATGTACTTCGGCGGGACCGTGCACGGCACGATCGAATTCACCAAATCGGCAATGTTGTTCGCACTTCTGATCGTTGTTGTCGATCGATGGAGTCGCTTTGAGAAGCTGATCACGACGGTCGCCTTGATGGCGACCGTCATCGTGCTGATGTCCGTGGCCGATTACTACCAGTTCATGGACTTCGAGTTCATCAAACACGCTGTCGAGAACTACGGCGTGTCGGCGACCGGCGAAGACATCTGCATCGTACGCATGGCCGGGACGGGCATTTTTTCGGATCCAAACGACATCTCGCTGCTGATTGTTGCCAGTGGGATCATCTGCGCCTCATTTCTGTTTGACCGCCAGCGGAGACTGTCTCGCCTGGGCTGGATCATTCCGCTGTTGATTTTGGGTATAGGGTTGATCTGCACGAAATCACGCGGAGGCATCCTTTCCACTGGCGCCGCCATCGGCATCATTCTGATGTTTCGATATGGCAAGTGGGCTGCCATTACGATCGGATCACTGGGTGTCGTGGCACTGCCAGTCGTTCTCGGCCGACAGGCCAACATCGATATCTCAGACGGAACCGGACACGACCGCATCATGCTGTGGCGTGATGGGCTTTCCGCGCTGCGGTCAAAGGACATCCTGTTTGGAACGGGCGAGGGATCCTACTCTGACATTGCCGGCCTTGTGGCGCACAACTCCTTCGTGCACGCGTATGGCGAACTCGGTTTCATCGGCGGAACGTTCTTCTTCGGCATGTTCCTCTTCTGCGTCGTCGGACTCTTCCGTCTGAATACGCCGGAGTGGCGAATCGACCACGAACGTCAGGCTCGTTTTCTTCCGTACATGGCTGCCATTGGAGCGGGTTGGACGGTCGGGCTGCTGACCCTGTCGCGGTGCTACACGGCTTCGACGCTGCTGATTCTGGCGCTCGGCGCCGCGTACCTGAATCTGGCGGGATGGAAACTTCGGCCACGGCAGCTCGTAACAAAATCGGACCGGAAACACATTGTGCAAATGGTCGCGGCGAGTATCGCTCTGTTCGTCGCATTGAACCTGTTTGTGAGGTTTGTCGCATGAAACACAAGCTGAAGATCAACTGAACTTCCCCAGTTTTCGTGTGCGCGCGGTGATGGTAGTATGGGAAAGAGCATCTGTGTGATGC
>CAYSJO010000117.1:0-4155 GCA_964431285.1 uncultured Planctomycetaceae bacterium
AACCCGCTTCCGGACTGACCACCTGGGACTTTGACAACGACGGCTATCTCGACACTTTGACCTGGCAGGGATCGTCGCTCACAACGTTTCGCGGCGGTCCATTGGGGCAATTCCAGCCTGCGCCAAAACTCACAGTAGACCTGCCATCCGATGTTGTGGCCTGTGACGTCGCGGACATGGACAAAGACGGCGACCTCGATCTGATCGTCGCCTGTGCCGAGTCCATCGAACTGCTGTCCAATACTGGTGGTAACGCCAATCACTGGATCGACGTGCCGATTCGAGCCGACGAGGGCAAGCAGGCTCAGATGCCGAACGAGCGAGTGAACCTGAACGGCATTGGCAGCCTGATCGAACTCAACGCCGGCAGTTTGTGGCAACCACAGGTCGTGACCGGTCCCACCACACACTTCGGACTCGGGCAACGTGAGCTGACCGAATCGATACGCGTCCTGTGGACCAATGGCGTTCCCGAACACGTTGTCAGACCGCAGCACTCACAGGTCATCTGGCTGCAGCAGGATTTGAAGGGATCGTGCCCGTATCTTTACGCCTGGAACGGCAAGGAGTACGTCTTCGTGACCGACTGCCTGTGGGCGGCACCGATCGGGCTGCAACTGGCGGATGGTGTACTCGCGCCGCCGCGCGAGTGGGAATATCTGAAGATCGACGGCGATCTGCTGCAGGAAGTCGACGGTGAATATCGACTGCGAATGACCGAAGAACTGTGGGAGATTGGCTACATCGATTCCGTGCGTCTACTTCGCGTCGACCGGCCAGCCGACACGGAGATCTACTCAAGCGAAAAAGTCGGCCCGCCTTCGATCTCCGAGTTCAAAGTCCACACTGTGCGCAATGCACTTACGCCGGTCGCTGCCCGAGATCAAAAGGGGCGCGACGTTCTGTCGAAGATTGCGCAGCGGGATGACGATTACCTGGCCTGTTTCGACCGCCGATTCAAACAGGGGCTGACCGAATCCCATTTTCTGGAAGTCGACCTGGGTGAACTCGATGATCCCCGGCAGATCACTCTGTTTCTGACCGGCTGGATTCGGCCAACGGACACGTCGCTCAACATCGCAATTTCGCAACGCCCGGATCTGGAATCGACAGCGCCCCCGTCGGTGCATGTTCCAAATGAGAATGGCGAATGGACGGAAGTGCGACCATTTATGGGCTTCCCCGGCGGCAAAACCAAGACGATCGCTGTCGACCTCTCCGACGCCTTTCTCACGGACGATTACCGCGTGCGGATCGCCAGCACGATGGAGCTTTACTGGGACCATGCTTTCTTCACGGTCGACGAACAGCCGGTCGAGACTCGCACAACCGAGATGCCGTTGCAGTCGGCCAACCTGCGTTACCGGGGATTCTCGGCGAAAGTTCCGCATCCCGGACTCGGCCCAGACGGATACGACTACGGCCGCCTGACAACTGAGCCCAAATGGCCACCGATGGAAGGCAGACTGACGGCGTACGGTGACGTCTTGAACCTGATCAGGGACGCGGATAACCGTCAGGCACTGCTGGGTGCCGGAGATGAGTTGGAACTCCGTTTCCGATCCGACGGACCCGACTTACCCAGTGGCTGGACGAGCGACTTCATCCTGCACAATGTGGGCTGGGACAAAGACGCCGACCTGAACACAGTTTTTGGACAAACAGTTGGCCCGCTGCCATTCGCCGGCATGCAGGGCTACCCGGATCCGAATGGCCCCGGCGATCGGCCACCATTCGCCGATCAGCGGAGGACACAGAACAGAGCTCGGTTCTGGCGGCGCTTCTTCCATCCGGAACAGCAATCACTGGTCCCGTCCGGCGACCAGTAGTAAATCCGATCTGAGCAGATATCCGGGACGCTAAAGCATCCGGAAGCGTCTCCCAGTCCATATTGACCGTATTCGGCGAATGTGCGACAAGCCCGCACCCCAATCTGGACTGGCGGTTCTACGTCGGTCTCCCACGTCCAGTTTTCCCGCCTGTTCTGCGTCTCGCAGACATCTTTCCAATCGAGCTATTCATGATTCGTCCGACCCGCAAGGCGGATATCCGTGCGTCTGCCCTCGTCGGCAACGCTGGATCCTCTCCGTGTGTCGCCGTGTCGCTGTGTGCCCTGGTTACGTTGCTGATTTCCGGGTGTGCCAACTTTGTGGAAACCCGTGCAATCTCGGCGTTTACCGAAGCTCTTCAGGCCGAGAATTATGAGGAATTGAAATCCAGCGCGTCCGGACGATTCGCGACGAAGGCCTTGCGGCGTCCAGATGCCGTTGAGGATTTTTCGCTGCTCAAGCTGCCCAAGGGTGATCTGGAAGTCACCAAAATCGACGAAGTCAGTGATTTCGAGCGACGTGTCACCGGACGCTTTGGCAAGAGCTCAAAGAAGTTTCGTTTCAAGCTGGTGAAGAACGCCGACACGGGCAAATGGGTCGTCGATGACATCATCCTGACGCGCAATCGTGACGGAGTGACGTCGCAGAAGCCTGTCACTGAGTTGATGGATCTGGTGGCCACCGTGCGGGAGTTTCTGTCCGCGTGGGATCAGGGCAATCGACGCGACATGCTGAGACTGGCCGAGACGGACCTCGGACACATTCTGGCATCGATCCCTCCGACGTATCTGAAACGGCTCGCAGAGCAGGCAATCGGTGACCGAGCTTCCGAGAGACGGCTCCGTCCCGAAGTGCAGATGGACGAAGACGTCGCTGTGGTGCGACTGCCTCGCAAGTCCGGGCAGATGGTTATTTCTTTCCGAAAACTGAAGGGGACATGGCGGGTCGACGATCTGGCTGTGGAATCCCGACGTAATGGCGAGCACATTGCATCCGTCCGCCAGTTCGCCACGGTGCTTGCATCAGCCGGCACGTTTCTCGATGCCTACAACGCCGGAGACAAAGAGAAGTTGAAGAGCGTCACGCGACCGGTCTTTTTCGAAAGCTGTCTGCAGCCGGCTCGCCTGAGTACCGTGCCACTGCCAACCGCCGAAGCTGCCGCGACGTTGTATGACGTGCGTCTCGAAAGCGGGTTTGCCGACTTCATGATTCCACTCTCAAACGAAATCGTGAAGCTCAGCATGGTCCGCATCGAAGGGGAAGATTCAGAAACGCCGGTTCAATATCTGGTCGATGAGGTCACACTGTACGAACTCGACGGCAGCGAGCAGAAGCGGCTGTCCGCCATGTTCTTGTCGCACGCCATGGTGCAGATTTTTTCGGAGTCACTCTCGCTGCGAGAGCTGGATTCTGTCCGGCTGATGTCGACCGCCGACTTTCGCCGGGAGGTGTGGGAACGGCCGGAAATGAACGAACGCCTGTTCCTGGACCTGCCAATGGCAGAGATTGAAAACGTCACGCCTCGAGTCCTTTCGACAATCTTTATGGGGCCCGTTACACACGTGACTGTCAGTCAGGGCTCACGTGCCCTGGTTTACGTGCTGCACGACCAGGGCGGACAGTTGTTCGTACACGACGTGCTGATGCCGGTTGTGGGCCGACCGAATTCACTCAGACAGACACTCGCAGTCATGATTCCCGTACTGCGATTCGCCGAAGCACTGAAGAATCCGGACATCAACTCACTGCAGCGACTCTCCTCACGTGATCTGAATCACGCGGTATGGCACACCGGGAAAGTACCGCGAATCGGTTTGCAGCCAGCAGATCATTTCGAGGTCCCGTTACGTGCACTCGAAGTCTCCGAAGACCGCGCCATCGCGAGTTTCGGAGACGACTACTTCGGAGCCCGCGTCCTGCTGGTTCGTGAAGGCGACCTGCTGGTGCTGCACGATGTCCGGCTCATTTCGGGTCCGGAAGACAAGCAGCGCGTCGACATGAAAGCGGCAATGCGAACCGAACTCTCCCGCTTCCGCGGCGACAAACAGAGTGTTCCGGATTCACGTGCGAAATGATGGAAGACGGGCATCGTCAGGCCGAGCAGCCTGACAGCTGTGGCACATGTGAGACTTCAAACCTGAGGTCTGCAATTCCAGCTTCGCATCTGAGATGTGAATTCTTGAGACCAACGGACCCTGGAGCAGTTCCACAGTTGGTCTCAGTAGGTCCGTCCGACTCCAAACCCCCTCTCCCAGACCCTCTCCCCAGCGGGGAGTGGGTCAGGGAGAGGGGATTAATCTGAAGACCGATCCTGGAAATGCTCTAT
>CAYSJO010000118.1:0-2811 GCA_964431285.1 uncultured Planctomycetaceae bacterium
AGAGCAGCCGACAGCGCCTGCGGAAACTGCCACGCTCAAGGGACATACAGATCGTGTCAGCAGCGTGAGTTTCAGCCCGGATGGCACGCGCATCGCCTCGGGAAGTTTTTCTGAAAAGACAATCCGTTTGTGGGACGTGGCACCTTAAACAGTAGCAATTACCCACTCGCGCTGAAGCCGCTGACGTGACATCCTCGGATACACGATCAAAGCTCATCCAGCGGATACACCACCTCACTCGCAGCCAGCCCCCGTCTGGACTTCGGCGTCAGCCCGAACTGTGCCAGCAGGCTGCGGGAGTGACCACGCAGCGCCCAGAACGGCGTCGTAGTCGACGCATGCCCGTAGGGTCATAGAGCAGCGTAGCTGGATTCGACAAATGCTTGCAGAGTAAGAAAACATCCCGTGATTTCCAGTGTTTCTTAGGTGTCGAAGCTCGAAAGCATCGTGACCACAAGGACGGACATCAGCCTGCAGAAAAACGACGGGACGAAAGCGTCAGAAGTCGATGCACAGAATCCAATGTCACTGATCGGTGTGAGCCGAGGTGCATCGAACGAGTGCACCGCGATCGCACAGCCGACACGAGGTTTCATTGTCTCCGTTCCGACTTCGATCCGAAATAGTTGTGCCGAATCCGAAATCTTCGTGAGCGAATCGTCGCAACTTTGTCCAAAACAGACACAACTGATCTGGGTGCTAGATCGCTTTTCTGAACGATCATACTATTCTAATGGAGTCGATTGCTGATCCACCGCCAAGGGCTGAATCCATGAGCGCCACCGCCGAGCCAAACACTGAAACCTCAACCACGCTGGATATCTCCAGGATTCTCACGATCGACGCGGAGTTCGATGAGTTTCTCGACAGGAATCGCCGCAAAGATGTGGCGGAGCTGACGCAGGGTGCGATCGACCTCGTACATGACCTCATTTCCGTTAAGTCGGTCTGGATTCAATTTGCCGGGCCGAGAACATTCGATGGCGAACCTCGCACTCAGACACTGCTGGTTTCGCGAATGACGGACGATGCCATTCACCACGAGGTCAGCGGGCTGGCTGATGCGTACCGGCTAGGAAATCTGGAGTCCAACGGGAGTCTGGCTGACTGGGAACCAATGGACATCCGGTCGGGCGAGCAGGTCGTCATTGCAACGCCGATGTTTGAAGTACTACCGGAAGTCTACATCGGGATACTCGGGATGGTGCTGAGCGGCAGTTCGGGCGAGCAGGAGATTCGGCTGACAAAGCAGCTCGCCTCACGACTTGATACGCTGATCAACTTGAGAAACACGGCCAGCGAACATCACACGGTCATTGCCCGATCCAACGAGCTATTGGACCAGGAGGGACCTGATGGGTTGGGTGAAACGCTGTTGTTGCTGCAGCACTTGGTCCGGGCGCAGAGGGCTGTGATCGTCTATCTGAACGACCCGTACGACCCAGACGTTCCGGCCCACGAGCGCGAGGTCAACGTCCTGTTTGCCGAAGGTGGTGAGCTGGTTTCGCCCAACGAAAAGAATTCGATGATCCACGAGGGTCTCGGCGGCAATCTGGTCAAGTACGACGGCGACTTGGGACAATCAAAGAAGGCAAAGGTCGCTTTGGGGATTATGGATCACTCCACCAGCGAAGCTCGACCGTTTGTCTGCCTCCCTCTGAAAAACCGCACAAGATTGCCACACGTCAACATTGGAAAATTGTTGCTGATCGGAGGGCCGCCGCTGGATCAAACGGACCGCGACGTCATGAACTCCATTTCCATGGAACTGGACACGAAAATTGTTCATTACCACCGGACGAAGCGAAACCTGCGACGATCATTGAGCAACGACCAGGTCGAGTTTTTCGTCCGACGACCCACAATTGCGAATTGGTTTTTCAAGACGCCAAGGAACGAAGAAATCGGAATGGTGTTCGCCGACCTGTGTGGCTACACCGAAATCACGCGTCAGATAGGGGATCCTGTCGAGACGATCCGCGTTGCCCGCGAGTGGATCATCCGCGAGATCGAACTGACCGCCAATAATGGCGGCTATTTTGACAAGGACGTTGGAGACTGCGCTGTCAGCCTGTTCGGACCACCGTTCTACGAATTGTCAGTTGATTCGCTTCTGGAAGTTGGCGATACGGACGCGTTGGAGACACTCATGTCTGAGATTCCTCCAGACCCGGAACGTTACGCCTATCACGCTGTGATGTTCGCTCTTGAGACGGTTGAAGCCGTCAAAGAATTTCGTATGGGGGGCCACGAATTGCATGTGTCGATTGGCGTGGAGGTTGGCAAAGTGGCGATAGGCGATCTCAATGGCAACCTGGGGTCGTTGACTGCCATGGGGGACGCCATGAACCTGGCGGCTCGTCTGCAGGGGCTTGCGAGTCGCGGCGAGATCATCATTGGTCCCAACTGTCGCCGCCGGTTGGACGGTTATCGCCGGAACAATCTGGCTCCCAGCCTGCCATTCACAATCGAACCAGGTGGCGAAGCCGATCTGAAGGGCTACGACGAGCCCGTTCCTTACTTCCTTGTCAAGCCGCTCGACCCGTAGTTCGCCCGCGAACTATGGTGTCTGATCCATTCTGAGCGAAAATATCATCTATTCTCATCTGAACGATGTTGAAATGGTTGAGCGCCGCGATGGACTGAGCTTCGGTCAGGAACCCGTAGGGCCAAAAAACTCCGCCGACCGTTAAATGCAGGCGATTCTTGCACTTCCGAAATCTGAAACATCGTAATCTCAGCCGGTTGATCCTTCGCCAATCTGTCACAACGCAGCGAGCGGCATGGTGTGCTTCCACCGTCTCCCCCGTA
>CAYSJO010000119.1:0-6420 GCA_964431285.1 uncultured Planctomycetaceae bacterium
ATGATTTTCAAAGCACTACGCAGTGTAATGCCGGAGAGGATCAGATTGATGGGCTCGTCCGTCAGAACGCCTGCCTCTTCCAGGGAGATGACGTCCAGGATGATCGGGATCTCGTGCTGGCGTGAGATGAACTCTACGGCGTCAATGAGTGGAGTGTCTGCAAAGTTGAATGTCGTCTGATCGTTAAGCGCTGCTACGATCCGGTCTTCGGCCGGACTGGCCCGGTGCAGGTCGACAGATGCATACTTCCTCCGCTGCTCGGTGAGGGCTTTCCACACTTCCGGAGCCGGCCAGCGAATCGGCGGTTCGTCCGGGAACGCGACATGGGATCGCTCAACCTGTTCCAGGGTTTGCAGGAACCGATCGGCTCGCAGATTGCGCAGGTAATAGGCCGTGTAAAGCTGCCCGGATGCCTGAGCACTTACGCGGGCGGCAGTTGCTGTTCCATCGCCGGGACGAAGTCTGATCGCCTCTGCGGCTACGGCTTCGGCCTCTAGGTAGGCCGACGGATTGCCGCGTTCGGCCTGCTGAAGCAGCGAGCGGACGCGATCGATCAATCGTTCCATCCGGTCGTCGTCGAGTTCCAGTTGGGCGATCAGACGAGCCTGTGCTTCGACCGCACCCAATCGTTCCTGAGCTCGAATTTCGCGTAACTGCTGGGCTTCACGCTGTCCGCGGACGTCCGCGATGACTCCCTGCAGACGCTTGCCGAGGCTGACTCGCAGGTCGGGATCAATATCCGCGGCAGCTCTAACAGCCGCACTTGCCCGCGTGAGCTGGTTGAGTGCACCTTCCGGATCATTTTCCGCGATTTGACGAGCTTCCTGGATCGAGCGGGACACCTGCAACTGCATCTGCTGCCCCTTAATCTCGGTGAGAGCCTCGATCTCGTTGATCAGACTGCCCGGCTGTTGTGCCGTGAAGGGATCGGCCGTCGCTGGAGTTGTGCCGTCACCCGGCAACGGTTGTAGCAGGCTGACCGTCTGGAACTTCGCGGCGGAATCGATAAATCGCTTTGCATCAGTACTTTCCGGGTTCAACGCCTGAATGGCCCGACCAATCTCGCTGGCCTGTTTGAGGTCGCGATCTACCAGCGCAGCATCGCCGAGAACCGAGAGCTGGTTCATTCGCTGATTGAAGTCGCTGCGGGCACTGTTGAGCAGGCCGGCTCCTGCAAAGGCATTTGTGAGCGGATTGCGTTCCGACTGGCGGACCAGCGATACAAGAAACGCGTTGTCTGCACTATGGCCAGACGGAACGACGTTCCATCGGAAGCCGTTTCCACCTGCCGAGCCGACCAGGACATTCGGTGTCGTTCCTCGACTCAGAAAGATCGTTTCGCGGTCTGAGCGAATCGGTAGGGGCTCAGCCGGCAGAAGTTGCGTGTCATCACGCTCCGATTTGATCGAGTCGAGCCAGGTCACCGGTGTTCGAGCCGCTTGAGCGAGCTCAAGTCCCACTCTCTGTGGATCAATCTCACCATCGTCCTGAGCAACGAAGCCGCCCGTTCGATGAGCGAGTATGCCGAGCAGCTGTAGATCGCGTCGCGGTCCGATCGCGTAACTGGTCACTGGAAGTCGACGTTCCTGCAGCGTGGCGATCAGCGCTGTCATGTCTTCGTTCTGAATCAGTTGTGAACCACTGACGCCATCTCCGATGTAAACGATTGTTGCGGGTTGTCCCTCCTCGATAGCTGCAACTGCAGACTCCAGCGCGGAACGCAGATTTGTCGACCCCAGCGGAGCACGTCGTTCCAGCCGTGCGATTGCCTGACCAACGGCGGCGTCCGAACCTAGAACGAAGCCAGCCGTCAGTTCTTTGGCAGTGACATCGACGGCAAACAGGCGAATCCGAGCGTCCGGATTGAGATTCGTGATGAAACTGTTCAGTGCTGCCAGGCCCTGTCGACGGTATTCGCCCGTCTGGCTGGCCGAGGTGTCAAACAGAACGACATGGTCCGGCTCGCCGACCTGTGTTGTCTCAGGAGCCTTGACCATGACAGCCTGAAACGTCTCGCCGGATTCTGTCCGGTACTGCAGGACGCGGGCAGTTGCCGAGTCATCAGCAACTGACGGCTGAGCCAGCAACGTGGCGAGTGACAGTCCAAACAAGGCCAGGCAGAGAGTTTGGGACAGCATTTCCAGTCTCCGATTGTGACGCAAGACGCCGCGATGACAGGCCGGGCCCGGCAACGCCGCTGCAGTTCGCTGGGGTATACACGTAATCGACCCGCAATGTTACATGGAACACTCCGGACTTAAGGGGAGTTTTCCCGCAAATCTCACAGGAATCCAGCTCGGACTCGTCTCAGCACGCACGAATTCAATCGGCAAGGGGAATAGTCAGGTATTGACGCTCAGGGGTGCGACTCCGCTGACCTCAGACATTCCTCAATCGGCCTCAGCTTCGTGCCCGCTCCAGGTCAAACCGTTCCGTCGTCCGTGTGTACGAAATTCCCCCCATGCGTCCAATTGAGTCCAATCGGCCCGGATCCGCACGACCTTTCTCATCGAGCACGTCGTCCCGGACGTGTATCGCGACAATCCGCCCGACCACCAGATTCGCTCCGCCGGGCCCGGTCCCAAGGCTCAGTGCCGTGTGCAGAACGCATTCGAAGCACGCAGGAGCCTCGGCCACACGCGGTGGCCGGACCTGAGTTGAATCTGCCGACGTCAGACCCGCGGCCTCGAATTCGTTGATCTCCGGTTCGTAGGGAGCTCCGCACTGATTCATCGGTTCGGCCAGGTCAAATGGCACAACGTTGACGACGAACTCGCCATTCTGCTCGATGTTGGCCAGCGAATCCTTACGAGTCCCGTCGGGTCTGTTCGCCGGGCAGAACATCAGAGTTGGCGGGTTGGAGCCAACCGCATTGAAATAACTGAACGGTGCCAGGTTCGGCACACCGTCGTTTGAGATTGTCGAAACCCAGGCGATCGGCCGTGGGGTCACAAGACGAATCATGTGCTGATACAGTTCGCCAGGTGCGAGTGTTGTGGGATCGCTTTCCAAGTTCAGACTCCGGGGCGGGGCAGGGCAGGGGAGTTGGTTTCGTTCGTAGTAACCGCATTCATGCGGTTCGTTCGCTCAGCGACATTCGATCAGGCAGATCAGCCGGACAAGTCCGGCTACTACGAACGACGTCCAAGTCTACTGCCTGTCTTTGCGTCGTTCACCGCTGCTGTTTCTGAGCCGGTTTGCTGGCGCAGCCTGCCCCGATAGAATCGCCCGTTCCTTATCGACCGCGAGTCCTGCGGCCACTTTCCAGCTTTCAGAACTGCACCCGGGAGACGTTGACTAATGGGCGAGACCTATCCGCTGATCGTCATGACAATCGGAATCGTCCTGGTCATTGGGATGATCATGTGGTTGCGGGTGAATGCGTTCATCGCCCTGATTACTGCGGCCATGGTCGTCAGCCTGCTCGCGGTCGAAAAGAACCCGGACACCGGGGCCGTCAGCGTTGCCGGTGACGCCATTTCCCGAGTAGCAGCCGCATTCGGCGGTGCATGCGGCGGGATCGGCATCGTGATCGCCCTCGCCGCTGTGATTGGCACTTGCATGATGGACAGCGGTGCGGCCGACCGCGTCGTGCGTTCCTTCATGAGCCTGCTGGGCGAGGAACGATCACCGTGGGCCCTGATGGGAAGCGGCTACGTTCTGGCGGTCCCCGTGTTCTTCGACACGGTATTCTATCTACTCGTCCCACTGGCGCGATCGTTTTACCGGAGGACCGGCAAGGCATATCTGAAGTGTATTCTCGCGATCACGGCTGGTGGTGCCATTACGCATACACTCGTGCCGCCGACGCCTGGGCCACTGACGATGGCTGCGAACCTGGGAATCGATCTGGGCAAGATGATCATGGTCGGAGCCATGGTGGCGTTTCCGGCGGCAATCGCCGGAATTGTCTGTGCTGGAATTCTCGATCGAATGTTCAAGATCCCCATGCGAGAGATTCCCGGGCACGAGGAACCTGATCCACTGAAGGATGAAGAGCTTCCCAGCCTGTTCGCGTCGCTACTGCCCGTCGTACTGCCCGTGGTCATGATCGCGATTCACACCGTCGCCAGCACATTTTCCGACACGGAATTACTGGCGAAAGCTCAGGAGCTTGCCGTTTCTGCTGGCTCAACTGTCGAAGCCCAGGCGGCACAGATCATCACCGAATCCGAGGGAACTCTGTCCCGCGGCGACGCTCTGAAGCAGATCAAACAGGAGACGCTGGATACGGCTGGCTCACCCGGAGCCTGGACCAGCGCGAGTCAATACACACAGATCACCGGAAACCCGAACTTGGCTCTGCTGATTTCGACCGTCATTGCGCTGCTCGTCTACGTCAAGCAGCGAAAACCGTCTAAAGAAGATATGTCGAAGCTGGTTGAAACTTCACTGATGAGCGGTGGGGTAATCATTCTGATCACGGCCGGAGGTTCGGCGTTTGGTGCCATGCTGAAGGTTGCGCACGTCGGAGACGCCATTCGAGACATGTTTGGCGGAGCCGAAGTAACGGGAATAACCATGCTGTTCCTGGGCTTCGGTATTGCGTCGTTGCTCAAAGTGGCACAGGGGTCGAGTACGGCGGCCATGATCATCACGTCGAGCATGATGCCGGGGATGCTCGTCGGGCTGGACCTGCCGTATGACAAGGTTTACCTGGCAACCGCCATCGGCGCCGGGTCGCTGGTTGGTTCGTGGATGAATGACAGTGGTTTCTGGATCTTCACCAAGATGGGCGGACTGACCGAGAAAGAGGGTCTGTCCACGTGGACGCCGCTGCTGATCGTGCTCGGACTGGTCAGCATGGCCGTGACGCTTCTCCTGGCGACGGTCATGCCTCTGAATTAATTCGCTGACGACCTCTTTAGAGATTCATCGTCATGCCTGCCAACAACCGCTTTCGACATCAGTCCTATCCGACCGAACCTGCTGTCGACCCGGTGGTGCGGCCGCTGTCGCACGAACTGGAGGAACCTGCTGACTTCAGCCGCCTGCACGTACATCTTGGTGTGCAGAGAGTGTTGCTCGTCCACGGCACGTTCATGGGCTCCGACCCGATCGGCGTGAATGCGATGATGAACGGCCTGGTGGAGCGACGGGCTTCTCCCGCGATGCAGCTTGCCCTGAAGCCACTCGTGCGGAAACTGGCTGAGCAGACCAAGCGGGTCACCGATGTCGTAACGGGAGAAGTGGGAAACTACAAGGAAGCTTACAGGGCTCACTTTCAGGAACTGTGCGGCGGCGACCCGATTGTCCGCCGTCTGGAACCCACGTGGAGCAGCAGCAATACCCATCTGGCTCGGGCCGAACTGGCCGTCATGCTGGTCAACTGGCTTGCGGACCTTGAGGCCGACGGGCTTGAACCTGGCCGTGATCGTGTCCTGATGTGGGGTCACAGTCACGCTGGCAGCGCATTCGCACTTCTGTCCAACCTGCTGGCGAACGAGCGGGAAAGTGTGTCGAAGTTTTTTGAGGCCGCCGGAGACTCTTTGGAAGAAGAGGGCGAACGCGCGCGTGCGTTTCTTGAGGCCGGACCCACACCGCATCCGTGGGCCGATTCACTGTTTGTCGTCACGTTCGGAGCACCGGTCCGGTATGGCTGGGACACAAACGGCTATCGGCAACTGCTGCACATCATTCATCATCGTTCGTTCGACAAGGAACGTCCGGAACGAACAGTCCCGGCGATCACGATCGGGTGTGAGAACAATACCGCCGCTCAGGTCCAGCGAGCGATTTTTGACGTCCTCGCTGCACGTCACGGCGACTGGGTTCAGACCTTTGCCATCGCCGGAACGGACCTGCCCGCTGCGGGCAGCGGGGCGGCGAACCTGAGACTGCACAAGTTTCTGGAAGCGAGCCTGGACGAAATTACGCCGGAAAAGATCCGCGATCGTTTCCCTGTGAATTGTCCTCGCTGGAAGACGGCGACACGCATGCATGCGGACGGCCGTAATCTGCTGATCGAGTTCGACAAGACCGGCCTCACACGCTTCGGCCGAGCCCATCAGGCGTTTCTGGGGCACGGCATCTATACACTGACTCCGTGGTTGCCGGCTCAACTTGCACTTGTCATCGAATGGCTCGAACGCGACTCGAAGTAGCGATTCCGATTCCGCATGACTCACCCGGCGAAGTCATTTGCCGACCTGCATGCGTTCCTTAACATGATCTGCCAGAAACCGGCCGAGTGCGGTGGCGGGCTCGCCGCCATCCGCAGTGCGAATGTGAGAGGTTTCATTCTAAGCGGGCTCTACAAGTCGTGTTTGGGTTCGGTCCCGATGATCAGTGTGCAGGCAAAGGGCAGGGCAGGGGGCCGGCTCCTTGCGGCACTATGCCCACGCGTCAAGAATCAGTCATCTAGGCCGACCTTTCTCCAGCTGTTCCCTCTCCCCGTGGGGAGAGGATTAGGGAGAGGGG
>CAYSJO010000120.1:0-6967 GCA_964431285.1 uncultured Planctomycetaceae bacterium
CTCCCGGCCCATGTCCGCCGTCTCCCCCGAGTCCGCCAGTTCGTCAACGCCAAGCTGATCCTCAACGGATTCCGTATCCTCAAAAACAAAAACCAGTTACAGCTCCAAGCCCCATGAATAAAGTTCCCACAGGGGAGAGGGGTTTTCGAGTCGAAGACCAACGCTGAGAATCCTCTAGACATCGAACCGTGCCGCCTGGATCTCGATTTCTTCCAAGGGGACGAAATCACCATGCCCGGCACCAGGGCACTCTTTTTGGACGGCCTTCCAGGCAGCTTCGCTGCGCAGGCTGGAATTCCAGAATGGCCATGTCTGGCATTGCTTCGGTCGCACCGGGTAAATCGTGCAGCCGCGCGTCGCTCCATCGAAGTAAATGCAGTCGCCGTTCGCATACTCGTTGAGCGACACGCGCGAACCGACGCGTCGACAGTGCATCAGGCGAATCTCGCCGACCGGCTTATCCAGATACTCAGCGATCGCAGCGATTTCGTCTTCGTCGACCCAGACATGTCCTGGCGTTCCCGTACAGCAGTGACCGCACTGGGTACACCGAAAGTGCAGCCCGTCTTTGTACCAGGGCTCCGCAGCTTCCGGGTCTGGAGTCTGCGATGAATCGCTCACAGGTTCTGCCCGATTTCGAAGATGGCATTCGTATCGAGTACCAGGTCATTCGCCGTAAACAGCTTCGCGACCGCCGCCTTGTGAATCTTCATCTTCGTACCGCCAACGCCAATCGCTCCATAGCAGATGACGCCGTCGCGTTCCTCGGCGCGATCCATGACTTCAACATCCTCGATCCCAGCTGGTGGCACAGCATTCAGGTCGATCGCGACCTTGAGTGAGCCGAGTTCCCGCCGCTGTGCCACAGACAGTAACTGCACGCCGGCCGCTCCGGTTGCGATGATCAACTCTGCTCCGTCAGCGGCTGCTGCGAGCGCACGTGCCGTGCCGGTTTCGTGTGGAATGACCTGTGCTCCGTCCACGACCGCAGAAACCGCATCACAGGTCGCTTCAGCCCGGCTGATTTTCCGCGTTCCGATTCGCACACTGGCCCCCAGACCGCACATGATCTGAGCAGCTCGCTGTCCCACCGGTCCGGTCCCGCCAAGGATGAGAGCTGTCGTGTGCGACAGATCCAGATGCCCGGCCGCTGCCAGGACCGCCGCCGCCGCTGTTGTGTTCGAACCGTTGGAGTCCATCATCACGGACACCCGGATCGGACCGAAGAACGCCGACTGCACAGCCGACAACAGTGCTTCGCCATCGGCCACGTTGCTGCCGCCGACGAAGATCGCTGTGTTCTTCAGGTCTGCAGGACCGCGTGTAAACATTGCTCCATGGACCAGGGGCGTCACATTGTCAGCCGTGATGTCGCTGTACGAGAACAGCTCGTCCACACCGGAATCGACAGCGACCACACGATCAAACGAACTCGGCTGCGAATCCGTGTCGAACTGAATCAGTATCCTTTTCATGGACTGGTTTCCCATCCGAAGCACATCACAGCCGGCTTACGTGCGATGCAATCCTGCGATGCACAGGAGTACGGCAATCAAGACTGCGGCTGACGATTCAACAAATCAATAAGAAAACCCGGCTTCCATAAGAAACCGGGTTCTGAGAGTTCATTTCGCTGCGGGCAGGATCAGCCGGCGAAGAACGGGTGTTTAGCGTCGCCCTTCTTCGCAAGCATTTCATCGACCGAGGGGCTTGAACCCATTGCTCGTTCGATCGAGAGCTTCGTCGCTTCCTTGTTGTACTCGTAGATCTTGGCGTCGTCGTCGGCTTCCCAGTGGATGAACACGCCGCAGACGATGACCAGATTCTCTGCCTGATCCTTCGGGATCGTGCCTGCTTCAACGGCATCGCCAACTGCGTCGGCGACGGCTTTCTGAGCCGGCCCGAACATCTGAACGGCCTGCTTGGCGCCTTTGATCGTGACTTTGGTAATCATCACGGTTGCCGGCTTGACCGCCAGATTCGGTTCCAGCACGGCCAGCAGGTTGCTGTGTCCCATCGTCTGACTGGACAGAGCGTTGGCAAACGCGACACCCACAGGGCCGTCTTTGTCGCCAATCAGAAGATCGACGTGCGCAACCTCATTGCCCTCACCAACCAGAGCTTCACCGACAAACATCGACATAACTTTCTCTCCTTGCTGCAGAACGAAGCTGAATGAGATGTTTTTCTCCGGCCAACTCACTCACTGAATCAGTCGTGTCGGCCGGACACTCCTGGCCGTGAGGACAGCCGCGGGTATGATCGGAACTGACTCCCGGCCTGGCAAGCGAACGCCCCACGGATAACTCAACAAAGCAACAATGCCCGAGACCGAGCCGCTGATCATTATCGGAGCCAGCACACGCGCCGCGGCTCAATCGGCTGTCGCATCGGGCTTCGCTCCGTCGTGCATCGATCAGTTTGGCGATACTGACCTCCGTTCGTGCGCACAATCGGTCCGGGTTGTGTCGGACTGGCCCGATGGAATTCCCGCCGCGCTCGCTGACACGCCGAACGCGCCGCTGGTCTACACGGGAGCTTTGGAGAATTCACCCGAACTGATCGAGACGCTGGCAGCACGATTTCCGCTGGCGGGCAACGGATCAGATGCGCTGAGACTCGTTCGCGACCCCTTTTGGATTCAGGAACAGCTCGAGATTGCTGGACTGCCGACACTCAAAGTCCGCACTCGCCTCACATCGGACGACTTGAATATCCGCTGGTTGGCCAAGCCACTGAGTAGTGCCGCTGGCTTCCACGTTCGCGCGGCGAAACACGACACAGCTACCTTGCCGGGTTACGTGTTCCAGCAGTTTGCCGTGGGTGATTCCGTTTCAGCTCTTTTCGTCGCGGCGGCATCCAGTGTCCGTTTACTGGGTATATGTCGTCAGCTGCATGGCGAATCTGACGCAGGAGCAACAGGCTATCTGCACTGCGGGTCGATCGGCCCACTTGGACCAGCAGACGTGTTTCTAGGTTGTTTCGCACTCGCGGAGCAGATCGGCCAGACAATCGCCACTGGCGCGGGACTTGTAGGCCTTTTCGGGATCGATTTCATCCTCGATCAGAACGGAGCCACTTTGTGGACTCTCGAAGTTAATCCGCGCTGGCCAGCATCGGCCGAGCTGTTCGAGCGGGCTTACGGCTGGCCGCTCATGCGCTGCCATGTCGAGTCTGTAAACTCCCAGTGTTCGCAGACTGAATGGTCGGCGACAACCGGGCAGCACACGCCAATGTGGGGCAGAATCATTGTTTACGCGCCGGAACCGGTGGGTATTTGCGATCTGCGTCCGCTTGTGGCCACTTTGGATGATTCGTGCGTCGAGCTCGCAGACATCCCCGCTGAAGGGTCGACGATTAACACCGGACATCCCGTGTGCACCCTGCTGGCGCGGGCAGTGAGCACCGAGGAATGCCGCGACAACCTGTGCAGGGCGGCAAGACAATTGCGCAAACGACTGCCACGAGTTGGTTCGGCTAACCGAGCAGCTTCAGGCAGGGCTCGCCTTCGTTGATTGTCGGGCGTTCAGGGCGGCCTTTGTAGCGGAAGGTGACGTCCATGTGGTCCAGACCAAGCATGTAGAGAATCGTCGCATGCAGGTCGTGGACGTGCAGCCGGTCTTCGATCGCGTGCAGGCCAAGCTCGTCTGTTGCCCCAATCGTCCGCCCGCCTTTGATGCCCGCTCCGGCCATCCACATGGTGAAACCGGTGACGTTGTGGTCTCGGCCATTTCCCTTTTCGCTCATCGGAGTCCGACCGAATTCACCGCCCCACACGACCAGCGTGGAATCCAGCAGTCCGCGACGTTTCAGGTCCTTCAAGAGTCCAGCGACTGGCTTGTCGCTTTGCAGGCAGTTCTTCGTGTGATTTCCTTCGATTCCTGCGTGCGCATCCCACTTGCTGCCAGTTCCGTGGTAGAGCTGGACGAAACGCACACCACGTTCAACCAGCCGACGCGCCAGCAGGCAGTTGCGCCCGAAGGTATCCGTCTCCTTCTCGCCGATGCCGTAAAGGGCCTGTGTGTCCTTCGATTCCTGTGTCAGATCGACCGCTTCCGGAGCCGTCGCCTGCATGCGAAACGCCAGTTCGTAACTGGCGATGCGGGCTTCCAGTTCCGTCTGCTGCGGGCGTTGCTCGGCGTGCTTCTCATTGAGTTGCTTGAGGAATTCCAGCTTGGCTTTCTGTCGCTCCTGCGACACGCCTTTCGGTGTTGCGAGGTCAGCAATCGGTTGGCTGCCCATTTGCAGCCGCGTTCCCTGATAAGCTGCCGGCATGAACCCGGAGCCCCAGTTTCGCGGACCATTCACAGGATCAGACTTGCTGTCCGGAATAACGACGAACGCCGGCAGACTTTGATTTTCGGTTCCCAGACCGTAACTGACCCACGAGCCCAGCGAAGGACGTCCGGCCACAAAAACTCCCGTGTTCATCTGGCAGACGCCGCCGGAATGATTGATCCCGTTTGTCCAGCAGCCGCGCAGTACGGCCAGGTCATCGGCGCACTTCGCGGTGTGCGGCAGCCAGTCAGAGATCCACAGCCCTCCATCGCCATGTTGCTTCCACTTGCGTTTCGGGGCGAGCAACGGCGCGTTGTATTCGCCCATCGGTGTAATGACCGGTTTGAACGAACTCGGCAGAGGCTGTCCGGCTAATTCAGTCAGCAGAGGTTTTGGATCGAACAGGTCCATCTGCGATGGTCCACCTTCCATAAAGAGGAAGATAACGCTTTTCGCAGGCGGAGAATGGTGCGGATTCTTCGGCGATGCAGGCGAATCTGCGCCCAACAGATCTGATCGATTTTCGTCAGCCAGAAGACTCGCCAGAGCCAGTCCGCCAAAACCCGCACCACCGCGCATCAGCATGTCGCGTCGCGAAACGGGCTGTTCAACGTGTGGCAGGCCGGACATTCTGGCCAGAGTCGATTCAGACATAAGTCGCTCTCAAACTGGGCCTATTTC
Source organism: uncultured Planctomycetaceae bacterium (assembly GCA_964431285.1). Lineage (GTDB taxonomy): Bacteria > Planctomycetota > Planctomycetia > Planctomycetales > Planctomycetaceae > CAUZFZ01. The sequence continues at coordinate 4,960 of CAYSJO010000120.1, forward strand.
TCGTCGTCGGCGCAAACCCAGCCGCCGAGCGTCGGCTCGTAATCGATCAGTTCGTCGTCCGAGAAATAGATCGGAATCTCACGAGCGGCGGCTTCCGGGCCATCGCTGCCATGGACAAGATTCATCTGCCGGCTCACTCCGAAGTCGCCGCGTATTGTTCCCATCGGCGACTCGCGACCGTTCGTTGCTCCCAGCATTGCTCGGACAACCGAAATTGCTTCCGGACCTTCCAGGACCAGAGCGATCACCGGACCGGATGTGATGAACTCCTCCAGCAGCGGATAAAACGGCTTCTCGACGTGTTCCTCGTAATGTCGGCGCGACAGTTCCTGAGTCACACTCAGCATCTTCAGCCCGACAACTTTCAGGCCCTTCCGTTCGAATCGTCCATACAGCTCACCCACAAGCCGTCGCTGTACCGCATCCGGTTTGAGCAGCACAAAAGTCCGTTCGGTCGCCATATCTGAGCGCCTTCCCTGCTGAGTTCAGTGGTTCAATTCCGGTTCAAGTGACCGACAGAGACAGACTACCGAAAGCCGGGCTGCGGCTGCAATGAGGCATTACTCAGCCCGGCTTTGCGTGGACAGCAGCGAGAGTTATCCTCTTCGACTGTTCACCACATCACCGCAGGGGTCACTCCAGTGTCGTCCAAGCCCGAATCTCTCATCCGTCAGCCGCGGTTCCTTATTCTGACGGGATTGATCCTGACCGCCGCCCTCTTACGACTGCTGCCCGGTCTGGAGAACTTTCAACCGGTAGGAGCCATCGCTCTGTTCGGGGGCGCGTGTTTTCTGTCGAAACGTCTCGCGTTTATCGTGCCGCTGGCAGCGATGATTGTCAGCGACGTCCTGTTGTATGCCGGTCGGTACGAACATCTGTTCGAACAGGGTTGGAAGACGGCATCGTTTGTGTATCTGTCGTTCGGGATGATCATCGGGATCGGTTTGCTGCTGCGGAAACGCCGAACGTTCGGCACAGTGCTCGCCGGGTCACTCGCGGCTACGGCTGTTTTCTTCGTCGTGTCGAACTTCGGCTGGTGGCTTTTCTACGATCTGCCCGCCGGACGCAGCCTGGGCCAGACTTACCTGAATGCGATCCCCTTTATCCGCGGGACTCTGACCAGCGACCTGTTCTACAACGGTGTCCTGTTCGGAGCGTTCGCCCTGGCCGAACGCCTCGTGCCCGCGATTCGACCGGCCAGCACGCCCGCCTGATCAAGTCGAGTGAGCTTTCACTCCGCCGCTGCCCTTTGTTCTTGCCTTACAAATCCGGCGATCGATTCTAGGCCAGCCCTGCCGCACGTTTACAAAAACTTCTGCCGCCCGGCGACCAAGAGGAGTGTGCTGTACAGAGTGCCTGATTGGAACTGACATGTCGACCCCTCACCAACTCCAAATCACAACTCCGCAACGTTATATCTGGGAGTCGTTTCCGACTCGGGTAGATCGAATGAATAATTCGCACCAGACCCCGCACGAGGCTGAGCCATGCCCGCATTGCAGATTTCAACAGACTCTCGAGTTGTGGGTGCGGTAGTTGGTGCTGTGGCCTGTGCGATCGTGCGCGGTGGATTCACAGCGTACAACCTGGAAGTGGCCACAACAGAATCTGCAGAGAGCTTTGCTGGTGGCACTCTTGGGTTTTTCGCACTTGCACCATCAATTGGAATCGGCGCATTGTGCGGAGCCATTGCCGGTGCGACCTGCAACCGCATCCTGGGCGCAGTCATCGGGGCAGCCCTCCTGCTGCTGTTCCTCCTTCCGTTCGGCGCATGTATCGGTCTGTTCGAGTCCATATTCGGCACGACGGATATGGGCGAATCGCTCGAGGCCTTTTCGGCGATCTACTTTGTCCAGAAGGGCATTGCAGGCGCAATCGGCGAGGCTGCAGGCGGATTTGCCGGGGAATCCTACGCGCGCCAGGACTCAAGTGATGATTCGGTCGGTACCACGGCACCAGACGTCCAGCGTCAGCCAGAATCGGGCGAAGACGCTCCGGCTGACGAGGG
>CAYSJO010000121.1:0-11717 GCA_964431285.1 uncultured Planctomycetaceae bacterium
CACCATCCCGCACGTAGCAGCCCCAACAACGGCCAGCATCAGACGAGCGAATAGAAGACGGTCTCCCCCGATGCGTATGGATGCAGCAAGAAACAAAGGGAATCCCGGCATGCGCATGACGCGTCTTGGCGGGTCGTAGATCGCGTAGTCTTCGCCGGCAGCCAGCTTGTGTCCCAGTTCCCAGTACCCATTCGCATCACCGGGAATCAGAAACGGACGCCTGGCGGCGAGATAGGAATGCAGCCCGAGCGCACCTCCCACGCGGAGAGTCAAAGCCAGCATCAGGACCCAGATGACTTCCTTTGTCACTGTCGCGCGTCGAGCTTCCTGTCTCGATTCCCCCCTGCGGAATGAAGGCGGATCGTACGACCATCGGAAAAACGGGGTCAATATGCGAACCGGGTGCAGGACACGTTCTTGATCCGTTCCTCCATGAGCGTGGTCGTGAACGCTTCGAGTTCCCTGTTCAGCCCGTCCCAGGTTTTTCCATTCCACAGAGCCCACGCAAACCGTCCTGCACCCCTCCCGCACGACTCGAATTGCTCAGTCTTCGCAGACTGACCTATCATGACCGTCAACATAACCGTATTTGAAACGGTGGTGTGGCTCACAAGCCCGCACCCCGTCCAATGCCGAAACTACATGTTGGAGTCCTCCGCGTGCAGGCAGACACAACTGCCTGACGGTGGGGCCTACCCCTTTCATACAGGTACCTGGCCATGCGGCGTTTAGCTCATTCCCCTTGTGAGAAGCCTCTTCGTTTTTCGCGTCGACTCGCAGTTTTGCTGCTGATTGCGTCAGTCAGCAGCACATGTGGGATCACGATCGCTCAGGACTTCTTCCTGAACCTTGGAGGTACGTCGAATCCTCTGGGCGGTTCGGATGCCGAAATTACGCTGACCCAGGGGAAGGGAGCCGAGTCGGGTGTCGCGACGCTGAAGATCTCCGTCGCCGTGCCCGAGGGTGCGTACGTCTACGCGACAACCGGAGAATTCTCAGGGAGGACTCAAACCAGCTTCAACTCAGTTGTTGGACTCGAACCCCTGGATAAGCAGCTTGTGCCCGCCCGAAAGCCATACGAGTACGACGATCCCGTATTCGAAATGCGGATGGCGAAGTTTGAGGAGCCAATTTCTTGGACGCAGAAGTTTCGAATCACGCCGGTAGCTGTGACGGCCGGAACAAAGCTTGCGGGCAAGCTGAGATACCAAATCTGCACATCGGGCAAGAACGGCACATGCACGCCCTTTGATGTGGATTTTGACCTGACGATCGCCGAGCTGGATCTCTCGGGAATTGACACGAGCTCCGTGGCTGAACCCGTCTTCGAGATTGAGCACATCAAAATGCTCAAAGCGAGTGACGGCCGTGAGGTCCCGGGTCCGTCCGTCTGGACAGCGCGGCTGACTCCCCAAAACTCGCAACCCGGCGAGAAAGTCACTGTCTCGGTGACGGCTCGCATGGACGACGGGTATCACACATTTGCACTGGACCAGAACCGCAAGAATCTGGGGCTTCCCACCGTGCTGGGGATCACCCACCTGTTCGGTCTGGAGGACGATGGCTCCGCCTTCCAAACAGACAGCGAGGTTGAGAACCACGAAGTCGACAGCAACGGCAACACTGTTGTGCAACGCATCCACCACGGAGAGGTCACCTGGTCCCGAACATTCGTCGTTGCAGACGATGCGACCGCATACGGAGCAGGACTCAAGGTTACGCAGCAGGTCTGTGACGTTAACAAATGCATCCGCGGTTCTTTTGCGGCCGAACTGGGAGTCGTTCCACCAGGGTCAGCGTTGTCGGCGATCGGTTCCGATCCGCCCCCCATCCCTCCCACTCCCACCGGCGATGTTTTCAAGGACATCACAATCCATGGTCCGGATGAAAATACGAGCGGATCGCTCGCCCAGTTTCTTCTGTATGCATTCCTTGGCGGGCTGATTCTCAACGTCATGCCGTGTGTACTGCCCGTCATAGCGATCAAGGTTCTGAGCTTCGTGCAGCAGGCTGGTGAAAGCCGCTCGCGCATCCTGGCGCTCAATCTTTCGTACTCAGCTGGTTTACTTGCTGTCTTTCTGACGCTGGCGACCATGGCTGCGTTTGCAGGCATGGCCTGGGGCGAACTCTTCAGTCACGCGGTATTTATTGTCGCCATGTGCGCTTTGGTCTTTGCCATGGCACTCAGTCTGCTGGGCGTTTTTGAAATCCCGATTCCCGGTATGGTGGGCTCGGTCGGAGCCCAGCAGCGGGAAGGTCTGCTGGGCGCATTCCTGACGGGAGTTTTCGCAACACTGCTCGCCACGCCCTGCAGTGGCCCATTTCTGGGTGTCACACTGGGATGGTCGCTGCAGCAGGCCCCCGCGACGATTTATCTGGTTTGGACGATGATGGCCCTCGGTATGGCGTCCCCCTATCTGGTGTTCGGCCTGTTCCCCGGTGCAATCAACCTCCTGCCGAAACCAGGCATGTGGATGGTCCGATTCAAGGAGTTCTCTGGCTTCGTGCTACTGGCAACGACGGTCTATCTGGTTTCGATTCTGGGCGACAAGTACGTCGTTCCGACGCTTCTTATGCTCCTTGGGATGGGCCTCGGCCTGTGGATGATCGGAAATCTGTACAGCCTGTCATCTCCCGCAGCGACTCGCTGGAAGGTTCGATTTGCCGCGCTGATACTGACGGGCGCAATCTGCGGAGTCGGTTTCAAGTTGTATGTGGGCGGCGAAAAACTGCCGTGGGCCGACTATTCGGAAGAGTCGGTCGCTCAAGCTCTGGATGAAGGCCGACCTGTCCTGATCGACTTCACCGCCGACTGGTGCCCGAACTGCAAGCTCGTCGAACAACTGAGTTTGAATACGTATTCAACGCGTATGTTCGTCGAAGAACACAACGTTCTGACACTTAAGGCTGACTGGACTGACTACAGCGAGGAGATCGAGGCCACGCTGGCGAAAGTCAATTCGTCATCGATACCTGTAACCGTGATCTTCTCGCCCCATCGGAAGAAGGACCCGATCGTACTCCGCGACGTGTATTTCCAGTCGACGCTACTGAAATCTCTACAGGTTGCTGTCAGTGGGGAAAACGTCGAGTCGGATGCGACGGCCACAGCGCAAACAGTGATGAATGAGCAAACGCCGGCACTGCGGTAAAGTGCTCTATCTAAACAGCTCACCTTGCGATCAGGATTGCGTTGCCTACAGCCGGTCCAGGCATGTTGGATCGTTGTGGTCGAGTACTGAAAAGTGTGGGACACCAAATTCCCCCACATGTACGAAACGCAGAAGTGCCAGTCGTCGTTCGCCTTTGATGATGGGCGGCTCTACTTCCTGGGAGAGTTGGGTAAGCCGCTCGTTTATTGCATCAACACGAGCGACGGTTCCATTCGCTGGCGGACCAAGTTGACCAATGTGTCCAAAGGCCCGAAACACTCTCACGCCGGTTCACCTCTGTTGTGGGACGACGTGGTGATTGTCAACGCGGGCGGTGGTGTCGCAGTCACTAAAGACACCGGGAAAGTCGTGTGGGAGCACGAAGGTCACTCGGGCCTGGCCACACCCGTGCTCTACACACATGAACGTCAACCTGCAGTCGCTCTGTTTACGGGCAATGCGCTGATCTCTCGAGCGGAAAACTGCTGATTCGCAGCAGCGTTGGAGAAGTCGAGTGCTGGCAAATCGGAAGCTGATTGCGAGACCACTGCGCGAGTACAAGATGCTGATCGCATCACTGTGAGTTGCCACGTGGACGAAACATGCCACACCGGTTTGAATTCGACCAGGCTGAGCAGTGTTAGGATCGTCGACTCGGATGTTCTCGCGATTCAGATCGCGTGTCGGAAGTTTTGACTTCTTGAGACAGGTACGAACGATGTCTGCTTTCGTACGACTATTGCTGATTGCCTTTGCTGCTGCGAGTCTGTTTTCAGACGCGAAAGTCCAGGCCGCGAAACGTCAGTTTCAATTCTCGACCGGCGTGGCGCTGGAGTTCGGACGGTGGGAGCTTGAAGCCCACGGGGACGGCCGACTGAAGATCGTCCATGACTTTCACGGCAAGCGTCGTCACTGGAATTCGATTGCATTGATGGAGCACGAGAACCGGCGGCTCTGGAAACGCATCCAACTGGCGGAGCTGGCGAATCAAGAGAACTCAAAGCGACCGGGGGTCCCCGGCGAGGTGCACTTTCAATACGCGATAACGGATGGCAAGAGGACGACCCGACGCAGGCAATGGGGACAGGATGCAGTCGCCGTGCCAGGGCTGGGCAGTCTCACTCGGTACCTCGGTGAACTGCTCGCGAAATACACAGGATCGAGCCGAGTCTGGTTCGGCCCGTCCGGGCAGGACAGCACGGAGACACGCTTGAAGGTACTGCACCAGGACATCGAATCCTTCCGCCTGTCCCTGAGCTACATCGGACCCGAAGACAAACCGTTTTATCGGCTCCATTTGCAGGTGGCGCCGCTGCCTCCAATCAAGACCAGTCCGTTTCACCGACATGTCCAGATTTCGAAAAAAGAAGCTCGGGAACTGGTCAAGGGTCTGGCGAATGCCGGCATCCTGATGGATGGACGGGGCGGGGAAGCCAAAATCGATGGTGGCCCGGCTTACCTCCTGCGGATGTCCAACGGCCGATACACGATGTACGAGTCGCTTGGATTCGGCCTGTTCATGCGCGATCGAGTGAAAACACTGCGGACCTTTCTGACAGGCTCGGCGGGTGAGCAGATGGACCGGCTATTGGGACGTCTGGGAATTTCTGCGGATGAGGTCGCCAGTCATGCTGTCGACGGTCAGCCGGAAAAGGCCGTGTGGGGGCGGCCGGTGGACGGTGTTCGAGTCGGTCTGTCACCGGGCCGCGTCACACTCGATAAGCAGGACCGCCGTGCGATTCTTACAGTCTGGTACGAGAACGTGGGCACGGAACCCCGGAAAGTGGTCGATCACCAGAATCTGAACGTCACGACTGTCATGTTTGTCGGCGATGCTGATGGCACACCGTTTCGCACGGACTTTGCAGTCTCTCGATTGGCCACGACTCCACTGAAGTTCCGCGAACTGCAGCCCGGTGAGCGCTTCACCGAACAGGTTGCGCTGTCCCCGGGTGGGATGACACAATACTCCGGCGTTCCCGATCTCAAGCCCGGCAACTCCCTCTCGATCCGCGTCGGATGGTGCCAGAAATCGGACCCACTTACCGATGAGGACTGGAATGCTCCAACGACGCGTAAAAGTGGATCCATCGTAATAGACCGCACTGACACGCTGAGCGACTTGACGGTTGCAGAACTGATTCGACGGTTGAGTTCGAGGGATGGACACGACCGTGTTACTGCGACCCGCAAATTGTTTGCTCGTGGAGATTCGATCGCTGGTGAACTTCGTGACGCGGGAGCAAAGCAACTTGTGAACGAATCGCCCCACGCGGATCGGCCGCAAAGCGATAACGGCACTTAGCTCACGATCACAACTGCGTGGCTACAGTCGGTCCAGGCACGTTGGATCGTTGTGGTCGAGTACGGTCAGTCCGTCGGTTGGGAACAGGTGATTGTATTTCAGCCCTGTACCCGTATTGAACAGGACGACTCGCTCGTGCGGTTCAATCCAGCCATCTGCCAGAAGCTGCTCGGCGGCTTTCCAGACGGCTCCACCTTCCGGGCAGGCATAAATGCCCTGGCCGGCAGAAAGCTCGCTGACTCCCTGGAGCAGTGCTTTGTCAGAAACGGTGACGGCTGTTCCACCACTTTCTTTCAGGGCCCGGATCATCAGAAAGTCACCGACCGCAACGGGTACACGAAGCCCGGCCGCGACGGTGGCAGCGTTCTCGAACAGTGGAGCGTGTTCTTCACCAGCATTGAATGCTCGCACAATCGGTGAGCAGTTCTCGGCCTGAACAACGACCATGCGTGGACGTTCAGAACCGATCCAACCGAGTTGTTCCATTTCGTCGAAGGCTTTCCACATTCCGATCAGACCAGTGCCGCCGCCGGTCGGGTACAGGATCACATCCGGAAGCCGCAGTTCCGCCGTTCCGTCGACAGTCGCGAAGTCGAAGGCCAGTTCGTAGCCCATCGTTTTTTTGCCTTCGATGCGAAACGGCTCTTTGAGCGTCGACAGATCGAACCAGCCGAACTTGCCCGCTCCCTGTCGAACCAGCTTGCCGCAATCACTGATCAGCCCGTTGACCAAAGCCACCTGAGCGCCCCCAACGACGGATTCGATGATGTTGGCAGGCGGCGTATCCTCCGGCATGAACAGGGCACACTTCATTCCGGCGCGAGCGGAGTAGTAAGTGGCGGCGCCGGCTGCGTTTCCTGCAGATGGCAGAGCAACCGTTGTGATGCCCAGCGACTTTGCTCGCGTCACGGCTGCCGACATACCGCGAGCCTTGAAGCTGCCTGTCGGATTGAACGACTCGTCTTTAACGAACAGATTCTCGAACTTTGAGAAGACTCCTGAGCGATGGCATCGCAGCAGCGGCGTCTCACCTTCGCCCAATGACACGGCCTGAGCCGGATCGTCAACGGGCAGCACTTCGTGAAATCGCCACATGGAACGAATCGCACGCCGTCGAACGACTTCCGGAGTGAAGTCGTCTTTCAACGCCACCAGATCGTATCCGGCAAGCAACGGTTTCTGACATTCCGTGCAGAGGTTCTGGGGCTGGTCGACGGCGTGGTCGGCTCCACAGGCTGCACAGGTCAGTGATGAATGCACGAGGGATATTCCAGTCGGACAAGGTAAAAAATGAGGGACAGCCCGCTGCGGAATTCAGCTGCTTGCCTGCAGCACTCGGGAAACGTAGTCAAGCACTCCCTGGACGTCGACTTCGTCCACGACGTCGATATTTGTCTGCCATCGAGGGATTCGGCGCTGATCGAAAACCGTCGCTCCTCGCGTCAGGTGACCAGTGGATTCGATGGCTAGGTTCATCGGGCTGGACTCGAAGAACCGAGGCTCGGCGATGGCGGCCAATGCAGTCACCTCACGTAGAGGCAACCCTTCCAGTCCCAGTTCCTCATGATGCGTTCGCAAGGCAAATGGCAGCAAATCGTCGAAGAACCATTTCATCTCGAATGGCCGCGTCTGCTTCAGACGGTCGAACTTGTCGTAACTCAATGAGACGCGATTCGCGATATCGAGTGGCAACATGGTTCGCGTGGACGGCGAAAGCAGGACGCTCGTAGCCGAGACGGTGTCCGCATAGATGTTGAATTCCGCAGCGGCTGTTACGTCGCCCCCGGTACGCACGGCACCGCCCATCACCACCAGACGCTGCAGCAATTCGAGAAAATTCGGGGCCAGATCACAGGCGACAGCAACATTTGTCAGCGGACCCAGCGTCAACAATGTCACCTCGTGAGGGTTGTTGCGGACTAGGTCAATCAAGACGCGTGCCGACTCATGCGGATTGTGCAGCTCGACGAACGGCACTTCCGATTCCCCCAGTCCGTAATCACCATTCAGACGCAGAGGATCGAGAAACCCGGGCGGATATTGTCCCGACCCAGTGAGCGTGAACACTGGCCTGGGAGACGATGACGCCCCCAGTCGCGGTCGTTTGGTCGGATCACTGACTTCGACGACTGACAGAATGTTCTGAGTCGCCACCTGCCCGTTGACACATCCCGGAACAGCCGTGACACCGATCAGGTCCAGTGACGGATCGCGGAGAGCCAGGGCAATGGCCAGGGCATCGCCGATGCCCGGATCGGCATCAATGATTAACTTTCTCGACACAGCTTCTCCTGCGAGCCAAACATGATTGGCGCGAATCGTATCCATCACCCTCATGCGGTCAATCGGCAATTACGGGGCGTTCGGCGAGGATTCGCCATTCCCGACCTGTCGAACGACGAGGGTGAGAGTTGTGTGACTGGATTCTCTCAGGTAGCTGTAAAATTTCACACTTGACCATATGTTAAATTATTAGATTGTATTATCAGGGATGTCTGCGCAACAGCTCTCGCTGGCAATCAATCCTGTGAGACGTCTATACTCCCGCCCGGTTTCACGCCGACAATGATACGGCGAGAGCCATTCTTCCTCTTACGCAGACTGTGACGTAAGAGCGCCTCGGACACCGGCCCCTGGATCACTCCGCCGTCGCCGAACTCCGGGCGAAAGCCAGAATACTCCTGACAAAAGCACGGTGGTTGAGCTATGCCTAAACAGAAGACGCACAAAGGAATGAAGAAACGCTTCAAGATCACGGCCTCCGGTAAGGCCACGAAGCGCAGCGCATTCCGCGGTCACATCCTCAGCAAGAAGAACGGCAAACGGAAACGGCACCTGCGCGAAAACGAAATCGTCACCGGTGCCGAGGCGAAGAAGATCATCGCGGGGCTGCGCCCCGCTTCCTGATCTCTTTCCGTTTTGTCTGAAACCGCAATCCCGCTGATACTGAGGATATCACCATGAGAGTTAAGTCTGGAAAAGCACGTCTCCGGTCAAAGAAGCGGCTGTTTCGTGAAGCCAAAGGACGACGTGGCGCCCGGAGCAAACTGCTGCGGACGGTCAAAGAAACTATCATTCGATCCCGCGTTTTTGCGACGCGTGACCGACGGACGCGCAAACGTGATTTTCGACGACTGTGGATCATCCGGTTGAATGCCGCCTGCCGGGAACGCGGGCTGGCCTATTCCGCTTTCATCCACGGACTGTCGCTGGTCGGAGTCGGGCTGAATCGCAAGTCGCTGAGCGAACTGGCCATCAACGAGCCGAATGTGTTTGACGAGATTGTGGCGGTCGCGAAAGAAGCTCTGGCAAACCAAGATGCTGCATGATCGATCGGGCGCTGGTTGCATTAGCTGTCGAACTTGATTCGTGAGCACGGCTCGCTGGAATGCCGTTTCCAGCGAGCCGTTTTTCGTTGCACAAGACGTGGCTCTGCAGGCGCGGGTATTGGAATCAGTTTGGAGGCAGGTTGATGGATTACGCCGCTGCGTTTCAGGATTACGAACAGAGTGCTCTGGGAGCTATCTCGGATGCGCCGGATGCCGACGGACTCGAACAGGTGCGAGTGGAGTTCCTGGGCAAAAAAAAGGGACGATTGAAAGAGCTGCAGTCGGTCATGGGGAAGGTCGCAGCGGAGGAACGCCCGCAGGTCGGCAAGCTGTTTAACGAGGTCAAACAGCGAGTTTCGGCCGCGTACGATGCGAGAAAGGCGGAACTCGAGAAGCCGAAAGCATCCCTGACAGGGCTCGACATTACGCTGCCCGGTACGCGACTTCGGCTCGGGAAGCGACACCCGCTGATGCAGACGACTGAGGACTTCAAGGACATCATCGGACGATTCGGCTTCACGGTGGCCGATGGGCCGGAGGTTGAAGACGAGTACCACAATTTCAAGGCACTCAATATTCCCGACGAGCATCCTGCCCGTGATCCGCTGGACAACTTCTACCTGGCAGCGGCCTGCTATGCCAACGGCCAGAGTCTGTCGGAGCCTCGTCTGCTACGGAGCCAGACGTCGACCGTTCAGATTCGTGTCATGGAAAACGAACAGCCCCCGATCCGCATCGTCTCACTCGGGCGCGTGTATCGGCCGGACACAATTGATGCAACTCACTCATGCATGTTTCATCAGATGGAAGGTCTGATGATTGGCGACGATGTGACCATGGCGCAACTCAAGACGGTTCTGCGTCTGTTTGCAGTCACGTATCTCGGACAGGACGTACATATTCGCTTTCGGCCGTCGTTCTTTCCGTTCACTGAGCCGTCCGTCGAAGTGGATATGAGCTGGGGCGACGACTGGCTTGAGATCGGCGGAGCGGGAATGGTCGATCCGAACGTTCTGCGCGCCGTCGGTTACGACCCGAACGTTGTCAGTGGCTTCGCATTCGGCCTGGGGATCGAACGATTCTGCATGCGGCGACATCAGATCACGGACATTCGACGTTTCTATGAAAACGACGTCCGCTTCCTCGCGCAGTTTTGAATCGGGCGACCAATCACCGCTGCCGATTCGACTTGCCACGCTAAAGATTCAGTCGGTTGAGGAATGCGGATCACGGACGGAGAAAACTCCCGAGCCATTGAACGCACTGAATCCTCCACCTCCGAAACTTCCGCCCGAAAAGAAACCCATCTGGTTCAATATCTCGCGTACTTGACGACTCAAAGTCAATCGATCTGTCTGGCGATACGACCGAATTCCGCCGACAATAATGGAGTAGCTCAATCAGTGGTTCCTTCCTCGGAAAACGACTCAGGCGGCAGCATGGCGATTGACACCTTAACACGGACACCTGGGCCCCCGACATCCGCGTTGGGCCGATCCGTCTCGCGCCGGGATGTGATTCGCCTGGGCGGGGCCACGGGACTGAGTTTGACGCTGCCAGCACTCCTGCGTCAGCAGGCCAGAGCTGTGGAATCGGGCGGAACGTTCGGTCGCGCCCGCCGCATGATCATGCTCTACCTGCACGGAGGCCATCCGCAGCAGGAGACGTTCGATCCAAAACCAAACGGTCCATCCGCCGTGCGCGGTGAATTTGGAGCAATCTCCACAAGTCTGCCTGGCGTGCAGTTTTCCGAGATGCTTCCGAAGTGCGCGACACTGGCACATCGCATGGCGGTCGTCCGTTCGATGTCGCATTCCAACCCGAATCATGTCAGCGCCTGCCTGCCCGCTCAGACCGGACACACTCATCCGCCAGGATTCAAACAAACCGACTTTCCGCCGGCCGACACAGACTTCCCGCCCATTGGGGCGGTCGTCGATTCCTTGCGACCGGCGCCGCCGCACCTTCCCAGTTGGGTCCGCATCGGACCGCTGATGACCCGCAACAACGGCACCGTCCTGCACGGACAATTGCCGGGGTTCCTGGGAGCACGACATTCGCACTTCGCTGTCGATCAGAAACTGCTCGGCGACGATGTGCAGATCAATGCCGTCCAGCCAGCGACGGAACTCTCGACCATTCGCATCAGCGACCGACAGAACCTGCTGCGTCAATTCGACGAACAGCGACGCACGATCGATGAGTTTGCTGGTGCCGCCGATCTGGATTCGTATTACCAGCGTGCGTTTTCTCTATTGAGTTCCCCAGCCACACGACAGGCGTTTGATCTGGCGGCAGAACCAAAGCCGCTGCGTGAGACCTACGGCTCGACGGAATTCGGACAGCGCTGTGTCCTCGCCCGGAGATTGATCGAAGCCGGCGTCCCAATTGTGAATGTCAGCTACTGCCATACACCGCGAGGCTCGTGGGACACGCACAGCAACAATTTCACTTCGATGAAAAACTCGCTCGGACCGACGCTTGATACGGCGGTGCACGGCCTGCTCGCTGATCTGGAATCCCGCGGACTGCTGTCCGACACGCTGGTCGTCGTCAACGCCGAATTTGGTCGCACACCAGCAATCAACAAACGAGCCGGCCGCGATCACTGGCCGTGGGTATATTCACTGGCCGTGGCCGGAGCCGGCGTTCGTCCCGGCACGATTTACGGAGCGTCCGACAACTCCGCCGCCTATCCCGCCGAATCGCCACGAACTCAGGGCGACTTCGCTGCCACGCTGTATCACCTGTTGGGCGTTGCGCCGGACACGGACATTTACGACCAGCTGAATCGTCCGCACCATCTGATCGCGGGCATGCCGATTCGCGAGATTCTGGCTTGAGACGCGAACACGGGGGGGGGAGGGCGCACAGAGAAAACACAAAAAGAAGGGCGGGGACAAGGATAAGGGACAAAGAAAGGAAGAAAAA
>CAYSJO010000122.1:0-23066 GCA_964431285.1 uncultured Planctomycetaceae bacterium
TTGAGCGTCTGAACAACAAGGCGAAAGTGACCATGAGAAAATCCTACGGATTCCGCACACCAGAAACGCTGGAACTCGCTTTATACCACAACCTTGCAAAACTCCCCGAGCCGAACTTCCCCCACACATTCTGGTGAGGAGGCTGTCTGTTTGCCGATCCGTCTGCCGTCCAGGCGGCGGCGAGGATCGGTGCTGCGACATCGACCGTGTCGTGATTCATGTTCAGCCACACTGTCAGCCGCCTGCGTGTCAGCAGCGCGTGGTCATGGTGCCGCAAATGCAGACAGTCATGGTTCCGCAGACCTGTGGACCTGTCGCCGTGTGCTCGCCGGCAGCATGCGGACCTCGGCCAGTGTGTGGCGTGCCCGCGAATGGCGGCGTGCTGATTCCCGGCCCTGCAGAAACGTCGCAGTATCAGCTGCACGAACGGCTGAGGCGACTGGAAGCCGAAGTCCTGAGTCTTACCAATCAGGTGCAGAACCAGAACGGACGTATCGGAAGCCACTGAGACGTAATTCCGCGTCATTCGCCCCAGGGCGGGACTCTGACGGTTCCTGCGGTATGATCTGCAGCCTCGGCTTCGGATCGAATCACAGGAGGTTGCCATGCGACGGTCTGCACTGCTTGGTGTCATGCTAATGATCGGTGCTCTGGCTGCGGCCGCGAATCGCGCTCCGCAAATCTGCCAGGCGACAATTCAGCTCGTCGATGCCGAGACCGGTGAATCGCTGTCCGGAGTTGTGCAGGTGTTGGACGCGGACGGCGATCGCCTGCCATTACCTTCACTCCTTTCGCGCGGCCTGGGGTTAAATGGCGACCTGCCGATTCATGACTGGTCAGTACTTCCCGAGTCAACGACGGTTGAACTGCCGCAGGGCCGTCTGACATTTGAAGCGTTCTCCGGTCTGGAAACCGAACGCCTGACGAAAACGTTCGATCTGAGTGATTCCCGGAAAGCGATGATTCGGCTGCCGCTGACGAGGTTCCATCGTCGGCAGCAGAATGATCTGGTCGCGGGCAATACGCACCTGCACATCATGAAGCTCTCGCGAGCTGACTGTGATCGCTACCTGACTGAGATCCCTCCGGCTGACGACCTTGATGTCCTGTTCCTGTCGTATCTGGAACGAGCGGATGCGGATCGTGGATACACATCCAACAATTACACACGGGAGGACCTTGCCAGACTGACGGCCGCATCCGGTGTCGTCTTCGGCAACGGCGAAGAGCATCGACACAACTTCACTGGCTTCGGTCAGGGATACGGGCACGTCATGTTGCTGAATATCAAAGAGCTGATTCAGCCCGTGAGCATTGGTCCAGGAATTATGAAGACCGGTACGGACGGCATCCCGCTGACACGTGGCATTCAGCAGGCGAAGCGCGACGGGGCGACGACAGTGTGGTGTCATAACGTGTTCGGGTACGAAGCTGACCCCAACTGGCTACTGGGTCGACTCGACGCGATGAATATCTACGACGGCGGCCAGCGAGCCGGGTTCAAAGAACGCTTTTATCCGCTCTTGAATGTCGGTCTGAAGGTGCCATTCTCAACGGGCACAGACTGGTTCATGTACGACCTGTCACGCGTCTATGTACGGATGCAGAAAGCGACCACGGTCGACAACTGGCTGCAGGCACTTTCGACTGGCCGCAGCTTTATTACCAACGGCCCGCTGTTCCGTTTTCGCGTCGACACGGCGGAGATTGGCGACACGCTGGAACTTGATCGACCAGGCAGCGTATCAGTTCTGGGACAGGTGGAAGGGCGGACGGACTTCAAGCGCGCCGAGCTGGTTCACAATGGCGAGGTTATTGCTTCAGCCGCAACCCGCCCGGTTGGAGGACATTTCCTCGCAGAGCTGAAGTTGACCGTTCCCGTAGGAAAGCCTGGCTGGGTGGCACTGAGAATCCCGCCTCCCAATGTGACCAATAAAGGGCCGGCGACTCCGATGAATGAATTCGGTCGCAAGTTGTACGGGCACACGAGTCCGATCTACATCGAAGTCGATGGGCGGAGTGCCTTCGATGCAAAGGTCGCGCGGACTCTGCTGGAGAAAATGAAAACTGCGCGAAATTCAATCGACGAGAATGGACTGTTCGAAGACGCCCAGGCAAAGTCGCGAGTACTCGATGTCTACGACGACGCGACCGTACGACTCAATGAATTGCTGACCAGAGACGAGTCTGGTCGTGGGGGTCAGAAATAGTCATCACGTGACGCAAGACTGTTGCGTTGCTCCAGAGCAACACATTGCCAGAACCCCTGCAATCGGTGTGCGCGGACCAACCGGTTTCTGCAGCAGAAGTTGTGAAGCTTTCCGCATCCTCACCGGCGCCGCACTTTGACTGGGCTCGGCAGGGCGGCACAATTGCTGAGCAGGATACCCGTCACAGTGCCATGTGGTCTCTCTTACGGTGATCTTATGGAAGCTGCGCTGACTGAAAATGAATCCGTCGAAACGCCGGATGAAGAACACGATCCTTCTGTGGCCGACCCGTCACTCCTGGAGGACAAGTTTCCCGACTGGTTTCGAATTTCCGCAGCCGCAGCCGGGTTAGTGGCACTCGTGTCGTTCACCTATCTGCTCTTCAATATCCGGCCGTTGTGGCACACGGATTTATGGGGACACCTGAGCTACGGACGGCACATCTGGAACTCCGGCGCGATACCGTCGACTGAACCGCTGATGTCACTGGCAGTCGGAAGTTCGTTTGTGGATTCCAGCTGGCTGTGTCAGCTCATCGGTTATGCCGCCTGGATAGTGGGAGGCAAAGCAGCTCTGGCATCCGGATTCGGTGCCGTGGTATCTGTGGCGCTGGGTCTGCTTCTGTTCCGTGTCCACAACCGCACGCGCAGCAGTTTGTTTGCCACTCTGGCGTTCGGTTTGACAGTTTGGATCAACTGGCATCAGCTGGCGATTATCCGACCACAGGCGATCGGATTCCTGATGTTCTGCGGCCTGTTGTGCGTCCTGATGCGACGCGACTGGTCTAAGGCAAACTGGTGGGTCGTGCCCGGAATGTTCGCTCTGTGGGCGAATATTCACGGTTCGTTCGTTGTGGGGCTCGGCCTCATGGGTTGCTTTACGCTGGGTCGCGCCATTGATCTCGTTCGTCGCAGCGGCAGTCCGGCGGCCATGTTGCATGACGTCAAAGTCAGCCGACTTCTAATGCTGACAGAACTGGCTGCCGTCGCGACGCTTATCAATCCCTACGGTCTGGGGCTGTATGCCTCCGTACTGACGTTTGGCAGCCACCCGAATCTGGCATCGATCATTGAGTGGCAGCCTTTGACCATCAGTATGGCTCAGGGACAGGCGGCCGCTGTCGCCGTTCTAATGCTGTTCTTTGCGTACCGTGTCAGCCCGCGACGAGTGGCGGCTGTCGAAGTGCTTACTTTGACCATCTTCGGTGCGTCCGCGCTGTGGACATCGCGAATGATTCTGTGGTGGGCTCCACTTGTCGCCGTCCTGATCGCACTTCACGGTGCAGCGGCCTGGCGAAAATGGCGAGGACTGGAACTGAGTTTCGAACCGGCTCCGCGTGGCAGTATGTGGACGATCGCCGCAATCGGTATCAGCGTTGTTGTGTTGCAGCTCTCGCATATTGGTGGTGTGGCGATCGCCGCGGTCGCTGGCAAGGACCCAGCTGCCAGGGCTGACAAAGTCATGGGCAGTCGCCTCACACCCGTTGGTGCTGCGAAGTACCTCGTGGAGAATCCACCGCAGGGACTGATCTTCAACACCTATGAAATGGGTGACTATCTGCAGTGGGCCGGCCCTGAAGGCCTCCAGGTGTTTGTGAACTCGCACGCCCACCTGGCTCCACCGGATGTGTGGAATGCCTACATGAATATCATCCAGCGAAGCTCCAACTGGCTCAGCATGCTTGACCGATATGGCGTCAACGCAATCGTGCTCGACAAGCAGTTTCGCGCCCCCATGATCGACTCACTGTCGCAGAATGAAGACTGGCGTCTGAAGTTCAGCGATGACCGTTCCGCCGTGTTTTTCCGTCACAAGCCGATGTCCATTACGGACACCAGTCGGTAGCGGGTTGTGAGCAGTCATCGTTCAATAAGTAATTCTCCGCCTGTTCGAGGCTTCTATTATGGCTCAGATGCGTGGACCCAGTACTGTCTCAGTACTTGCCGTGCAGCTGCTTACGCTCGGCGCATTCGGCGCCGCATGGGCAACCATGTCGGACGATGCCCATGAAGAGCTACAGGAACTCGTCAGCGGCGAGACCAGCTATCGGCCGGTCAAAATCGTTCGGAACGCCCCGCTCGTTGTCACGCCGCAATACGACGAGCCGGGTGGCGTCAGCGACGAGGAATTGGCCGCAGTGCTGAAGCAGATGCTGCCGCGATTCGATTCCTCAAAGATGAAGCCGAATCACATCGAGCACGCGCTGCGAACCTGGCACGCCAACGCGGAATTCCAGGACCCCTCAGCCATGTCCGGCGCTGACATGCGAGATTTCCTGATCGATCACGGTCGGTTCATGCTGTCATGGGGCGTCGACACTCCACCACTGCTTGAAGACCGCAACACAGGCGTCTACATCCGCTGGGGACACGAAGCGGGCGCGTCATACCATCACGACCATACACTGGCCTGTCTGACGGAAGCCCTGGTTCCCCTCAACCATCCCGTCCGAACACCGCGGCGTCCAAACGCCACAATGCAGGACGTTGTCGAACAGGCGATGTACGACTTCCAGCTCGACGAACGTGAGACCGAATGGTCCGCGATGGCATTCGGCCTGTGGCTGCCGCCAACACGAGAATGGACCAATGGCAACGGCCGCAAACTTAGCTTTGACCTGATTGCCCGACGTCAGATGCGAGGCGGGAAAAAGCACGGCGTCTGCGGCGGCACACACCGTGTGTACTCGTTAATGGTGCTGGTTCGGCTGCACGACCGCTTCGTGGCTGAGACTGGCGACGGAATTCTTTCCGACGAGGTTCGAACAGACGCATATGCCTATCTTAAGTCGGTACGAGACATCCTGCTGGTCACACAGTTTGAAGACGGTCACTGGCCCTACACCTGGCCCACCGGTGAGGAATCCATGGCGGATGACAACCCGGAATACCGCAACGTGATCGCGACGGGGCATCATCTGGAATGGCTCGCAATCGCTCCGCCGGACCTGCATCCGCCGCGTGAGATGATCGAAAAGGCCGCTGATTGGATCATCGAGAACACGACATCGAAGACGCACGAAGAGATCATGGACTCCTACACATTCTACAGCCATGTGGGCAACGCCCTGGCATTGTGGCGGAGTACGACGGCTTCAGAATTCTGGATGAAGTGGGAGGCCGAACATCCCTGGCAGCCTGATCCAGAAAAGTCTGATCCCGCCGTGGACGAAGCTGAGCCGGAATCAAACGGCGAGGCGGATCGCGACGAGGGGAGTGAAGATGCCGAACAGCCCGGCGATGAAACCGCCGCACCAGAACCGGCAGAGTGAAAGGGGATCGCAAAAACGGTGTGTCGTGATTTGGCCGGATCAGCGATGATTCTCCTGTCACGTGCTCGTTCCAGAGAGACAAAGGAATGTCTTCACCGATGCAGGATGCTGTTTCCCAATATGAATGCACACCGCGTTGGACCAGACGCGCTTTGCACGTGGTATCGCAGGGTCTGGCCCTCTTTCTTGCCGGCTTCACGCTGATCAATCTGGTCGGCGAATTCGCTCATCGCGGGTTTGATGCATCCCTCTGGTGGATCGATCTGAGAGCCGTTCC
This sequence comes from uncultured Planctomycetaceae bacterium, assembly GCA_964431285.1. Lineage (GTDB taxonomy): Bacteria > Planctomycetota > Planctomycetia > Planctomycetales > Planctomycetaceae > CAUZFZ01. Next base: position 5,759 of record CAYSJO010000122.1, read on the forward strand.
AGCACCGCTGCCCTCACTGCTGCTGATAGTCTTTGCGGCCGTTCTGATCGACTTCGTCTGTCGCCCAGTTGTGCCCGGCGGTCAGAAGTTCTTCCGATCGGGCATTGTGCTGATCGTGTGTCTGTGCGTTTTGCGTGATGCCCTTGTCTTCTGGCAATTGCTCGCCAGAGATGTGATTCAGTCTGCGATTCCGATCCCTTTTTCGTTGCTGATTGCTGGTGGCCTGTTGCTCGTACTGCTCGACATTCATCTGCCGCAGGCACGGTCGACTGATTCACAACTACCGGGTTCACGCTGGCAGTCGTGGCTTCCGACAGCGGCGACGGTCGGCGTTTGCCTGGTCGTGTTCCCACTCCTGCAGATGTACTGCTTCGGCTGGACGGACTACCGACGCAACGGGGACATCGCAGTGGTCTTCGGCTGCAAGGTCTACGCCAATGGCCGGCTCTCTGCAGCACTGGCGGATCGTGTTCGGAGTGCGTGCGATCTGTATCGCGATGGACTGGTCGATCACCTCTTGATGTCTGGCGGACCAGGCATTGGCGCTGTGCACGAAACGCATGCCATGCGTGATTTCGCGATTCAGCGAGGAGTACCGCGTGACCGCATTCTGATCGACGAATTCGGTCTCAACACAGACGAGACCGTCGCGGGCACTGTTCCGGTCCTGCGTCGCCGAGGCTTCGACCGCGTGCTGGCCGTCAGCCACTTTTATCATCTGCCTCGGATCAAGCTGTGCTATCGCCGGGCGGGTTTCGATGCCTTTACCGTCCCGGCCACCCAGGCATTTCGTATTCCGCGCCAGGAACTGTTGCTGGTTCGCGAAGTGATTGCGTTATGGGCGTACTACCTTCGCCCGTTGACTGGCGTCTGAAGCGGAGTCCAGCTGTCAGCTTTGCCCCATCTCGCGTTTGAGTGCCGCGAGTTCGTCTTCAATTTCGGACGCCACCGTCTCACTCACTTCAGAGACCGGCTGCGATTCGGCTTCGGGCTCTCCATCCGGTGTCCGTCCATCGACCGAGATCTCCCGTCGCCGCGCCTCGGCCAGCCGCGCCTCCAGCGCACGGTAGGTGCGAGTCAGATGTTCGCAGGTGTCGCGCGAGGCTCGCAGTTCTTCTTCCAGACCTGCAACAAGGTCCTCGGCTTCCCGTTTACGAACCAGAGCCAGTCGGGCCTGATCCTCGGCTCCACCCTGCAGCGCTTCGCGAGCCTGACTGTCCCAGTGGCTGATCTTCGACTTGTGTTCGTCGACATCATTCCGGATGCGATCTTCATTGGCCTTCGCGGTTTTCATACTTCGACGAGCTCCGGCCAGGCCGGTCTCCATCTCTGTGATGATCTCCTGCAAAGCGACCTGAGGATCATCTGCCTCTTCCAGCAGTCTGGTCAGGCTACAGGTTACGATATCTGTCAGTCGGCTGAAGTACGCCATGCCGCATCTCCCGAGGTCCCGCGTCACTACACACCTGAGTAACGCACTGGCTTGATTCCGGATTGGTAATGTTGCCTGGAAAACGTAAGTTCCTCTGTCACGACACACGACGTGTGTCAGTCATCAGGTTCGTGCGGGTTGAAGATGCCCCGCTGCAGCAATCGATCGCTCAGCTTTTCCCGAGCCAGCCGCAACCGGCTTTTGGTCGTTGGCACCGATGTATCCAGTACTTCAGCGACTTCAGGAAGTGACAGTCCGCCGAAGTGATGTAGTGTAAATGTCAGCCTCTGTTCTTCCGGAAGATCATCCAGCAGGGCGTCGACGAGTTCTGCCAGCTCGCCGTGATCAACTCGCTGCTCCGGAGTCAGCACGGAACCGGCAACGTTCTGCAGGATGTCCGTTTCGTCTTCAAACTTGCCTTTGACCGCTTTGACCAGGCAGTCGTATGAGCGTCGTCGCACGTTGTCGATCAGCAGGTTGCGGGCGATGCGAAACAGCCAGCCCTTGAAACGTCCGACCGGGAGGTAATCCCAGAACATACGGTGCACGCGCAGCATGACCTCCTGCGAGAGGTCTTCGGAAAGCTGCCGGTCTCGCGTGTTCTTCAGGAAGAAGCCGAACAGCGGACCTTGATGCCGATCGACAAGCTCGTCGAACGCACTCGCGTCGCCTTCCTGCAGGCGGACCATTAACTGATCATCTTCGTTCAGCTCTTCCGGCACATGCGTCGCTTTCGCGGGTGAAGCAGGTGGTCAGATGACACCGCCGTGGGTTCGGTATGGCATGAGGAGAACATTCTCTGGCAGAAACATCCCAGCGTACGACTCTAGCAGCTTTCCAATCGAGTCTGGAGCCAGGTCAGTGACCCAGGCCAATGGTATGTAAGTGGTCTGGTATCGCCAGATGTGGCCAGGCAGCCAACCGTAGTACATCAGGTATTGCACCGGTGCGATGCTCAGCGGATAGAGGATCGCCAGAATCGTGATGAAAAAGCAGGCCCCCCTAACTGACCGTTTCTCCGTTCGGATCTCGTCCACGACCGCATTCTCCTGAATTGGACCGTTGCTGGTCGCTCCATCTGCATACTAAGTAAGATTTCAAGCTGAGTTCATCCCGGCTGACTCCAAGGGTCAATTGGAACGATTACGACATACAGGCGGTCCGAAACCGTGGCATTGCAGCAATCCATCCCAGTGACGCTCAAGTATGGTGATGCGGGCGAATTCTCGATCGAAATGGACGCCGATCGCGTTGCCGTATTCCGCCCGGGTCCACAGCCCCATCAGGATGCGGCCGGCCTGATCGCTGCCGCTATGGCATCACCGCTCGATCTGCCGACATTGGATCAGGCTCTCGTTCCAGACGATCACGTGGTCATCGCGCTCGATCGAGACACACCCTGCGCGACGGAGATCGTTTCCAGCATTTGGACCTGGCTGGAGCGCCGTGAGATCCGGCCAGACTGCGTCACAATCCTGCAGCCAGCCAGCATCAGCGGCCGACTGCCGAGTGATCCACGGAAAAATCTGCCGGACACAGCCCGCGACAATGTGGCGTGGCGAGTCCATGATCCGACAGCCGAGAACCGTTGCAGTTACGTTGCGACCACATCCAGTGGCACGGCAGTTTATATGTGCCGCGAGCTGGTTGATGCCGATGTGGTCATTCCAGTTGGTGTTACAGCATTCGATTCACTGCTGGGATACCGCGGTACGACCAGTGTGCTGTATCCCGGTCTGTCAACTGTCGATGCCATGCGGTCAGCCGTCGGTCAGGGACATCTGGAACTCGGTCCGAGCGATCAGCGTCCGCTGCGACAACTTGTCGACGAAATTGCCTGGCTGATGGGGATCCAGTTCTGCGTCCAGGTCATTGCTGCTGGTTCGAGTGGCATTACAGGCGCGCTGGCCGGCAGTCTGGAGGCTGTCTTCAAACGTTGCCGCGAACAACTCGACGATCAGTGGATGATCTCGATGCCCGAACGCGTTGAGACTGTCATTGTCGCCGTGTCGAATGACGCGGGTGGACACGGCTGGTCGCAACTGGGTCAGGCAGTGGCGACGGCGCGTCAGCTTGTGAATTCGGACGGTCGCATTGTCATCCTCTCGGAGCTGTCCGAAGAACCCGGCGACGGCGTGAGTCTATTGCGTCACTGCGAAGAGCCGGCCGACAGTCTTCAGCAATTGCGAACCGACAGTCCGGCTGACCTGATTCCCGCGACACAGCTTGCCACTGCTGCGAGCTGGGCGCGTCTTTTCCTTCTCAGCGATCTCGACAGCGCGCTCGTCGAAGACCTCTTCATGTATCTGCTGGAAGACGTCGTGGAGGTCGAGCGGATTCTGGAGTCGAGCGAATCATGCGCGTTCATCGGATCGGCTCAGCACACGTTCGGCATCGTGGATTGAGATCGGGACGTTCGCCCTGAGTGTGGATGTTACATGGCGGCGAATAGCCGCGAGATTGAGCACTCTTGAGTGCAATCCGCGGATGTATTTGTAAACTGACTTACCGATACGGAGTTCACAGAACATCGGATAACAATGGCAGGGAGACGCCAGAGTCGACAGCGCATCGACGGGGCTGACCATGACGCAGCTCACGAATGAGGCCGACTGATGCAACTGCAGCTTCTGATTACGCGTGGTCCGAATATGGGCAAGCTGTTTCAGCTTCCACAACAGGGGACCTATATCGTTGGGCGGGACGACGATTGCAGCATCCAGCTCGACGATCCGCGAGTGTCCCGGCACCACTGCAACATCGTGGTCGCCGGCAGTCAGGCCACGCTCCAGGACACCGACAGCAGTTGGGGCACCGAAGTCAACGGTCAGAAAGTTTCGGCTCACGTGCTGCAGCCGGGTGACGTGATTCATTTCTGTGATACCGAGATGCGATTCGATGTCGTCACATCGCCGGCCGCGGCGACTCTGCAGCCGGAACGGCCCGTGGCTCCGCCGTCTCCCGCGCCCCCTCCCCGAGTTCCTGCGCCGACAGCTCCCGCTGCAACGCCCACACCAACTCCAGCATCAGGCGCGCCTGCACCTCCGCCGCCGATGCACGCCAATGGCCCTCCGGGAATCGATCTCGGCATTCGAGTATCGGACGAACCACTGTCTCCCAAAGTCGCACGTCGCGGACGGAATGCACGCGGTGCGGGCCAGTCATCCCGCTCGAAGTTGATGGTGGTTGTGGCGGTCGCGATCGCAGTGGGCGGAGCTGTTGTTGGCTCGCAGCTCGGTGGTGATCCTGCGGATCAGTCGGCCGCAGGGAAGACGACCACGGTCTCAGATTCGGCCAAAGCAGCTATGGCATCGGCTGAAACGCCTGCGGACAGTGTGACGGCGGCCGAGCCGGTCGAGATCGAAATGGTCGACCTGATCGAGCAGGTGGACCGTTCGGTCGTGCGTCTGCTTGTCACATCACCCGACGGACAGACCGCTGCCGGCAGCGGATTCGTCGTGGATCAGACGGGCACGGTTGTGACGAATTTTCATGTGATCGAGGGAGCCGACACGGCTACCGCAGTGTTTGTCACCGAAGAAGAGTCCCGTGTACGGGAAGTCTTCTTCACGGATCGAAAGAAAGACATCGCCGTGCTCCGGATGGATGCCAGCGGTGATCACCTGGTCCCGATCAAGCTGGCTGCCGAACCGCCTCGCAAGGGCACAAAGGTGATGGCATTCGGTGCCCCGCTGGGACTGGATTTCACGGCATCCGAAGGCATCGTCAGTGGCGTTCGTACTTCGGCACAGCTGGCGGAACTTGGGGTCGATGATCACGACGGAACGTGGATTCAGACCACTGCCCCAATCTCGCCAGGCAACAGCGGCGGCCCACTGGTCAACCTCCAGGGCCAGGTCGTTGCCGCAAACACACTTACCTTGGTCTACGGCCAGAACCTGAACTTTGCCATCTCCGCAGAGGATATTCGCTCGGCCCTGCAACACCTTTGGGAAGAACCCCGGCCGTTATCTGAAATCCTGAAGGAGTCACAGATCGAAGACTTCCTCGCCGGTCGGTCCGATGTTCGGCCGGACGTGGATCTGGGCCCGCTCGATCTGGCTGCGAAACCTGAATTCGTCACCGGCATCCCCTCCCTGGAACAACAGATCCCACACCCCTCGGTACTGGCCGATCTAAGGCGTCAACTGCAGACGAAGCCGGAATCCGCGTGGTCCACTGCCGCGAAGGAATCGAAGAACGAAGAGTTCAACGTGACCATGAACCGGTTCTGGCGGAAGTGGCTGGCCCAGTCGTACGAGCAGTACGGAGATTCTGATTCCGCCTGGCACGATGATCTGCTTGAGCGGCTGGAAAACTCAAACCGGGACGCGGAACTTCAGACGATATACGACAAAGGCTGTCGCGACCCCCTGTTTCTACTGATCTTCGGTGGGCATCTCCGGCATAACGACGAGTGCGATCAGTCGGAAAAAGTCATTGACGAAAAGATAGCGGGGCTCAAGAGGCCCCACCGATATCCGCCGCAGGTGTGCTTCTACATCCGCATCGGGATTGCGAACATGCTCTCGGCAATTCCGGGACGTGAGAGCGAACACACTTTCTATCGGCTGAAAAGCTGCAACGACTACGCACATGTGATCGCCGACCCGAACCTCACGGACCTGGACCGACGGGCGTTCGCCGATCACATGCAGCGGTACGTTCGCCCGATCGACGGGCAGTTGTATTCGCTGGCGCTGGCTGTCAACCGGGGCCAGGCCGCACCCGACCCATGGCTGTATCGCATTCTGCTGGGATTGCATCACGTCGACGCCGCGTGGGAGGCTCGCGGTCACAGCTATAGTGCCGGTGTCCGTGCCGATCAGTGGCGGGGATTTTTCGCCCACTTGCGTCGTGCCAGAGTGATGTTTCTCCAGGCGTGGAAGTTAAAGCCGCATCTTCCCGAGTCCGCGATTGGCCTGATCTACTGCATGACCGCGCTGCCCGAGTCTGACGGAGATAACCCGCGATTCTGGTTTGAGCAGGCCGTGCGAGCCGACTGCACGATCCGGCCACCGCACAGTGGCCTCGCCAATCATCTGCTGCCGCGATGGGGAGGAACTCACGACGCGATGCTGGGCTTCGCGCGCGAGTGCCTGGAAGTCGAACGGTTCGATACCGCAATCCCCATTCGATACCACCTCATTGTCGGCACCATTGCCCGGGACCTGGATAAGGTTCGATCCCTGCTGCGCCGCCCTGGCGTCGTTGACGACTACCGCCGCATTCTGTCCGGCTACGGAGCACAGGCCGATGCTGCTGACCGCCTTCGCTACATGCAGGCGAGAATGGTGGCGATGCACATCCTGCTCGACGACTCTACCGCAGCAGCAGCGATCCCGATCCCCCACAACGATCCGGAAGTTCGATCAGCCCTCGTCGAATTCGGAGTCGACCGCGCGGATGCCGAGCGATTGAGCCCTTGACATCGCCCAATGGATCTCGAATCGACGGCTATTCTTGTCCGTGATAGTGCACATAGGGATTCTGGATCGAACCATGCCGTCGCCGCTGTTGCTGGGAATCGATCTGGGCACGACTACCACGACTGCCATCGCCGTTGATGCAGATACCGGCGATGTCACGTCCAAAGCGACCGGCAGCACAGCCTCTCCGATTACGAATCGCAACGACCACGGCAAGGGGCGTTCCGAATGGGACGCGAACGTGCTGATCGCTGACGGCATGGCAACGCTCACGCAGCTCGTTGAACAACTCGGCAATCGGTCTGCGGACGTAGCTGGCATTGGACTGACGGGACAGCAGCACGGCATGGTAATGGTCGATTCCGATCGTCGGCCTGTAACGCCATTCATCAACTGGCAGGATCAGCGAGGAAATGAAGTCATCCCGAGCCGTGATGTCAGTTGGGTCACCGAAGCCCGTGACCGGCTAGGCAACGAATCACCGCAACGCACTGGTTGTCGGCCCAACACCGGATTCATGGCAACGACTCTGTTCTGGATGAAACAGAATCACTGCCTGCCTGCGGGGCAGGCGTGTTTCCTGTCAGATCTGTTCTCTGCCGAGCTGACTGGCGAACGCCCCGTGTGCGAACCGTCCATGGCCGGCTCTGCGGGCGTGCTGAATGTGACTGCCCGCGACTGGGACCACGATGCAATCGCCGCACTTGAACTTGATCTCGCAATGTTCCCTCAAGTTCGTGAGGCAGATGTTCCCGCTGGTGTGTTGCCGGAATCCATGGCCGACAAACTCGGCCTCACCGCCGGACTGCCGGTTGCCATCTCGATCGGCGATCATCAGGCAAGCTTCGTCGGCAGCGTGGCAGATCGGCATTCCAGTGTCTTGCTCAATGTTGGAACGGGAGCGCAGGTCGCGGTTTTTACCGACGGAAACAAATTCGACGCACCGATCGAACTCAGACCGTACCCGATTCAGGGAAACCTGCTGTCCAATGTCGGCCTCGCTGGCGGCTGGTCGTTTCAGGTGATCGAAAAGTTCATCCGCGCGATCGGCAGCCACGTCTTCGGCGTCGAATCCGATGCACCGTTGTACTCGCAGCTCACCAGACTTGCCGCTGCAGCCGAACCCAGCAGCGGCGGACTCGTTTGCGAACCCCTCTTCTCCGGCACGCGCTCTGATCCGAATCGTCGCGGAGTGCTTCAGGAAATGTCACCTCAGAATCTGACACCCGGCAACATGATCCGATCCGTGATCGAGGGCATGGCCGCAAATCACCGCGCGGCTTGGGACAAAATCGTCGCCGTAACAAGACAACGTCAATCACAACTCGTGGGAGCGGGGAACGGTCTGCGGGAAAACGCCGTCCTGGTGGATGCAGTGACGTCGGCGTTTCAGCTTCCACCAGGCCTGGCCCGGCACCGCGAAGAGGCGGCGTTTGGCGCAGCGCTGGTTGGTGGCGTGGCAGCCGGAGTGTTCGATTCCCTGAACGCGGCCACCAGCATCATTCACTACGAGAATTGACGGTGACGTGCTTTGTAATGTGCGTGGCAGCGCGTTGAGCCTGCCAGCCGAGCTTCGAGCCCTCTTGCGTCTCAGCGATCTCCCACAGTGCTGGCAGAGCCAGTTCGGACGCAGCTCCAAGTTCGTGCAGTCGGGTGATCGCATTGTTTTGCTGATCCACATCGGATAACCGATTGAGCTGCTCTCGGACATAAACCTGTATCGTCTCGCGGAAAGTCTCGGACGGATCGATCAGCACAAGCACGCAAGCCACCTCGCGCTGAATTTGGGCATCCAGCGTACCGATGGCCGGACGCTGGTTCACGATTCGACGGAGACTCTCCCTCGCGCCCATGCCACCACGTCCTGCACGCGCTATGCGTTTCAACGCAGTCAATGCCTGGTGACGTGTCTGGAAATCGAGCGCCAACCTGGCAACGCGACCCAGCAGTTCGGCAGAGCCATCGTCTCCGGAACCGGCGAATTCGAGGACATGGATCTCGTGATAGCAGGATTTCTTCGTCGTCAGGAATCGCCCGTCAATCAGACGGATCAGGCCCGGAATCGCGCTGCGGGCTGATTCGCCTCGGCGAATAAGCTCACCCGACGCGTACTGACGCCAGATGGACAGAGAACCCCCATTCGGCGTTGGTTCCTCCATGAGTGCGACGAGTTCCGCATTCGTCCGCGGACGGATCCGATCAACCAGGACGACTGGGGAGGCAGTAGCGACAACGAGCAGGACCAATGTCATTCGCTGTGTGCGGAAGGTGCGGATAAACTGCGGTGCCCCGGCCAGCATTGCCCTAGGCCAGGCAGCGATTGCAGAGCTGATCCACACCAACTGCCAGACAAACTCCTCCCGGTATCCGGGCGGATCCCATGTCAGTTGACCGATTAGCGCACCAACCAATCCAGCACCGATGGCAGTTCCATCGCTCCGAAAAAGGCACGTCCTCCACGAAACGGCGCGTCGCTCCGCCTGGCCAGTCCCCGCACAACCAGAGTGACGATACCTGTGTAGACAAGGCAGGCGAGGGCAGCAGTGGCGATTACCGCCACTATGAGCAGCCGCATTAGCAAAGCGATTCCCGCAATCGAACCTGCTGTTGGCAAAAGACTCCTCGCGTCATCGGACACTTCAATCCGAACGCGAGGCGATACTGATTTGCAAATGCAACGTGAGAACTGAGATCTCCGAAGGCGATGGACTCATTCGCCCAGGTGATGCACGGTGTTGTGAATCACACCGTCAAAGGACTTCCCTTCCGCCGACTTCAGCAGGTAGCGGATCTCCATGCACCAGGTCGGTGAGATGTCGGGCATGACAAGCTCAACGGAGAGCCCATCCGACGAGACATTTGCGGCCGTGATTTGCAGCGGCTGTTCGTTGTAGTGCTTGGAACCGTAACTGGCCGTGCGTTTCAGATCCCAGACTTTCACACGGTAGTTCTCGATCTTCGAGGCCGATTCAGAATCGACCGGCGCTGAGAACGTCAGACGCATACCCTTCTTCATGGCCTGCAAACCGACGGGTAGATGGACTGGCTGGCCGGTATAACGGATGCGATAGAAGCCGCCCGGCTGATGCTGACTGCCCGCCCAGGCAAACATGCCGCACGTGTAAAGCTGGCCATCACGCGGATTGAAACGCCCGCGAATCGTACCGGTCGGAAACTGCGGCAGCGGCAACGCGCACATGCCACCCTGCATTTGACCATTCACTTCTTCGTGCGGAACGACATAGACCTTGCCGTATCCGTACGACAGATTCAGCAGCGAGCCTTTCAGTGGTCCCCAGCGATCGCTGTCGACCCACAGCAGTTCGGCCGGTGAGCGATCGAACGAATTTGTGATCCAGCACAAGGGTTGGTCCATGGCCGAGTCCGACGAGTCCGTCACATCGTGATAGCCAAACATGTTGCCATAGAAACGCGGTGAACCATCGTCGTTCACTCGAACCCAGTTGATTCGGTTCTTGGGATTCCAGTGCCCTTCCTGGTCAGTGACGATGAACGACCCATCCGGATTTAGACAAACACCGTTCGCCGCGCGAAAACCGTTCGCGATAATGTCAGTTCGAGAGCCGTTCTTATTAACTCGCAGCAATGTGCCATGATGAGGCACGACGGCTTTCAACGCGTGGCGGGCCGATTTGGCATAGTAGAAATTACCCTCGTCGTCCGTCTGCAGACCCATCGCGAATTCGTGGAAGTGTTCGGTTACCTGGTGATCGTTATTGAAGTTTTCATAGTAGTCCGTTTCACCGTCGCCATTCAGGTCGTGCAGGATCACGATCTGATCGCGGCAGGTGACGTAGATCTTCCCGTCAACGATCTTCACACCAAGCGGCTGAAACAGCCCGCTGGCGATTCGTTGCCAGGTCAACTGAGGCGGCACAGCCTCGGATCTCTCGTCGAGTACACTCAGTCCTGACACAAGCCAAACGTCGCCATCCCAGGCAGACACGGCAACGCGGTCTCCATCGGGGTAGAAATCGAATCCGGTCAGCCGGACCTGAGCCAGCCAGGGGTTGCTGGCCGGGCGAGTCAGAACATCAACGGTATACGGGCCATCGCCGTTTCCGAGTTTGACTTCGCTCGTCACTTTCTGCGGCCAGCGGGCGAGTCCACCTTTTGTGAACTCGGTTAGATCGGCGTTCGCATTTTCCAGCTCAACCAGTGACGCCAGTTCAACAGGTTTGGCGTTGGACTCATCCCGCGTATGCCACAGCGAGAATCGCAACGGGGCATCTCCAGCTGGAAACCTCAGCAATAACGACCCGTTGGATGAGGCACTCCATTCGGCGCCATCGACTTCAGGCTGCAGTCCTGCCAGCAGAACTCCACCTGGCTCGCTGTCACCACCAGCGGATTCGCCAACATGCACAACACCATTCCGACCCTGGCCCGTCGCATCGACGACCTTGTTCTCGTTGACGCCGCTTAGATTCCAGTGTCCGGCGAGTGTCTTGTCTTTGGGTAGCGACTCGGCATCGGCCAGTTCGACATCAGTGAGTTGTCGTTGATAGAACCGCACATTCTGCAGGTCACCATCAAAAAACGACTTCGGACGAGGGAAGTTGCCATTCGTGAATCCGATGCGCAGGACATGCTTTCCGTAATCCGTGTTGTCGTTCAAGACACCGCTGCTGTTTTCCTTCCCATCGATGAACAACCGAACGCGTTGTGTCTTCGCGTCCCAGGTCGCAGCGACATCGTGCCACTTGCCGTCGTTGACTCGGCCTTTGGATGCAACGACACCTACCCAACCGATGTCAAAGCACACCTGCCCGTTTCGCACAAACAGAGTTCGACCACCGGGCACCCACTTCGGTCCAGGCAGCGTCTTGCACAGAATTGTTCCACCAGACTTTGTGCGGATACGGGCTGTTACTGTGAAGTCACTGTCACGAATCTCGAATGCGTCACCTTTGCTGACTTCGACAAATGTCCCGCCATTAAAGGCGAGGTCTTTGACAGGATGGGTCTCGACCTGGCCTTCAACCGGTGCTCCAAAGGCTACAGCGTTTGACGCGGTGAGCTTTTTCAGAACTCCACCTTTTTCCGACCGTCGAGCGACCTGCAGCACAAGGTCTTTGCTGCGCGAGCCCATGTTGAATGTGCGGACAAACACGGGAGACTCGCCTGCCTCTGACAGACTGGACATTTCCAGGATCGCTGTGGTGCCAACCGTGTAGTTGACGATCGTTTTCTGGCCATGGCGATACAGACCTTTGTAGTGAGCCCACTTGCGAGGCATGGGTCCGTAGTGCCGGTTATCACGCCCGACAATCCGCGGGTCTTCGAAGCTGCCGGTTTCCGGATTGGCCCAGCCCGGTCCGGATGGATTGGCAAAGTGCACGTCGCCGACCAGTCGTGGATGGATTCCATGTCGACCGTTGAAGTGGATGCCCTGCCAGTCGATGAAGCCCTTACCGGTCCAGGCTGCCGAGACGCGCAGCGTGTCGTGGTCAAAGCTCATCCAGGCCGAACCTCGGGATACTCCGCCCGGACCCGGATCGACTCGTGTGGCAATACCTTTGTACGCGAAGTTCGAACCATCGTTTCCGAACTCGTACGTGTTGATCAGGCTGTCGCCATAATTCATGTTGGCCCACAACTCGATGTTCCGCGGCTTTGGCCCGCGCGAATCACCCTTGGGAAGGCCGGCCAGATACTTGTCGGTTACCTCATATTGCTGAGTTGGGTTATGGGTCTTCAGGTACGCCTCGCGAACGTAGTGGACGACGTCGTATTTCTGCTGCGGCACCATCCATGTTTGAGCGACCATCATGCCGAAGCCGCGCGTCAGCGTCTGATACATCGTGAACGGGTCGCTGCCATTCCGGAACTTCCCGGTGGCAAATCGCAGTGATGTCGGCAGCGAGCCCGGGCGATCATGTGTCCCGTGACAATTGATGCACAGGCGGTTGTAGATGGCCTCGCCACGCTTGAAGGCACCCTGATCCAGACCGGCAATCATCCCGGCGTGATCGATGGTCTTTTCGTATTCGGGAATCCGAATCTGATACAGCTGCGGAGCCGGTTCGAGTTCTTTCGCTTTCAGCGGGCCACCGTCGCGGACCTCGATCAGGTAGCGGACAAGATCAAGAAACTGCTGCCGGCTGGTCATCTGGTTGACCTGCCCCTTCGGCATGATCGACGTCGGACTCGCCACCTGTGAATCGATGTCGTCTTTGGAGATCGTGATGAGTTTTCCGTCCGGGCGTCCCTCGCGCAGCACGACAGCATCCGGAGTCTCCTTCACGAGCAGACCGGTGATCGATTTTCCATCGTTCGTCACAACAATGACGGTCTGAAAACCTTTGCGGATCACTTTCGACGGTGTGAGCAGAGACTCGACGAGGAATTCGTCGGTAACATTGTCTCGCTTTTCCGACAGCTTCGGACCGAGCGGTGATTCTCCTGTGACCGCATGACATTTCCGGCAGGCCATGTAGGGCTGATAAAAGACGACGGCACCGCGTTTAGCATCGCCCGCCTCACGAGCCGCGCTGACCAGTTCGGCTACGGGCACGGAGAGCAGTTGCTGCTCCAGCGTTGATTGAGCGGTGACAAGGCCGGGACACAACACGGTGAATACGAGGACACAATGACGAAACATGCTCTGCTCCAGCGGGAATACTATGGCCGAATCAAGCGGCAATTCTGACAGCGTGGCTGGTTTGTTGCATCCGAACGCGAATCGGCGAAAGTTTGCTGGTCAAGGACCCGTCTTCCTAACAGCCCGTTGAAAAACCGTGTTGGTGGTAACCCGACGCGTCAGCGAGGGACGAAAACCTGCAAGAACAGGGGATTCAAATCCCTCGCTGACGCGTCGGGTTACCTTTTCAACGGCCTGCTAACCCTCTCCCCACGGGGGAGAGGGGACTTTCACAATGGACTTGCCATGGCAGATGCAGCACGAATTGGAATTGTCACCGTCTCGGACCGCGCCAGTCGCGGGGAATATGAGGACCGCGGCGGGCCGGCGATTCGTGACTACATGAGTGAAGTGTTGACCTCACCGTGGGAACCGGTCGCGCGCGTCATCTCCGACGATCAGCCGGTCGTCGAGCAGACGCTGGTCGAATTGTGCGATGACGAGAATTGTTGCCTCGTGATCACGACGGGTGGAACCGGGCCGGCTGCACGGGACATTACTCCCGAAGCCACCGAGGCTGTTGCAGAAAAACTGATGCCCGGCTTTGGTGAGCTGATGCGCAAGGTCTCGCTGGAGAAAGTCGCGACGGCAATTCTGTCACGTCAGACCGCTGCGATTCGCGGTGGAGCACTGATCGTCAATTTGCCGGGGCAGCCGAAAGCGATTTGTGAATGTCTGGATGCCGTGTTTCCGGCCATTCCGTATTGCGTCGACCTGATCGGCGGGCCGTTTCTGACGACCGATGAAAATCGTCTGGTCGCGTTTCGGCCGAAGAAGAAGTGAAGGGGGCCGCGGATAACGCGGATTCAGCGGATGTTCGCTGACCTTGTCATTCGGCCGAACTCGCGCGAACGACGAAGCGGCGTTTTGACAACAGCTCTCGGGTCCTGGCATCTGATTCTGAGAGTTCGAACTGCGCCACGCCAAAGGGCAATTCATCGGTCAGCCACAATTCACAGCGGCGCAGGGTCACATCGCTTTCGCGTCCATAACGGACCTGCGTCGCTGCTCGCTGGCAGCGAAACGCAGCACTGCGTAACGGAGTCCGGATGTGTCGCAGGGTTTGTGGGACGTAGGCCCGATCGCCCGGGACGCCTCGGATCAATGTGAGCACGTCGTTGCGCGTGTGTCGGGCGGCCTCGAAACTCACGAGCTGGTCGGCGGCTTCTCTGCCCGCGTTAAAGGCCTCGATGTCGACTAGAATTCTCATCGACCAGGCGCCTGTGCGGCCTTTGTTCCAGTCGATCTGAATGAACTGCAACTCTCGCCCGTCCCGGTCGATTCGCTCCTGGCTGGTGAGGCGAAGCGTGTCGGAGCGTCGGCCACTTAAGCTCCCGGATCGATCGGCGGATGCGTACTCAATCCATGTGCCAGCTTCTTCGGGCAATTGAGCGAAGATCGTGTGCAGCTCACGATTGAAGGGGAGATGCGGCGGCGCGTTTGAGTAGTCGATCCAGCCCGCCTGCTCCATCTGGTCAAATAACCAGGACGATGCCCACGGATTGCGCGCGGCGACGACCGATGAAAACACCGAACCGGCCAGCAGGCACATTACGAGAATTAACCTGCTGCGTTTGCGACTGAGTTGCTCGAATGCCGGGACCAGCGACAGCGTCAGGAATGGGACCAGCCAGATCATCCAGCGGAGCCCAAAGGTGTTCCCGCCGTAGTTGTAGTTCGCCGTGCGCGTCATGTAGAAGCCGAGCACAGCGATGGTCAGGAGTGCTCCGAGCCACACGGCGGGACGGAGCCGCGAGTATTCCCACCACGACCGGCGACACCATGTCAGCAGGGCCAACACGAAGACTGGTGTCAGGCTGAAGATGCCGTGATGTCCGATCGTACAATGTACGAAGTAGGCGAAGGGTGAATCGAGGCTCTGATCCATACCGCGTGGCTCATGCCAGTAGCTGCGTACGCCATCGATCTCGAAAACGTATTTCTCCGTGCCGTAAAAGAGGTAAAACGGTTTCCAGCCACCGGTGGCGATCCAGTTCGTCACGAAGTAGGCGGTGAGCGGAATCAGAGCCGCGGGCACAAAACACAGAGCCGTGCGTGTGACGGATCGACGACACATCATCAGGAACAGCAGTAGTCCGAACAGAGCAGCCGGCAGTTCACAACACGACACGAGTGCCGCCCAGAATCCGGCGAGCGCAAAGTCGATCCCGCGTTGGCGTTCCTCGTTGAGGGCCCGTAGCGCAGGCGCCATTGCAAATACGGCGCACACCGCAGCGATCGAATGATTGTTCAGGACAGTCGCGTAGGGTGTCACCAGCGTGCCGAAGCAGAACGTGCTTAGCGCCAGCAGTCGGGCCGTCATGTTTGCCGTCGAACTGGCGAGCAGACGGGCCATCACGACAAAAGCCAGCGTCAATGGCAGCCAGTTCACGATGGTTAAAATCAGTCGCGTCGTGTCGTCAGTTTGCCGGAGCAGATCGAGTCCCGTGGCTTCCTTGACCGTCCAGTACACGCCTGCCACGAGCGTGGGCATCAACGGAGGCTTGGTTGAGTAGAGATGCCCTTCATGCAGGACTTTGTCGATGGTCGTCCAGCCCGGTCGCGCATCGATCTCGTCGATCTGATACGTGCCGCGTTCGACCAGCGACCAGACGGTTTCCCAGCGCGACCGATCATTCGCACTTTGCAGCGGGCGAGCTGTCAGCACGTTTGCCAACAGCAGTGCCGATCCGATTGTGATCAGCAACCACTCGGCCGGACCCGGGCGGGCCTGTGAATCAGAAATTGCCGGACGTGAAATGTCGGACATTATCCAGTCTGTCAGCGAGAAGTCGTTTCGGATCCGTTCTTAAGCCCGGTCTTTGATGAGATGAAGTTCGGCAGGATCGACAACCCAGCCGCGGCAGTTCGAGCTTTCGCATCCACAGGGTATCGCGCTTTCTGCTGGCCATTCGTAGTCGATCGTCAGTTCGGTGTTCGGCTGGATGTTTCGCAGCGCCTCAAGGACGACCTTTCGGTCTTCGACGGGCTCGTCATCTTCGTAGTCCAGGAACAGTTTGCAGTTCGATTCACAGGAATGGTTCAGGTAGCGATACGGTTCACCCGGTTCCAGGGCGCAGTTGTCGCCCAGGTCGATGCAGTAATCCGAACCGTAGTCGGGGTCATTGATGAACTCGCCAGTCACGACGCCGATGACCTGTCCCGGGCGAAATCGTTTCGTGGCAAACAGACCTTTGCCGTGCTTCGCGGGACGCGGTTCAACGGCGGGTTTCTTCTTCAGTAAAGGCACAGTCAATCCTTCGGAGTGATCGCGCGTTACGATGCCAATGGGGATACGGCAGTCATCGCACGGGTGCGTCCGGCTCCCATTGGTCGCCGCGTCTGTTTCTCGACGCAAAGCTGAATGGCGACAAGGGGCCAATGAGCGATGACGAATTAAGTCATCAGGATAGCCAATGTGGGCCTGCACGACACGGCAACGGTCAGGAACCACCTCGATGACTCGCCGTCTGGATTTCTTCCGAAGTGCCCCGTACAACTCCGACGATGGAACAGGACGTTCAATCACGAGACATTGTCAGGCGGAGAATCGATGTCAGACGGATTTCTGGGGTTTCGGACCTCATTGATGCTGGATGCGGTCGTGTGTGCTCTGGTCCTGGTCGTACCAGCGATCGTGACCAGTCTGTATCTGGTGAAAGTCCAGAAGAATTATCTCGCACATCGCAATATTCAGTTGGCCCTGGCGGCCGTTCTACTGGTGGCGGTTGGTGCATTCGAGGTCGACATGCAGCTGGTGCAGGGCGGCTGGGAGAACGTCGT
>CAYSJO010000123.1:0-20844 GCA_964431285.1 uncultured Planctomycetaceae bacterium
ATCAGATCGATGTCGTCACACAATATGATGACGTACCCGAATTTCGTAACCGGCGTCAGCAGGGATTGAGTGTCCCTCTTTCTCTCGCTCGAAATGGCCGTCAGTCGGATGATGGCTTGATCAGAAACCACACGAGACCACCGACGGCGCTGATGCCGCAGGCTACGGCGATCGATCCGGGCCAGCCAATTTGCTCAGCCATGATGGGAGTCATCACGGGAGATATCAAACCGCCGGCATTGCCTCCGGTGTTCATGAATGCTCCGGAAAGGCCGCGTGACCTGACGCCAATGTCCGTGGCGGTTGTCCAGAAGACTCCTTCGACCAGGCCTGTCATCGCCATGGAAATCGCAAGACACACTGCCACACTCGTCAGACCAGTCACATTTACCGCGATCAGACCAAAGACCGCCCCAAGACCCATTCCAGTCAGCACAATGACGCGGCGGCCACGCATGGTGCCCAGCATTCCGCACACGGCATCAGTACTCCGACCGCCAATCGCCATGCCGGATCCCATTGCCAGCATGATCCAGAAAGATGCCCAGCGTGCTTCAACATCGGGGACTTCAAGGACTTCTTTGAAGTAGTAGCCCATCCAGTAGAAAAAGAGATATTGAAAGTAACCGTATGCCGCGTAGCTGAGCGTGAGCAGCCATAGATTGCGTTGCCTCAGTAACGGCCATGTTGTCGGTGAATCAGGCTCATCCGTTGCGGATGCTGTCACCCTTACTGAGACCGTCTGTTGCGATTGCACCAACGATGACGGGGCCATTCGCCTCCACAGCAAGCTGTATGCAATCAGCATTGCGCCGCTGGCGACGAACGCCCATTGCCAGGTCAGCCAGTCCATTAACCAGCCGAATGCCGGATAGCAGCAGGCGATGCCAATCAACGCCCCCGCCGTGACCATGCCGTTTGCGGTCGCACGCCGATGAGCGGGCATGGCGTCGGATACCAGATGCGCTGCCCCCGGGTGCAACGGTGCGTTACACAGGCCGGCAAGCCCGCGGATCAGCAGCAGGCTTAGCCACAAAGTCTCGGGCGTGTTTGCGACCCAACCCAACGTACCGGTCAGTACGACGAATGCCCCCATCGTCAGGCCGAATAACGTCAGCGCGCGCACTGATCCGATGCGATCGATCAGCCAGCCGGCCGGCAACATGCCCAGTGTGTAGACGATCAGGAAGGCCGTGTAGACCCACCCCATTCGCGTCTCGGTGATGTGGAGCTTCGGGATAAACATCTCGTCGCCGGCGACCGAGATGCCCACACGGTTGAAGTGTCCGAGCGCTGCGTAACCCATCAGCAGTACGATCACTCGCCAGTTTCCGAACACTCTTCGCTCCACTGCCGTATGACTGACAGCATCTTGCTGTCGAGTCACGCCTGGATGCAGGTCAACCACCCGGAATTCGGCGCGGTCCATTGCTAGTGGTACAATTTATTCCGTCTGACGTCCAACAGACGTACGATCACTCGCTGTCCCTTCTGCGGAGAAAATAATGGTCGTGGTTCTGGTGTATGCCCTTCTGGGTGCCCGGGAAGCAGAGACCGTACACCGTCCGACCGAAGAGCAAATCAGTTTTTTTGAGACCAGCGTTCGTCCATTGCTCGTCGAGCGGTGCTTCAAGTGTCACGGCGACAAAAAACAGTGGGGCGGATTACGGCTGGATTCTCGTGAGTCGCTGTTGCGCGGCGGAGAATCGGGAGCGGCGATCGTTCCAGGCAAGCCGGACAAAAGTCTTTTGATCAGTGCTATCCGGCAGCTGGACGACGACCTTCAGATGCCAAAGGATGAGAAGCTGACGCAGCGACAGATCGCGACACTCGTCCACTGGGTTCAGATGGGGGCTCCATTTCCAGTGGAAGCGAGTGCCGTCGATCGCACACGCGATCGTGATCACTGGGCATTTCATCCGCCCGTCGAACCCTCCGTACCTGCTGTCATCAGCTCAGGATGGCCGCAGTCGACGCTGGATCGTTTCATCCTCGCGAAGCTCGAAGCGGCACGGCTGCATCCAGCGTCTCGAGCAGAGAAGCGCACGCTCATTCGTCGCGTGACGTTTGATTTGATCGGTCTGCCGCCGACACCGGAGGACATCGATGCCTTTCTGGCAGACGACGCTCCCAACGCGTTTGCGCGCGTCGTCGATCGGCTACTCGCATCACCTCGTTACGGAGAACGCTGGGGACGGCACTGGCTCGACGTTGCCCGCTATGCCGACTCGAACGGGTTCGATGAAAACGTCGCGCATGGCAACGCCTGGCGGTATCGCGATTATGTCGTGGCGTCGTTCAATCGCGATAAGCCGTTTGATCGGTTTGTGGTCGAACAGTTAGCCGGCGACCTGTTGCCGTTCGACACCGAAGACCAGCGGCATCAGCAATTGATCGCGACCGGCTTTCTCAGCATTGGCCCGAAAGTTCTTGCCGAGACTGACGAAGCCAAAATGCGAATGGACATCATTGACGAGCAACTTGACACAACGGGCCGAGCGTTCCTGGGTCTCACTCTGGGATGTGCCCGCTGCCACGACCACAAATTCGACCCGGTGGAAACGGCCGATTACTACGGACTGGCGGGCATCTTCAAGAGCACGCTGACCATGCGGAAATACAACAAGGTGGCTGAGTGGCACGAACACCTGCTGCCATCCGCGGCCGCGACCGCATTGAAAACCGATTTCAATTCACGAGTAGCAGCCAGAAAGGCGGCGATTACTGCGTTTATCATCGAGGCCGACAAGCGAGTTCGCGAAAAGCTGACCGCAACGCCCGGTGCGAAACCGCCGGAGAAGCTGGAAACGCTGTATCCCTCGGCAACTAAGGCCGAACTCAAGAAGCAGCGAGACGAACTTGCCGCATTGGAGAAGGCCGGGCCGAATCTACCGTCGGCGATGGGAGTCACTGAAGACAAAGTGACCAATCTCGCGATCCACGTCCGAGGCAATCCGCTCAACCTGGGTGAGATTGTTCCCCGACGCACGTTACCAGTCGTGCGCGGACCTCGAACTCCGGAGTTCACCAGCACAGAAAGTGGTCGCCGACAGCTGGCCAACTGGCTGGTCGACCCGCAGCATCCGCTGACCGCACGAGTCTTTGTTAATCGCGTCTGGCGCTGGCACTTCGGTCGCGGACTGGTGCCATCGACGGACAATTTCGGATTGCTGGGCGAAGCCCCGCCGCATCCAGAGCTACTTGATTGGCTGGCCCGGCGATTTATCTCAGGCGGCTGGTCGGTCAAGTCACTGCATCGACTGATTCTGAATTCGAGCACGTATCAACAGTCCAGCATGCCCGCGTCCGAGACAATCAGTCGTGACCCTGAAAATCGGCTCTTCGGTCGAGCCGAAGTGCGACGGCTCGAGGCGGAAGCCGTGCGTGATTCGCTGCTGGCGACGAGCGGGCAACTGGATGTGAAGATGGGTGGATCGTTACTGAAACTGAAGAACCGTGCCTACTTTTTCGACCACACATCAATAGACCACACAACATACGATAGCCGCCGCCGCTCGCTGTACCTGCCGGTCGTACGCAACAACGTCTTTGGTGTGTTTCAGTTGCTTGACTTCCCCGATCCCGCTGTATCGTCGAGCAATCGGGCGACAACTGTCGTCGCGTCACAAGCGTTACTGATGCTCAACAGCGAGCTTGTCATGCAGGCCGCCACCAGCTTCGCCAGACGCCTGCTCGCCGATTCGGCAGACGACAATCAACGTCTCTCACGGTTGTACGTCATTGCATTCGGTCGCGAACCAACAACTGACGAACGACAGGCGGACCGAGACTTCCTGGACAGAGTCGCGCAAAGCATTGAGGGAGACGCCGATGTGCGACAACAGGAAGCCTGGGCCACTCTCTGTCATGTCACGTTGGCCGCGAATGAATTCATTTATGTGAGATGAGAATACCGGATGTCCAATTCGCCGTTGAAACAAAAACAGAGCGTTGAGAGACCGGGGTCAGAACTTGCGACTCCATCTGTCATCTCGCGCCGAGCGATCCTGAAGCGATCGGCCGTTGGATTTGGTTCACTCGCTCTCGCATCGATGGTGGCTGACAAATCAATAACCCAAGCGTCGGTCGATAACCCGCTTGCACCAAAGCTGCCACTGATTTCAGCCCGGGCAAAGCGGATTATCTTCCTGCTGATGTCTGGTGGACCATCGCAGGTGGACACGTTCGATCCAAAGCCGCTGCTGACTCGCGATGATGGCAAGCCGCTGCCCTTCGCGAAGCCGCGAGTCCAGTTCAACACGACCAGCAACCTGCTCAAGTCGCCTTGGAGATTCCGGCAACATGGTGAGAGCGGTCTGTGGTTCAGTGAACTCTTCCCTCGACTCGCAACGTGTGCCGACGATCTGTGCATGGTGCATTCCGTGCATGGGACAAATCCCGCTCACGGTGGAGCGATGATGAAGCTGCACACGGGCAGCGACAACTTCATCCGACCCAGCATCGGCTCGTGGGTGAGCTATGGCCTGGGCACGGAGAACTCGAACCTGCCGGCTTTTGTCACCATTTGCCCGACGCTCGCATTTGGTGGAATCAACAACTGGAGTTCTTCATTCCTGCCCGCTGCACACAACGGGACGGCGCTGGGAGACGCGAGCGTGCCGTCGGATCAGGCGCGCGTGAAGTTCATTCAGAACTCAAAGCTGTCTCGTGAGATTCAGCGCATACAACTCGAACGTTTGAATGCGATGAATCGTAAACACCTCGCTCAGTCCGGTGCAGACGCGTCGCTGGAAGCACGAATCAACTCATTCGAACTGGCCTTTCGCATGCAGTCCGAGGTTCCCAAGGGCGAAGACCTGTCTGGCGAATCCGCAGCAACACAAAAACTCTACGGGATGGACGATCCTGTGACGGCCAACTTCGGCCGCATGTGCCTGCTGGCGCGCCGATTCGCGGAAGCAGGAGTGCGGTTTATTCAAGTCACTCACAACGACGACAAAGTGCAGTGGGACCAGCATTCCAACCTGAAGCGCGATCATGAGAAGAACGCTCGCGAAGTGGACTTGCCCATCGCCGGCCTGCTGAGCGACCTGAAACAGCGAGGTCTGCTCGACGACACGCTGATCTGGTGGGGCAGCGAATTCGGCCGCACGCCGACCGCCGAGGGAACAAGAGACGGCCGCGATCACAACCCCGAAGGATTTACCATGTGGCTGGCCGGCGGCGGCGCAAAAGGTGGCTTCCGCTACGGCGCAACGGATGACTACGGCTACTACGCGGCCGAAGACAAGGTCCACATCCACGACCTTCACGCCACGCTGCTGCACGCATTGGGTCTGGACCACGAGTGGCTGACATACCGCTACGCCGGCCGCGACTTCCGTCTTACCGATGTCGAGGGCAATGTCGTGCATCAACTGTTTGCATGATCCGAGTGCGCCACAGTCAGTATGCACTATGGGCTCAACAGGTACTTCCGGACAAACGCGGTTGGCCGTTTTGCGACCGGACCACCTGCGCCGGAGACACCGTGGTTACCTCCAGGAATCACGACCAGTTCGGATGAGACACCAATGCCTTCGAGTTTCTCATGCAGATTCGCAGCGTGCTGTAGCGGAACAATGTCGTCTTTATCGCCATGGACCTGCATGATCGGCGGGTCGTCTTTGCTCGCAAACGAGATTGGTGAAACGTCTTTGATCAGGCGGGCGGCCAGGTCGGCGGCAGGAGTGCCAGGTTCGTAACCGATCAACTGGCGATAGGCCGGATGACGATGCTCGATGGTGCTCAGCAGCGACCAGTCGGTCGGGCCGGCAAAGCTGACTGCGCATGCAACTCGCGACGAGTCGCGTTCGATCAAGTCATCTGAATCGGGTTTGGCTGCGTCGTCATGTAGCGCGACGTACGCGGACAGATGACCGCCCGCGGACCCGCCGGTGACTCCCAGACGTTTGGGATCAATATTCCACTTCGCGGCGTTGTGTCGCACGAACTGTATCGCTCGCAGGCAATCGTCGACCTGAGCCGGATGCGTTTGGACGTTCGTAAATCGATACTCGACGGCGACGACAGACAGGTGGCCTGCAGCGACGAAAGCTCTCAGCCAGCGTGGCACGTTGTTCTTGGAACCTGCTCGCCAGCCACCGCCGTGAATGTAAATCATCGCCGGTGTGGGTTTGTCGGATTCCGCAAGATAAACGTCGACGCACTGAGACTCGTGATCGTCGTCGTAGGCGAGATTGCGATGTGCAGCCTCGGAACCTGGGGCCTGAGCGAAACACAGCGTTCCAGTCAGTAACACAACACTCAATAAGCTAACGACGCGTGCATTCAGAACATGCATGGATTGAGCCTCGCCTGGGGTGGAACGAGTTTGAGTCCCTCAGAACTCTATCTGCCACTAACCACAGCGCGAAGCAACTGCGTCAACTCAGCAGGTCATGCACGACTTGACCATGCACGTCGGTCAGGCGGAAGTGGCGGCCCTGGTACTTGAAGGTCAGCCGCTCGTGATCAATGCCCATCAGGTGCAGAATCGTGGCTTGCAGGTCGTGGACGTGGACGCCGTTCTCGACCACGTTGACGCTGTAGTCATCCGTGCGACCGTAGGTGAGTCCGCCTTTTACACCGGCTCCGGCCAGCCAGTAGGACATGCAGCTGGGGTGATGATCTCGGCCGTAGTTCTGCTTTGTGAGCCCTCCTTGTGAATACACAGTCCGGCCGAACTCGCCGCCCCAGATGATCAGCGTGTCTTCCAGCATGCCGCGTTGTTTCAGGTCTTTGATGAGTGCCGCAGATGCCTGGTCCGTGTCCCGGCACTGCGCACGTAATTGCTTGGGCAGGGCGCCGTGCTGGTCCCAGCCCATGTGGAACAGTTGAATGAATCGGACTCCCCTCTCAGCCAGACGACGGGCGAGCAGGCAGTTGTGGGCATAGCGGCCGGGAGTCTTCGCGTCTTTGCCGTACAGGTCGAATGTCGCCTGGGACTCGCTCGACAAATCTGTCAATTCGGGAACTGACGTCTGCATGCGGTACGCGAGTTCGTACTGCGCGATACGCGCTTCAATTTCGGGGTCGCCAGACTCATCGAGTTTCAGCTCGTTCAGTTTCCGCAGCGCCTGAAGCATCGCTCTGCGCACACTGGGATCGACTCCGGCAGGATTGTTGATGTCGAGTACGGGATCGCCCTGACCACGCAGTTTCACTCCCTGAAAACGAGCCGGAAGGAAACCTGCTCCCCACAGACGATCATAAATAGGCTGCCCGTTCTTTGCCGATCCGCGGGAGCTCATCGCGACAAACGCCGGCAGGTCCGAGTTCTCTGATCCGAGTCCGTAACTCGCCCAAGAACCCATGCTCGGTCGACCCGGCAGTGGCGATCCGGTCGTGTAAAACGTGATGGCCGGATCGTGATTAATGGCCTCGGTGTACATGGAACGCACGACGCACATCTCGTCGGCAACCGTCCCAAGGTGCGGGAGTAGCTCAGTCAGCTCAACGCCTGAATCACCGTGCTTTGGAAATTTGAAGATGCTGGGAGCTGTTACAAACTGCTTCTGCCCGGCCGTCATCGTCGTCTTACGTTCGTCCGGATAGATCGACGTGGGCACTTCTTTTCCAAAGTGCTTCTGCAACCCGGGCTTCGGATCGTACAGGTCAAGCTGCGATGGTCCTCCGGACTGAAAGAGCCAGATCACGCGCTTTGCTTTGGGCTCGTGGTGTGGCAGGTCGGTCAAACCACCGATCTCGTTTCGCCGCAGTGCCTTCGCTGCGAATACGTCTTTGTTGAGCAGCGAACCCGGTGCCAGCGTTCCCAGACCGGTTGCGCTGCGGCCGAAAAAGTGCCGGCGATTCTGCATCAGCGTCGCATCCAGAATCGGACTCATCACCATTCCGCCTATTCCAAAGAGATCGTTTCGTCCAGGTTCAACACGACATTCGCCACCACCGTGAGCGCAGCGTGGGTAACAGAATTGAGGCGTTTGTCACGGGGCCGTTCGCCGATCCCAAGCAGTTCAACGGCTGCATCCGGATGCGCCGCGTAATGTTCCTGAACTATCTCGAATGTCTCTTCCAGTGGCTGCAGTTCTTCCGGTCCCGGCCAGCGACCCACGACAAGTCGAAAGCCATGACGAATCTGGTCAATCGGATTGCTTCCGCCTTCCCTCAACATGCGTTCGGCGAGAAATCTTGACGCCTCAACGAATGCGACGTTGTTCATCAACGTCAGCGCCTGCAGTGGCGTATTGGTCTGGTCTTTACGAACCAGGCAGACTTCGCGGTCAGACGAGTTGAACGCCATCATCGTGGGCGGCGGAATCGTGCGCCGCCAATACGTGTAGAGGCTGCGGCGATACAGGTCCGGACCGGAACTCTGCTGGTACTTGTTGTTCGAGATCGATCGCCAGATGCGCGGCGGCATGTAAGGTTTCACCGATGGCCCGCCAATGTGTTCGACCAGTAGTCCACTGGCCGCCAGTGCCTGATCTCTGATCATGTGCGCCGTCAGCCGAATTCGAGGTCCACGAGCCAGCAGTCGGTTTTCCGGATCGCGTCGACGAAGTTTCGCTGACGTGCTGGACGACTGTCGAAACGTCGCGCTCGTTACGATCAGTCGGTGCAGCTTCTTCATATCCCACTTCACTCGCCACAACTCAGTCGCCAGCCAGTCCAGCAGTTGCGGATGACTTGGCAGTTCCCCTTGAGTGCCGAGATTCTCGGTGGTTCGCACGAGCGCGCTTCCGAAGAAGTGCTGCCAGTGTCGATTGGCAGTCACTCGAGCTGTCAACGGATTCGTCGGATCAACCAGCCAGCGGGCCAGCTCAAGTCGGTTCTTCGGGGCCGAGTCGCTGAGATTGAGGGCCTTGGGCAGGGCTGGAGACAGCACTTCCGATTTGTCGGGCAAGTCGTACTGACCTCGCTGCAGCAGATACGTCGGTCGCGGTTTGTCGAGTTCGTGCATCACCATGACCGTTTTCGCACTGCCTGGCTTCGGCCGCACGACGGACGTTTGCGTCGTGACCAGATCGGGAGGCAGCGGCGTGATCTTGCGATTCTGCTCGGGTCGCAGATTCGGCCAGTTGGCGGGCACTTCGATGAAGGGCGGACTGTTGCCGTTATTCGGTCCGAGTCCCCATTCGGGCACGTTGTTGAAGTACGCGAACAGGCTGTAGTAGTCGTGCTGCGCCACCGGGTCGTACTTATGGTCGTGACACCGGGCACAGCCAACCGTCAAACCCAGCCAGACCGTGCCCACTGTGTCGACTCGATCGACGACGTACTCGACGATCCACTCCTCGGGGATCGATCCGCCTTCCGAGTTGATTCGGTGGTTGCGGGAGAATCCCGTCGCGATCTGCTGGAACAGCGTCCCGTCCGGCAGCATGTCTCCGGCCAGTTGTTCGATCGTGAACTCGTCGAAGGGCTTCCCCTCGTTGAGCGCCCGAATGAGCCAGTCTCGCCAGGCCCACATGTAACGCGGGCGGTCGTTCTGATAACCATCCGTGTCCGCATAACGGGCCGCGTCCATCCAGGTGCGTGCGAAGTGCTCGCCGTAACGGTGCGAGGCGAGCAGTCGGTCAACCAGTCGCTCGTACGCGCCGGGGGCTGTATCGGCGAGAAACGCATCAATCTCATCTGGTGTCGGCGGAAGTCCGGTCAGGACCAGCGTCACACGGCGGATCAGCCGAGTGCGATCGGCCTCAGGTGATGGTACGAGTTTCTCGGCGTCGAGCCTGGACAGAATGAATCCGTCGATTGGATTGCGGATCCACTCCAGATCAACCGCAATCGGGACAGGTGGTCGTTCGATCGGCTGGAAAGACCAGTGCTCTTCCCACTGGGCACCCTGCTCGATCCACACACGAATGAGATCGACCTCTTCCGCTGTCAGTTGGCGAGTTGCGTCCGGCGGCGGCATATGGACGTCTGGATCCGACGAGGAGATGCGCACGTACAAGTTGCTCTGGGCAGGCTTGCCGGGGACCAGCAATGGCGTTTCGCGGTTTCCGAACACGCTTTCGCGACGATCGAATCGCAGCTCGGCCTCGCGTGTGTCTTCGTCGGGGCCGTGACAGGCGAAACAGCGGTCGGCGAGCAGTGGCAGGACGTCCGCTCGAAAATCAACTGGAGCAGAATCCGCCGCGCCCGCCGGGAAGCACAGGGAGAGGGCAAATAAGCATGGAAGCGAACGCGGCATGATGAGTCGGACACAGGAGGGAACGGTCCGGGAGAGACCACCAATTTAGCCTCCCCCGATGGCACATGACAGTCGCGAACTCCACACCTGCCCTTCGCGGCCTTTGCGTTCTTCTGTTCAACAGAAGGTCGCGAAGGACGCAAAGAACGGACTCATCGAGTTAGTCACCACCGTCAATCGGGCGTTTTCAGCGTTGCTGGTCGAGTCGATTGGGAGTGAATAGGATTCGCGCCGCGTCGTTTCCATTGCCTTCATTCGGTTCTCACATGCCTGCCCCTCGAGTCTGCGTTCTGCGAGCCCCTGGCACGAACTGCGATCCCGAAACGGCTCATGCCTTCGAGTTGTGCGGTGCCAAAGCCGATCGCGTTCACGTGCTGCGGGTGCTGGAGAACCCCGAAGTCCTGACCGGCTATCAGGTTCTGTGCATTCCTGGCGGCTTCAGTTACGGCGACGACATTGGGGCTGGTGTGATCTTCTCAAGCCATTTGCGGGGCAAGCTGTCTGGAGCCATCCGCGATTTTCTGACCGCGGACAAGCTGGCTCTTGGAATCTGCAACGGATTTCAGGTGTTGCTCAAAGCAGGCATTCTTCCGGGCGGAGCCGACGACCTGACTACCGAAGCATCGGACGAACGCGACGCGACTCTGACATGGAACGACAATGGCCGGTACACCGCCTTGTGGGTACGACTGGCAACGCTCAATTCAAACAACGTGTTTCTGCGTGGTATCGACGACCTGGAAGTACCGATCGCTCATGCGGAAGGGCGACTCGTTGTTCGCGACCAGTCTGTGCTCGATAAATGGCGCGAAGCCGGCCAGGTGGCGCTGTGTTATCGGTCACAGAATGGCCTGTCTGTGGAAACTCCGCCCGAGTGGCTGACGACAAAACTGGAGTACCCCGACAATCCGAACGGGTCATTCGCGAACGTGGCAGGTTTGAGCGATCCCAGTGGGCGAGTTCTGGGTCTGATGCCGCACCCGGAACGGTTCATCCACGCGACACACCACCCGAACTGGACACGTCTGAAACTGCGTGGCGAAGGCGCCGGACGGAAGCTGTTCCGGAATGCCGTGGAGTACTTCGGGTAGGACGACTCAAGGTCTGTTTCGAAGGATTGAACCAGGCGGGATGGCTACTTTGCAGGAACCGACATGAGCGAAGCTCAGCAACGAAGAATCCTCGTCACAGCGGCTCTGCCGTATGCGAACGGGCACATCCATATTGGACATCTGGTCGAGTACATCCAGACCGACATCTGGGTGCGATTCCAGAAGCTGCGCGGCAACCGCTGCCTCTACATGTGCGCTGATGACACTCACGGTACGGCGATCATGATCCGGGCTCGACAGGAGGGTCGCACGGAAGAAGAGCTGATCGCGGACATGCAGGCCGCGCACATCCGTGACTTCGAAGGCTTCGGGATCGAGTTCGACAACTACGGTTCAACGAACAGTCCCGAGAACCGCGAACTGTGTGCTCAGTTCTGGTCCGCCATTCGAGAGTCAGGGCTGGTCAAGGAACGGGAAATCGAGCAACTGTTTGATCCCGACGCGGGCACGTTTCTGGCTGATCGGTTTGTTCGCGGAACGTGTCCGAATCCTGAATGCGGAGCCGAAGATCAACCGGGTGACAATTGCAGCAAGTGCGGCCACACCTACTCACCCGCCGAACTGATTGATCCGAAAAGCACGCTGTCTGGAACAACGCCGGAATTGCGCACATGCCTGCACCTGTTTATTGAGCTGGAACAGTTGCATGGGTTCCTCAACGAGTGGTCGCAGTCCGGAAAGCACTTGCAGACGGAGGTGGCCAACAACCTGAAGGGGCAGTTCCTGGGGGCTCCGTTGCGCGACTGGGACATCTCACGGCCGGCACCGTACTTTGGATTCGAAATCCCCGACAGTCCGGGCAATTACTGGTACGTGTGGTTCGATGCCCCGATCGGCTACATGGCGTCCACGAAGCAATGGTGTGACCGCCACGGTGAGAACTTCGACGACTGGTGGCGGAACGCGGACACCGAGGTGCATCACTTCATCGGAAAAGACATCACGTATTTTCACACTCTGTTCTGGCCGGGGATGCTGAAGACGGCCGGATTCAACCTTCCCGCGAAAGTTCACATTCACGGCTTCCTGAATGTCGACGGGAAGAAGATGTCGAAGTCCGACGGCACGTTCGTCATGGCTTCGACTTACCTGAAGCATCTACCACCCGAGTGCCTGCGGTATTTCTTCGCATCGAAACTGGGGCCGGGGCTTGGAGATCTGGACCTCAGCCTTGAAGAGTTCGTGAATCGAGTGAACTCGCATCTGGTGGGCAACATCGTCAACCTGGCGTCACGATCGGCGAAGTTTGTGGCCGGGGGAAACCTGTCTGAGCCCTACCCGGATGATGGCGGGCTGTTTGCCGCCGGCGCCGACAAAGCGGATCGAATCGCCGTGCTGTATGAGCAGTGCGATTACAACTCGGCCATGCTGGAGATCCTGCAGCTCGCCGACGCGGCCAATCGATACATCAACGATGCCGCCCCATGGAAGCTGCGGAAGGATCCGGAAAAGGCGGACGAAGTGCGGGCCATCTGCTCGGTTGCACTCAATCTGTTCCGGCAACTGGCCATCTATCTGACGCCCGTGTTGCCGAAGCTGTCGAAACAGGCCAGCGATTTACTGAATGCTCCAGTCACACACTGGGACGACGTGAAGACTCCCCTCGCGGGCACTCCCGTCAGCGAATTTCAACACATGATGCAGCGCATCACAGACAAACAGGTTCAAGCCATGGTTGATGAGAGCAAAGTCGAAGAACCGGCCGAAGATGGCGGCTCGGAATGGAATGACGGACCCGAAGCGCTGGCCGCCGAGCCGCTGACCGAGGAATGCACGATTGACGATTTCGTGAAGGTCGATCTGCGTGTTGCGAGGATTGTCGCCGCCGGTGACGTCGAAGGAGCAGACAAGTTGCTGAACCTGACGCTTAGCCTCGGCGGTGACGTTGAGAGAAACGTATTCGCGGGCATAAAGGCCGCTTACAAGCCGGATGAGCTGGTTGGTCGTCTCGTCGTGTGTGTTGCAAATCTGAAACCACGCAAGATGCGGTTCGGGACCAGCGAGGGCATGGTCTGTGCCTCAGGACCTGGTGGAGCGGACGTGTTTCTGCTCAGTCCCGATTCCGGAGCCGTGCCGGGACAACGGGTGCATTGAGCCCGTTCGTAGTAACCGCACTTGTGCGGTTCCCGGGGCGACTTTGCGATCGCAAGCTGTGACAGGATTCGTCAGCTGGTTTGCGACCCCACGTCGCAGAACAGCCGGATAAATCCGGCTACTACAAACATACCTACGAACCGCGGCCGAACAGGCAGTTGGCGAGCAAACTGTGTGCTGCTGAGTCAGCCGTCCGGGCAATCGCGACGTCGGAGTCTGACGTGTGCATCGCGATTTCCAGGTGACACTCGACACAGCGATTCACGAGTGTCTGAGCGTGTTGGCGCTGCATCGGTTCCATGTCGGCTAATGCGGCCATCTTCAGGTGACAGGCCACACAGCCGGCGATGACATTGTCTGAGTCGGACTTTGTCGCTTCCGTCCGCTGGCAGTTCGGTGGGAGTTGTATCGCGACTGCTGGCGCCGATTCGTCGTCGCGGCCGACATTGACCAGCGCGGCGGCCAGGGTCGATACAAGCACGAGAAAGACTGCGATCGTCAGACCGTCGTTGTGAATACGAGTGGGTCGTTTATATCCACGTGCCCAGGGGCGCGGTGCGGCACCGGGCGAGGCACGTTCAACGCGCGGTTGTTCTTCCAGTCCGTACTCACCGGAAGCCATAGGTAGCTCCCACGTTTCGATCTCGTCCACTTCGTCGAACAGGTCGAGAGCCGGTTCAAGTGCATCGGCCATGTCCCGGCAACGCGGGCAGGCATCGAGATGCTGTTCCACCGACTCATGGTGGCGGTGAATCGGGTCCGTCAGACAATCGAATGTTTGATCACAGGTGAGCATCATTTATCTCTCTCGGGATCTTGCGTGAAGCTACCGTTTCGGCGGACCGCCGCGGCGAGCCGCTCCAGTCCGCAACGCACGCGCTGTTTCGTGCCGTACAGGCTACAGTTCATCGCCTGAGCGATCTCTTCAAACTTCAGGCCACCGTAGAACCGCAGGCGAAGCGCGTCCGACTGAGGTTCGGGCAACTCGTTGAGCAACTCTGCCAGCAGGGCATTTCGTTCCAGATGCAGCAGATGGCCCAGGGCGTCGTCGTTCGACACCGGTTTGTTCTGGTTCAGCAGATCGCCGTTATTCGCCTGGTCGGGCCGATTACGTTCGCGGCGATCCAGCGTGCGGCAGGTATTCAGTAGAATTGTCCACAGCCATCCGCGGAACGAATACTGAGGATTGAAGGTCACACGCCGGGCGTACGCATTCAGAAAGGCGTCCTGAACGGCTTCTTCAGCGGCGGCCGAGTTACGTAGCTTGCTGCACGCGGCTCGCAGCATCGAAGCTCGATGCCGGCGGACCAGCTCGTCAAACAGCTCCGTCCTGCCGGACAGAACCTGAGCCATGATCTGTTGATCGTTCAGATTCATTGACACGTGAGAGGCTGAAGCGTGTGAATTTGCAAACGCTCAGTGCGTGAGTACCGATTCTAGACAGAAGCCGCAGTCTGGGGCTACGACAGCGGGCAAAGCAGACACGGGTGACTGGGCGAGATTTCTGTCGACCATCGCTGGAATTCGCCCAGCGGTCGAATTAACTTTCCCGTATGTGTCCGCTGACCTGTGGGTCAAGGTGTCGGACGACGTTCGGCCATAGTGGTCCAATGAGCTTCGGCCATAGTGGTCCAATGAGCATTGGCTCAGGGCCGCACCCTCCTCCCGGTGACATCGGGGTTAGAACGAACTGGTGTCGCTCCTTCTTGGACTGTCGGTTGTTCCCAGGTTTTGACCGGCAAGTTCCGTGATTCCAGTTCAGATGGTGACGTTCCCCGTGACTTCAGGGCACACCTGAAACGCACGGTGTTCAGGTAATTCCAATGGTACAACTCAGTGGGTGAGAATCGCTGCCATGACAGACACTTCCAGCACTTCTGCCGATTCCGCTGCGGTCATGATTCGAGCCAGCGGTCTCAGCAAGCACTACGGTGACTTCATCGCGTGTGATGATGTGACATTTACCGTGCCTCAAGGGCAAGTCGCTGCGTTTCTTGGACCGAACGGTGCCGGGAAGTCGACGACGATGAAAATGCTTAGTGGGTACATGGCGCCAACGAATGGATCGGCGGAGATCGGTGGCCACAACGCTCAGGCAGATCGAATCGCCGCCAGCGATATTCTGGGCTACCTGCCCGAAAACGGTCCGGTTTACGCAGAGATGACTCCAGTCAGCCTGCTTCGCTACTTCGGTGAAGTCCGAGCTCTGAAGGCCGGCGCATTGACAGAGCGGCTGGATTTTGTGGCCGACAAGTGTGCTCTCAAGTCTGTCTGGAAGAAGCCAATCGGCAAGTTGTCGAAAGGTTTTCGGCAGCGAGTTGGTATGGCTCAGGCGCTACTGCACGATCCCCAGGTCCTGATTCTGGACGAACCGACCAGTGGTCTGGATCCAAATCAGGTGCATGGCGTGCGGGAGTTGATTACCGAACTGGGCAAGACCAAGACCGTTCTTCTGTCGACACACATCCTGCGCGAAGTGCAGGCGGTGTGTAGCCGAGTCATTCTGATCAGTGATGGGCGTCTGGTGTTTGACGGCCCGGTTTCTGAAATGGCAGGCTCGGAAGAGGAAATGGAAGGACGCTTCCGTGAACTGACGACCGCTGCCGCGTCGTAATTCAATCCCACACCAGCGTTTATCGCTGGAGAGGGTCAAGTCACAACACTACTCAACTTAAGACCGGAATTTCCTCATGCGGACTCATGTGATTCTCGCTGTCCTCAAGCGGAACCTGATGAGCTACTTCTCGGGTCTGCTCGGCTACCTGTTCATGGTTGTGTTTGTCCTTGTCGCGTCGTTCTGCGCATTCAACCCGCAGTTCTTCACGAACAACCTGGCGAACCTTGACCAGTTGACTCAGGCGTTTCCGTATCTGCTGCTGTTCATTATCCCTGCGATTACGATGACGACGTGGGCGGACGAGAAACGCCAGGGCACCGACGAGTTGCTGTTTACGTTGCCTGCCACGGACTTCGAAATCTTGCTGGGCAAGTATTCGGCCCTTGTGCTCGTCTTTTCGGTCGCTCTTTCGTTTTCGTTGACCATGCTCGGCGTGCTGGGCCACTACGCGGATCCAGACTGGGGCCTGCTGCTGACGACCTATTTCGGTTACTGGCTGTGTGGGGCCACGCTGATCAGCCTGGGGATGTTCGCTTCGGCATTGACCAGCAGTGTGACTGTCGCATTCGTACTGGGAACAGCGTTCTGTGCTGCTCCAGTGTTTATTGGACACCTTTCCTCCAGCCGGCCGTTCGTTGAGGACCCGTCCTTCCTGGACAATGCAACGGATCTCATTCTGGGCCTCTGCACACAGCTCAGTATTCCCGAACGACTGAGTGAGTTTTCACTGGGAATCATCCCGCTGAGCGGGATCGTCTACTTCGGCTCACTGATCGCATTCGCCCTTTACCTGAACGCCGTACTGATCAGCCGCCGACACTGGGTCTCGGCCGAGAACCAGATGCCTATGGCTGGGCACTTCGCGGTCCGCGTCGTGTGTCTGCTGCTCGCCCTGATTTGTGGCAACGTTGTGGTCTCAGCCGGAAGCGAAACCATTGGACTCCAGGTGGACCTGACGTCGGAGAACCTGTACTCGCTGTCCGACACGACCGACGACCTGATCTCAAAGATCGACAAGGACAACCCAGTTACGATCCAGGCGTTTCTGAGTCCGAGTGTGCCACGTGACATCGTCAACCAGCACACACGCCTGAAGGGCCTGCTGCGGCAGTACGATCGGGCCGGTGGATCGTTGATCGAAGTGCGGTTCGTGGACACGACACCGTTCAGTCAGGCGGCCGAAGAAGCCGGCCATTTCGGAATCGCGGCACAGCCCGTCCCCACTGAGGAAAACGGCCGGTTTCAGCAGGTCGACGTCTTCATGGGCGCGGTGATCAGCAGTCCGTTCGACCAAGTGGTCATCCCGTTCGTCGAGTCCGCATCACTAATTGAATACGAGCTGACTCGTTCAATCCGCACGGTTTCGCAGAAGGATCGTCAGACCGTCGGCATCCTGCGAACGGACGCTCAAATCAACGGTGGCTTCGACATGCAGCGGTTCACATCGATTCCCGAGTGGCGGATCGTGAACGAGTTGAAGAAGCAGTACAAAGTCAACGAGATCAGTCCTGACTCGCTCAATTCTCTGGATGATGATGAAAAGGTCGACGTACTGATGGTGGCTCTGCCGTCGTCGCTCACTCAGCCGCAAATGGACAACCTTGTCACGTACGTCAAAGCAGGCAACGCGGTCCTGCTGCTGGACGATCCGCTGCCGATCATTAACCCGCAACACTCACCCAGTCAGGAAAAACCACGACAGGGTGGTGGCATGGGCGGCATGATGGGAATGGGTGGCCAGCAACCACCGCCAGAACCACGTGCTTATGGTGGCACGGCCAGTCCCCTGGTCAGTCTGCTGGACATCGCGTGGGAAAACACGGAGCTGGTGTGGGACGATTCGAATCCCCACCCACAGTTTGTCGACCTGCCGCCCGATTACGTCTTCATTCGGTCTTCGCACGGTGATGTGCAGACCATCAATGCAGACAGTGACGTGACCAGCGGCCTGCAGGAACTGATCGTTCTGTTCCCGGGTTTGATCCGCAAAGCGAAGGAGAAGACGGATTTGGAATTCGAGCCTCTGCTCTGGAGTGGACCGCAGTCCGGCACGATCGACTGGAACGAGCATTTCCCCCGAGGAATGATGGGTGGCCCCGCCGATCCCAGTCGCATCCCGCGTGATACGCAGAGCCGTAAACCCCAAGTCATCGCGGCACATATTCACGGTGAGAAGGATGACTCGGAAATCAATGCAATTTACGTTGCCGACCTCGACTTCATTTCGAATCAGATCTTCTCGATTTCACAAAACGAGATGCACGGGTTGCGGCTCGACAATGTGAAGTTCATTCTGAACTGCGTGGACGTTCTGGCCGGCGACAATTCGTACGTGGCCCTGCGGAACCGTCGACCGAAGCATCGCATTCTGGCGGGCGTGCAGGAGCAGATTGACGACTTCCGATCCCAGGCCCGAGGCAGCCGCGAAGACGCTGAAAAACGAGCGGAGAAGGAGATCGACCGTATTCAGGAGGAACTTGACAAAGTCGTCGAGGAGATCGAGAACGACACGAAGCTATCACGCATGGAAAAAGTTCAGAAAATGCTGATTGCACAACAGAACAAACAGCGTGAATTCGACGTCCAGAAAGCTCGCATTGAACAGGAAAAAGAGGGAGAACTGGAACAGCTCGAAGCTGTGGAAAAACGACAAGTCCGACAACTCGAAGATGAGATTCGTTTCTGGGCGGTCGTATTGCCGCCATTGCCGTCAATCCTGCTGGGCATCCTGGTGTTGACCATGCGGCTGTCGGCTGAGCGTCAGACGATTGAAGACAGTCGACGACGTAAAGAATAGCTAAGTCCCCTCTCCCCCCTCAGGGGAGAGGAAGTCTAACGGACAGCACGAGTGATTAAAGGCTGATCTCGCCCGACGAGATGGCTGCTTTGACATTCACCAATATCAATGAGTTACGAAGATGAATCCGCAGACACAAACTGTGAAATTCCTTGTCGCTGCTGTCGTCTCCATCCTGCTGGCAGCAGGCACGCGGTTTGCCACACGACCGACCCCGGTTGAGGGCTTCGGCAAAGTCGGTAAATCGTTCTTTGAGAATCTGAACGTTAACGACTCCACGGGACTGCGTGTCGTCGTGTTCAACGACGAGCAGGCTGACATGGACGACTTCATCGTCCAGAAGGTGAATGGTGTCTGGCAATTGCCCGGCTACAACAACTATCCGGCCGACGGCGAAGACCGGCTGGGCAAGACGGCAGCGTCTTTGGTCGGCACGGTGCGTGGAGCGCTCGCCAGCCGCCAGGCGACAGACCACGCTCGGCTGGGTGTGGTTGATCCCGAAGAGAAGTCGCAGGAACTGGAAGGCCGCGGCCAGAAGATCACGATCTTCAAGGGTGAAGACGGCGATCTCAGCAAGAAGATCAAGATGGCCGAGTTGATTGTTGGCAATGAAGTCCCCGACCAGACGGGCAGTTACTACGTCCGGATTCCCGATGAGAAAGAGACTTACATTGCTTCTCTCGAAATCGACCTGTCCACGAAGTTCAGC
Source organism: uncultured Planctomycetaceae bacterium (assembly GCA_964431285.1). Classification (GTDB taxonomy): domain Bacteria; phylum Planctomycetota; class Planctomycetia; order Planctomycetales; family Planctomycetaceae; genus CAUZFZ01. The sequence goes on from CAYSJO010000123.1 coordinate 19,489, forward strand.
GACTGGGTTGAAGACGATCTGCTCAAGCTGGACCGAGACAAACTTGTGCGGCTTGAATCACGTACGACAAAAGTCGACGGTCAGGAAATCTCCGAATCTGTTGAGTCGCTGCTGACCCGGGAAAGCTCGACAGACGACTGGGCGCTCGCTGGACTGGATGAAGAAACAGAAGAGGTCAACAAGAGCGACGTGACAGAGATGGTCAGCACGATCGACAGCCTGAAACTGGCCGGAGTGCGTGAGCGGCCGACGATGGGTGGCAAGCAGATTCTGGGTGGTGACTTGAAAGTCATTTTGCGGGAAGGCGCTCCGCCACAGTTCATGAGTCAACTCATGAATATGTTTCAGCGTGACCTGCAGCCCAAAGGATTCTTCCTCTACGGCAACGTCGAGAATCCAAGTCTATACACCAGTTCCGGCGAGCTGGTGGCCGGCACGAAGGACGGCATTCGTTACCATATGAGCTTCGGCGACGAGTTCGAAGGCACGGACAAAGAGATCGAAGTCGGCGGCACGGGCGAGTCTGAAGATGATGCCGACGAGGACAGTGATGAACCGGCCGAAGAAGAGAAACCGGCGGGCCCTGAAGAAGCGGATGACAGTGAGTCAGACGACGACACGGATTCAGGACTGAAGAAGAGTCGCTACCTGTTCGTTCGCGCGACATTCGATGAAACACTTCTGGGTCCACCACTCGTTGAGCCGATCAAGCCCGCTGTTCCGGAAGGTGTGATCGTTGACGAGGAAGGAAACGTCGTTGAGCCTGAAACGCCAGCCGAACCCGAAAAACCAACGACACCTGATCCATCAGAGACATCCAAGGCGCCAGTGGTACCGGCAAACCCAACTGAAGAGGACAAGCCGGCGGAGCCCGAGACAGACGATGCAGCTCCGACAGATGCAGACTCGGACGAAGCCAGTGCGGACGACGAAGAGGCGACTGAGACAGAGACTCCGGAAACCAAAGCTGCAGAGACTCCGAAACCCGCAGACGCACCGGCAGCAGCGGACACTCCGAAACCCGCAGATACGCCTGAGCCCGCGGACACGCCCAAGCCTGCTGACGCACCGGAACCAGCAGACAAGCCGGAGACGGAAGACACCGAGACCCCGGAGATCTTCAAACCGGATCCTGTCGAGGACTACAAGAAAGCACTGATTAAGTATCGCGCGGACAAGGCTGAGTTTGATCGCGAAACGGCGGACCGTGAGACGAAGACCGGGGAGGGCCTGGAGACTGTTGAGGAACTGAATGAGCGATTCGGTAACTGGTACTACGTGCTCTCGGCGGACGACTTCAACAAACTGCGACTGACTCGTGACCAGGTAGTGAAAGCCAAAGAAAAGCCAGAACCC
>CAYSJO010000124.1:0-12707 GCA_964431285.1 uncultured Planctomycetaceae bacterium
GTTGATACAATTGCTTGTATATCGGTTAACGATGCATTCGTAATGGGGGCCTGGGCTATAGATCAAGAAGTTGGTGATAAGGTTTTAATGTTAGCTGATGGTAGTGCAAAATTTGCAACAGCCACTGGCCTAGCCCGCCGCTGCGATCCTGGAGCAACCTTCCTCACACCTGATTCCCCTGGAACCTATGGCACCGGAAGATTCCGTGCAAATGGCGCGGCACCTGTTCAAGGTCGAGTATCTGCCGCCACCCGTGGAACAACTTGTCCGGAATCGAGGTCAGGGGCTTCCACTCTATATCGAAGAACTGGCGCTCACACTGCGCGACACGGGGACCGTGGAAATCAATGACGGCACGGCTCGACTGACCGGTGATCTCGATCAGTTCGAGACAAGAGAGGTCTCCGAGTCACTCGAACGTGTGATTGTCAATCGAGTTGATCGACTGCAACCGTCGGAACAACTCGCACTCAAAGTGGCCAGTGTCATCGGCTTCGATTTCTCACATCTGGCGCTGCGCGATGTCTTTCCCATCGAACACGAACGCGACGGACTGCCGGAACATCTGGAATCGCTTGCCAGCAATCGGCTGATTCGCGGGACTGACGACCGACCAGAACTGGAATACTCGTTTCGGAACCGCACGATCCGCGAAGTGGCGTACAATTTGATTCTGGTCAAACACCGTACCGAACTGCACGCATCAATCGCGGCGTGGATCGAGGAGAAATACGCGGGCCAGCTCGACGCGCACTACCCCCGCCTCGCCACACACTGGCAACGTGCCGGTGAGCCGGCCCGGGCCATTAACTACCTTGAGCAAGCTGGCGAAAACGCGTTGGAGAACAACGCAAATCAGGAGGCTGTCCGCTTCTATCGGCATGCACTTGAGCTCGAGGCAGAACTGGACCAGCGAGTGGACCCATTGCGGCGCGGCAAATGGCAGCGGGGACATGCCGAGGCGCTCTATCGGCTCGGCGATATGAATGGCAGCCTGAAGGAGTTCCGCGAGGCCGTCCGCCTGTTCGGGCATCCAGATTCCGAGACGCCCCTGGCCACAGTGTGTCACGGTGGCATCGAGATGGCCCGACAGCTCTTCAACCGCATCCACGTCGGACTGCTGGGCAAGCCGGTCGGCCGACCCAGCGAAGCTTTGCTCGAGGCCGTGCGCACCTATGAGCGGCTGTTTGAGATCAACTACATCCGAAACGACATGCTGGCGACCCTGCTGGCATCTTTTCGTTCGCTCCGCCTGGCCGAACGGTATGGCTCCAGCCCGGAACTGGCTCGCTGCTATTCGAACATGTCTGCTATGACGAGCGCAATGATGCTGCGGAAAGCGTCGTATCGCTATGCCGATCGGGCCCGCAGTATCGCCGCGAAGTCCGATTGTCTGCCGGCGACGGCATACGTCGATACGATCAACTCGCTGGCCTATATCGGCCACGGTGACTGGGAACAGGGACGGAAGACACTGGATACGGGGATCACACTGTGCCACGAAATTGGCGACCGGCGTCGCTGGATCGAAGCCAATGCGCTGATCATTAACATGTCACTCTGGAGCGGCGACTGGGACCGGCTATTGGAGCATGCTGAGAACATCCGTGACGCAGGCGAGGCTGACCAGTCGACGCAGGTGGCGCTGTGGGGTCACGCCTGGGTGCTGTGGATCGTTACGGCGTCCGATCCATTCAGCGAAGCCGTGCGAAATGCTGAAGCCTCGCTCGAACGCTGGCTTGACACGGACGAGGACCTGGCCATTGCCGACGAAGTTCTCGCCCGAGGCAGTTTACTCTTTGCCCGTCTGCGACGCAGTGAATGGGACGAGGCACTGGTGATCGCGGATCAGATCGAGGCAGCGATCGGGAATGCTCAGCCGGTAGCGGTCTACATGCTGGCGGCCTACGCCACGATGTCGAACCTGTATTACGTGCTGTGCCAGTCGGGCAGAACGCCGGGCAATTCAACATCCGAGGATCTGCATCGCCGACTGGTGCGCACGAAGCGCCGGCTTACGGTTTTCAGCATGACGATTCCTATCGCCACACCTGTGAAGACCCTGTGCGCGGGCCGTCTGCATCTTCTCAAGGGCCGCACTGCAAAGGCGCGGCGAGTCTTCCGCAAAGGACTGCGACAGTGCGAGCATTTTCGCATTCCATACTTTGCCGCCATATTCGAGCTGGAACTGGCGAAGCATGCTGAGTCCGAAGCGGACATCGCCGCGTTGCACGCCTCGGCGATGAAACGATTTCAGGGGCTGGGAATTGAAACGCCCGAGATCTCATTGCAGCAGCCTGCCACAGTCAAAAGTTGAAAGATGGAATCTGCCGCAAACCGTACATGTGAAAGTGGGCTGAGAATGGCCGTGCAGTTTGCGTGTCCCAATCAGGCTTGTCGGTTGCCATTGCAGATCGGTTTCGAGTTTTGCGGCAGACAGGTCCAGTGCCCGAAGTGTCAGGCAGTCTGTGTCGTTCCACAGCGCAGTACAGAGCCGACCGATGACGATGCGACGAGTGCTGGGTCAGAGACCGCCATGTCCGGCAGTTTTCAACCGACTGTCATTGAGGGACATGGGCTGCAGGAAACCGAGTCGGTTTCGGCAATGTCCGCTCTTGATAGCCTGATGGTAGAACGGGGACGCGGACTGGCGGCGATTGAACAGGAATCAGAACTGGGCCGTGGTGCCATGGGGGCTGTGCTCCGCGCGCAGGACAGCATCCTTCACCGGCCGGTTGCAATGAAGGTCATGCGCGACCGGATCGGAGAATCGTTGACTCATCGGCTGCGGTTTCTTGAGGAAGCCCAGATTACCGGACAGCTTGAGCATCCCAACATTGTGCCGGTCCATGAACTGGGCAAAGACAGCGATGGAGATCTCTACTTCACGATGAAGCTGGTGCAGGGGCAGTCTCTCGGACAGATCCTCAAAGCCAAACGTGAGAATGATCAGGTCGGGCTGTCGCTCAGCGAACTGCTGACGGTACTGCTGAAGGTCTGCGACGGGATGGCCTTTGCGCATTCCAAGAACGTCATTCATCGGGATCTCAAGCCTGATAATGTGATGGTCGGAGATTACGGCGAAGTGTTGGTCATGGACTGGGGACCGGCCAGAATCGTTGAAGCCTCGGCCTTCAGCTTTCTGTCCAAAAAATCAGGTGCCGCGCCGGCCGGCACGATTGATCTAGGTAATCGCACCGGCGCGTCACCGGATACCGCAACTGTGGAACTCAGCCCGCCTGGCTCCGGCGGCAACCGCGTTCAGTCGGTCCGCAGCGATGCGGACCGAGGGGCGACGATCGCAGGGACAGTCATTGGAACTCCCTTATACAGGCCACCGGAGACCTGCAGGCCCTGGATCAGCGGTCGGACATCTACGCTCTGGGCGGCATCCTTTACGCGATACTGACTCTGCGTCCGCCGGTTACAGGGAAAGTCGTCCCGGATGTTCTGGCAGTCGTCACACAGGGCCAAATCGAACTGCCGGAGAAGCGGACGCCCGAACGACACATCCCTGCAGAACTCTCAGCGATTGCAATGAAAGCCATGCGTCATGATCGCAACGAGCGGTATCAGACGGTCAAAGAGATGGCCAACGATATTCAACGGTTCATGGAAGGTCGTGATGTCTCGGCCCGTCGCGACTCGGCTTGGGAAGCCACACGGAAACTGATTCGTCGCAATCCTCGGGTGTTCATGACGGCCGCAACTGCGGTGGGACTGCTGTTGCTGACCACGACCGTGTTCCTGCTCGGCCTGAAATCCGAGAGGGACCTTGCCGTTCGCGGGTGGCACGAGGCCAACAAAGCTCGGGCCAAAGCGGCCGACGCGGAACGCGATCAGTTTGAAACAGCCCTCGCGGCGAGCGAGCAACTGGCCCGGAAGGCGATCCGCGCTCAGGAACAGGGTCGTCGTGAGGAGGCGGACCTGCGCGCCGACGCTGCGGTCACACTGATGCGTGAGGGCCCCTAGGGTTATTATGCGCTCGCTCGTCTCGCCTGGCTGCGCAACGATACCGATGCCGCACTGGCCCGGCTGGACATCGCGCTAAGACGCGACGCGCGACACCAACCGTCCATGGCCCTCAAAGGGCAGATTCTGGCAAGGACCGGAGAAGTCGAGCGAGCGCTGAAACTGATCGTCTGCCTTGACGACAACTCCAACTGGCGTTCGCTGCTGTCGGCGGGCGACGTGTTGGTGGCCGGCAGTCGCTATGAAGAGGCCGTGCAGACCATTAACGCCGTGCATTTCGCCTGCCACGGCAAATGGGAAGCGGCCGGACAAACACTTGAAGCTGCTCGCCAGTCATGCACCGCTATTGGTGATCGCCGTCGCTGGTCAGAAGGCGCAGCACTCGTCCTCAATCTCTCATCGTGGAACGGAGACTGGGACACACTCGCCGTAAATGCTCAGGAACTCCGTGAAGCAGCGGACAGCGATCTCGGTTCTCAAGTCGCCATGTGGGCCTATGGCTGGCTCCTGTGGGTTGAGTCTGCGCGCAATCCACAAATTGAGCGGGTCCGCGCTGCCGAGAGTGATCTGCAGCACTGGCTGGACTCGAACGAAGAGCTCGCGCTCGCGGACGAAGTGCTTGGCCGTGGCGGATTGCTGTTCGCACGGGTGCGACGTGGTGAATGGGCGTCTGCGCTCGAAATCGCCGACCAGATTGAGGACATTCTGGGCAACGCGCAACCGGTCGCAGTGTATCTGCTGCCTGTCTACGCCGCGCTGGTCGATCTTTATTCGGCCCTTTGCACGTCGCAATCCCCCGACGCCGATTCGCGAGAGATAGCCGTCCGCCTGCGTCGTATGCAACGGCGGCTCAGCATCTTCCGCCTGCTGATCCCGATTTCCGGCCCGCTGCATTGTCTGTGCGACGGGCGCAGAAAACTGCTGAAGGGCAGAACGGCCAGTGCTCATCGATCGTTCCGCAAGGGCCTCCGGCTGAGCCGGAAACATCGAATGCCGTACTTCGCGGCCGTGCTCGAATTCGAGCTGGCTCGAATCGTGGACACCGACATCGAGAGCCGCGATTTGAATGACTCAGCCCGCGAGCGATGCTGGCAGTTGGGGGTTGAAAACCCGGAGGTCGTGACTCCGGAACACTAATCCCCGCACTGCGAAACCTCGGCCCTGCCGCACAGGCGACTATGAAATGCGGCGGGCGGTATCCTCAGACGGAAGCCGTTCGACGGCGTACTCGTCGCCCGAAAGGTCAGTTATCTCGTCCGAGTCGGACAGGTCCTCGATCAGATCGACAGCCATTCGACATTGCTCGCATTCTTCCAGATGTTGTGCAATCTGCGTTTGTTGACTGAGGCTGACATCGCCTCGCAGGATCGCTTCCAGAAGGACTCTGTCCGGGCAGGGAAGTGGGTTGCTCATGAGTTCGCAGAGTTGAGTGCACCTGGCTTCGCACTCAGTCTGAATCGAGACGTTGATTGCTGTCGAGAAACGATTGTTGCAGACAAACGGGGGGGAGGACTGAGTTTGGGGCCTCTGGAATGGTCGCTGAAACTCGCTGGATCAGTTTCGCAGGCGTCTGATATAGTTCGCAACTCTGCTCCAGCAGAGCTGTTTAGATCGCTTCGGTGGTACGCGGCTGCACAGGCACTGCGACGAAGCGGCATTCCTCCAGCGACTGACATAGTGTGCCCGATAGCGCGTACCGACCGACAGCCAGACTGATCAGCCGGGACGCGTTTTTTTATTGGTCTCCAGTCTCCGGAATTTCGTGACAGAAACTCTGGTCAAACACGACTCTCACACTCAGCCGCATGACACGTGAATTGAAGGTTCCATGGTTGATCGCAACCTGCTGCGGGAGTTCCACGTTCCCGACGAAGTCCTCGATGCCGAAATCGCCGCTGCACTCGGTGGAGAAATTGAGGATGCAGACGAAGCTCTGGAAAAGGCCATCACCGGTGGTCAGACACTGGGCTTTGATCCCGGACAGATCGTTTCCGGCAAGGTGATCCGTATTGAAGGTGACGATGTTCTCGTCGACGTCGGTTACAAGAGCGAAGGCATGGTCTCGCTCGATGAATGGAACGACGTCCCGGTCAAGCCAGAGCCAGGCGACGATATCGAAGTCCTGCTGGAAGATTTCGAGGACCAGTTCGGTCTGCTGCTACTGTCGAAGCGCAAAGCCGATCGCATTCGACAGTGGGAAGCGATCATCAACAAGCACGCCGAAGGCGATGTCGTCACCGGCACAGTCGTCCGCAAAATCAAGGGTGGTCTGCTGGTCAACATTGGCGTGAACGTGTTTCTGCCGGCCAGCCAGGTGGATATCCGTCGCCCGCCCGATATCGGAGCGTTTATCGATCACGATATCGAATGCGTCATCCTGAAGATCGACGAAGCCCGACGTAACATCGTTGTTTCGCGGCGCAAGCTGATCGAGGAAAACCGTGAGCGACTGAAAACGGACCTGCTGGCCGAACTGGTCGAAGGTGATACGCGCAAGGGTGTCGTCAAGAACATCGCGGACTTCGGCGCGTTCGTGGACCTGGGCGGCATCGACGGGCTGCTGCACATCACCGATATGAGCTGGGGACGCATCAGTCATCCGACGGACATGGTCAAAATCAACCAGGAAATCGAAGTCAAGGTCCTGAACATCGACCGCGAGCGTGAGAAAATCGCGCTGGGTCTGAAACAGCTTCAGCCCAGTCCGTGGGACGGCGTTGCAGAGAAGTACCCGGTCAGTTCCAAGGTCACCGGCGAAGTCGTCAACGTGATGACGTACGGTGCTTTTGTGAAGCTGGAGGACGGCATCGAAGGGCTTGTCCACATTTCAGAAATGTCCTGGACGAAGCGCATCAACCACCCGACCGAGCTGGTGCAGATCGGAGACGAAGTCGAAGTGGTGGTGCTGGGCATCAACAAGGATAAGCAGGAGATTTCGCTGGGCATGAAGCAGACCCAGGCGAATCCTTGGGACAATGTTGTCGAGAAGTACCCGGAAGGCGCGTCCGTCAAAGGCACGGTTCGCAATCTGACGAACTACGGTGCCTTCGTCGAGCTGGAGGAAGGCGTCGACGGACTACTTCACGTCAGCGACATGTCGTGGACACGAAAGGTCTCGCACGCCAACGAACTGCTCAAGAAAGGCATGGAGCTGGAGTGCCGGGTTCTGTCCGTCGACGAAGACCGCAAGCGAATCGCTCTGGGCCTGAAGCAACTCGATTCGGATCCGTGGGAAACCACCATTCCGGAGAAGTATGCAGTCAACTCGATCATCAAAGGAACGGTTACGAAGATCACCAACTTTGGCGTATTCGTCGAACTCGAATCGGAACTGGAAGGTCTGCTTCATGTTTCCGAACTCGCTGATCACAAGGTCGACAACCCGGAGACCATGGTCACCGTCGGCGAGGAACTGGAAGTTCGCGTCCTGCGCGTTGACATCGACGATCGCAAGATCGGTCTGAGCCGCAAACTCGAAGCGACCGAAATCATCGAGGATTCCGGTGAAGCTGGCGGTGAAGCGAAAGCCGGAGGCCGCGAGCCATTGAAAGGCGGGATCGGCGGCGGCGGTGGTGGTCTGCTGATCGAAATGCCTGGCAGCGGTGCCGCCGTTCCGGAAACGGCTGCTGAGGCCGAGGTGGCAACCGACGACGGCGGTGAAGCCGAAGCGAGCGACGCCGAAACGTCGGGCGACAGGGATGATTCGGATGACGCCGCATCCTCCGACGAAGACGGTGGTACTGAAGCGAGCGACGATTCTGGTGATGACGGGGATTCGCCTGCAGAAGTCTCAGCTGAAGCCGACGACGGCGAGTCGGCGGCAGACGAACCGTCAGACGACTGAACCTCGTAAGAAGCCGGGCTTCTCAACGAAGCCGGGCCACTGACAACCTCGCAATAACCGGCCTGTCGGAGCGTTTCCGACAGGCCGTTATTTTTGCGCCATTCCCGCGCCAGACTGTCCGTCCGGATCCGACCGAGTCCTTCCGGTCGAGCTTACAGAACCCGCAGGCCGATAAGTCAGTCAGCATCTTCATGGCAGCCGTGTGTATTCCTGTGAGGTTTGTCGACGTTCGTTCGAACGCGGCGACCGGTGACACGTGCATCGCGGCTGCCGACACAGTGCCCCTCTCAATCTCACATCTTGATCTCGTCGCTTCAGACGCATCCGAAGGACACTCATGCCGACCACTAAAGCTCCCACCCGCCGTCGCACTGCATCTCGCGTCCAGAATCCCCTTGAAACGTACCTCAAGGAAATCAACGAAACGGCTCTTCTGACGGCTCAGGAAGAGAAGGACCTTTCGTACGCGATCTCGGACGGAGACGGTGCGGCACGCGATCGCATGGTGCGGGCGAATCTGCGTCTGGTTGTGAACATCGCGCGAGCCTACACGGGGAAAGGGCTGCCACTCCCAGACCTGATCGAAGAGGGTAATCTCGGCCTGCTGCGGGCTGTCGAGGGATTCGATCCCGACATGAATACGCGCTTCAGCACGTACGCCAGTTACTGGATCAAACAGTCGATCAAGCGGGCGCTGGTCAATTCCGCAAAAACGATCCGCGTCCCGGCGTACATGGTCGAACTGTTGTCGAAATGGCGACGCGCCACGGCTCAACTCAGCGATTCACTCGGCCGCACGCCGACTTCTGAGGAGGTCGCAGCGGAACTCGGCATTCCACCAAAGAAGCTGAAGATCGTTAAGAAGGCGATACAGCTCTACAACTCGAATCCGCAGACGGACCAGCCCGACGGCTCGTGGACGTTGGGTGAACTACTGGCCGATGATCGCCACAAGGGTCCTGAAGATGAGCTGATGGACGACGACAACCTGAAGCACGTCTACCGAATGCTGGAGCACATGGACGAACGCGAAGCGAAGATCCTGAAAATGCGATTCGGTCTGGAAGATTCAGAACCGAAGACGCTGAAGGAAATTGGCGAGTCGCTGGGCCTGACGCGCGAACGTGTCCGCCAGATCGAAGGCGACGCCTTGAACAAGCTAGCCCGGGACCTCAATGGCGACTGACAGGAGATTCGTAGCACGATAAGCACAGCAACGTGACCAATAGGCAGGTTACGCATACTCGGGCAGAAACCGCTTCCAGTTCTCATAGATGATGTTGTGAATCATCTCGTCGGGTACGCGCGGGAAGCTGGTGCCTTCCACGACACTGTTCACTTTCTGCTGACCGGCGATGACCTGAGCCGCGGTCGCTGACGGAAAGTCCGAGCCGAAGATCAACTTTTGCTCGACGCCGTATTCGATAGCCGACATGAAAGCCTGATAGTGTCGCAGCGGTCGGTAATGCAGCGCAGAGATATTCGTGTAGAGATTCGGATGTTTGCGGATCAGAACAACGCACTCGTCCTCCCACGGATGTCCCATGTGCGCGATCACGATCCGCAGGTCCGGGCACGCGATGGCGATGTCCTCAAGCTGAATTGGATTCGCATACTTCAGCGGTCCCGGCCGTACGAATGATGTGCCCTGGTGAATGTTGACCGGAATCCCCAGCGACTCCGCCTTCTTGAACAATGGCAGGTGTTTCGGGTCCTGCGGATCCCAGTTCTGATAGATCGGCGAGCACTTCAGTCCGCGCAGACCCAGGCCGTTGATGTAGTATTCGAGTTGTTCGACGCAGTTGTCATCGTTGGGGTCCACCGAGCACCAGCCGATGAAGCGATCCGAGTGCTCGCCGACAAACTTCGCAATCAGCTCCTGATCGGCATTGATGCCCGTGAACGGAGCCTTGATGCCGAACACGATCACACGATCAGCATCGGCCGTTGCTTCCAGCAATTGGTCCTGCTTCGAGTCGAACGCATTCGCGGCCTGAACATCGCTGCCGGCGAAGTAGACATCGTCCGAAAGTTTCATCTTGGCCCGCTTCGCCTCCCAGGCGAATTCGACGAACTCGTCCGACAGGTGATCGGGATACCACATCAGGTTGGTGTGCGTGTCGAAGAGCATTGATCGATCCCTGTGGTACGTTTACGTATTTCACGCAAAGCCGCGAAGGCGCAAAGTTCGACTCTTCAGCTCTTTGCGCCTTGGCGGCTTTGCGTGAGACATCAACTTGTGAGGTCGGTAATCAGCCCGTGCGTTACGACTTCACTGCGTACTTTCTGACGACGTCCTCATCCACGTCGACTCCCAGTCCGGGTGCTGTTGAAACTGCGATCGAACCCGACTCCACGCGCAGCGGATTCCGAACGATCTCCGTCCGCCACGGATTCTCGGACAGATCATATTCGAGCAGTGGCGTATCCGGTGTGAACCCGCCGTGCGGTTCCGCGATCAGTGAAAGCAACTGCACGGACGCCGCGATGGAGATCGCACCTCCCCAGCAGTGAGGAATGCATCGTACGCGCGAGAGTTCGGCCATTTCGGAGATGAACAGGACCTCGCCGATTCCACCACACAGGGCGGCATCCGGCTGGATGATGTCGACTGCCCGGCGGTTGATCAGGTCTTTCGCCGCAATGCGTGAATCGATGGCTTCTCCACCGGCAAGCGGCAACGTCAGTTTCTCACGCAGTTCCGCGTAGCCGGCGTAGCGCGGCGATTGAGGTAGTGGTTCCTCGAAGAATTCGAATCCCAGTTCATCGAGAATGGACCCCATTTGTAGAGCTGTCCGCATCGTGTAGGCGGCGTTGCCATCGGCCATGAGTTGAATGTCCGGACCCACTGCTTCCCGGACCAGGCGGGCAATCTTTGCATCGCGCCGGACGCCGAAGCGACCGATTCGCATCTTCAGAGCCTTGTAGCCCTGTTGAACCCGCGTGACCGCTTCGCGGGGAAACGCCTCTTCCGCTTTCTCACCTTTCACGTAGTTCATTGTGGATCCGTAGACGGGAACTTGGTCTCGCATCCGTCCGCCGAACAGCTCCGCGACGGGCAGACCGAGCGCCTTGCCTCGCAGATCATTCAGCGCCATTTCGACGGCCCCGACAGCAAGCCCGTTGCCGAAATTGGGCCCCCATAAAGCCCTCCACAGTTTGCGGTACTCCAGTGGATTCTGCCCGATCAACTTCGGGGCGAGGTGGTCATCAATCGTGCCCCGAGCGCCACTGATCGGCCCGGTTTCGCCCCAGCCCACCAGGCCGGCGTCCGTTTCGATCTTCACCAGTAAAGCCGTACGCGTCCGGCTCAGGGGAACGGACACCGAGACGCCAAATGGCCGCTTCAGTTTGTGGAGCAGGCTGAATGTCGCGACCGACGTGATTTTCAGATCGCGCGATCCTGCGGAATCGGCGGCGCGTCCTGCATCTGGCGAGCATGCGAGGCCGGCAACTACACCGGCGGTCGCCATTTTGAACACATCGCGGCGATTGACTCGGTCAGACATCGTGGACTCCCAGGTGATGAACTCTTCAAATGTGCATCCCTTCGTACAGTGCGATGGATTTGTAGCATCAAACTCTGTTGCGTAAACGTCCCACCGTCTGGTTGCCCGCAATGCCTCGATCCAGCCGTGCCCGGTTTCGCGAGTATCTTCGCAAGCTGCAGGAATCCGACTACGCGCGCGCGAAGGGTGATTCCGGTAAAGGACACCACGGACGGTCGGTCTCCGACAAGTCTCCGCGAATGCGCAGCGCTCGAGAGCTGATCCGGAGATTCCTGACACTGTTGAAAGGGCACCGGACGGCCCTGATCTTCGCGCTGGCGACTCTGACGGTGTCCAAGCTGCTTTCGCTGCTGCCCGCCGCTTCGACGAAGTTCATTGTCGATTACGTGCTGACCGATAACTCGATTCCGGAGAAGTGGTCGAGTCTGTCACTGCCGCAGGACCGCTGGGACCGACTCGTGGTCGTCGTTCTGGGAGTCTCGATCGTGAGTTTCGTTCAGATCACGATTCACCTGTGGGGTCGCTGGCACGCGACGCTGATCACTAAACGTATTCAGCTGGATACGCGGCGGCGGGTGTTTGAGCACGCTGTGCGGTTGCCACTTAATCGCGTGCAGGAACTGAAGTCTGGCGGTGTCGCCAGTCTGCTGCGTGAAGATGCCGGCGGAGTCGGCGAGCTGGTTTTCCAGATGCTCTACAACCCGTGGCGGGCGCTTGTGCAGCTTGTCGGCAGCCTGATTATTCTCGCGTCCGTTGACTGGAGACTGCTGACGGGATCGCTGGTGCTGCTCCCAATCGTGTGGATCACGCATCGCACCTGGATCAGTCGCATTCGTCCGCAGTATCGGCATGTGCGGGCTCAGCGAGAGAACGTCGATGGCCATGCGGCTGAGGCGTTCAGTGGAATGAGGGTTGTCCGCGCGTTCGGACGCCAGCGGTCCGAGGCCGGACGTTTCTCCGGTGGCAACCATCTGATGGGTCGGCAGGAGCTGCATGTGTGGTGGTGGTCACGGGCGGTCGAGTTTGCCTGGGATGCGCTCATTCCGGCAGCATCTGCAGGAATGCTGTTGTACGGCGGGTGGCAAGTACTGGATGAGCAGCTCACGCTGGGTGATCTGATGATGTTCCTGGTCTTCCTGGTCATGCTGCTGGAGCCGGTCGCTGTTCTGGCTCAAAGTGCATCGTCATTTCAGAACAGCCTCTCCGGGCTCGACCGCGTGCTGGATGTTCTGGACGAACCGCGTGAGATGCCGCCCCGTGACAACTGCATCGTCGCCGTCCGTGGCAGCACTCAGGGACGCATCGACTTTGATGGGGTGACGTTTCGTTATCCGGGCGTGGAAGCTGCGGCACTCTCGCACATTGAACTGCATGTCAGGCCC
>CAYSJO010000125.1:0-1951 GCA_964431285.1 uncultured Planctomycetaceae bacterium
GGTCTGGATCAACTCCCGGCCCATGTCCGCCGTCTCCCCCGAGTCCGCCAGTTCGTCACCGCCAAGCTGATCCTCAACGGATTCCGTATCCTCAAAAACAAAAACCAGTTACAGCTCCAAGCCCCATGAATAAAGTTCCCACAGGGGAGAGGGGACTGTCCTTCTCCCCCCGTGGGGAGAGAAGGTGGCCGAAGGCCGAATGAGGGGGCACCGACGTGTGAGTGCGGGTTTATTTGCTCGCGACCGGATATGCCATATGAAAGAACGTCTCTCGAAACACGCCTCGATCCTCGTGCTGATCGCGCTGTGCATTTACTACAGCGTTGTGACGATGACCGAGCAGTTTCCAAATACCCCCGCATCGGGACGCGAAGTCGCCGACGCGATCCTGCAGTCCGGTGTCGAGAATCCGACGGTGGTTGTCATTGCTCGTGACACAGTGCAGGACGGGGAATTCACTAATGCTGTGGTCGATCGAATTCAGGTGGGTGACGGCAGTGTGTTCGCGATCGTGAAAGGTGCTCCGATCCATGCCCGTGAAGCTCTGGAACTGGTTGGTTCCGGGACAACAGGCATCGATGCGATTGCCGCAAACCACCCGGCGTCCGAATGGGGACCGCTGCAGCCACGGCAACTCGCTGAGATGGCTCAGGAGTACCCGGCGTTGAAAAACACTCAGGTTTACCGGCCCGGCAGCTACGTCTGGCCGACATTTCTGACCCGGCAGAACCTGATCAACGTCATTAACCAGAACGCCGACATCGCGATCATCGCGATCGGGATGACGATGGTCATCATTACGGCGGGGATTGATTTGAGCGTCGGCAGTCTGCTCGCTTTGTGTGGCGTCGCGACGGCCGTCTCCATCCAGCAGCTAGCCGGTGGCGCTGCCGCAGGGCCGGCCGGCATGATCGGGGGGTGCCTAATCGGAGTTGGGTTGTGCACCGCATGCGGCGTGTTTACCGGAGTGATGGTGACGTGGTGCCGTGTGCCGGCCTTCGTCGTGACACTCAGCATGATGATGATCGCGCGGGGAATCGCGCTGATTATCGCTGTCGACTACCAGAGCGATTTGATGGGAGGCAGTACTGAAGGCACTCCCGAAGCCGTTAAGGTCGACACGCCGTTGTTTTCCTGGCTTGGACAGGGAGAAGTATTCGGTGTTCCCAATCCGATCCTGTTGATGATCGTCATGTACGCGATCGCACACGTTGTGATGACTCGCACTTCGCTGGGGCGTTACATCTACGCGGTCGGGGGCAATCCCGAGGCTGCTCGATTGTCGGGCGTGCCCGTCTTCGGTGTGCTGATACTCGTGTACGCCTTGTGCGCCGCGCTCGCTGGAGTCGCGGGAATCGTGGATGCGTCGCGGTTCGATGGCGGGCGTCCAAATGCGGGCGCTCTTTACGAATTGCGCGTGATCGCGGCCGTTGTGGTGGGGGGCACAAGTCTGGCCGGTGGAGAAGGACGCATCCTGGGAACTCTTGTTGGTGCCTTGATCATTGCCGTGATTAACAACGGTCTGAACATGGCCGGCGTGAAGAGTTACGAGCAGATGATCGTCTTCGGCATGCTGATCCTGGTCGCCGTGCTGCTCGATCGCTTCAAACCAAAGTAACCGCACAACTCAACAGCAGGCCCGCCATGACGGTCAGATTCGGGCAGGACAAAGTCGCGGACGCCGCTGAGCTGATTCAGCGATGGCTGAGCGAGTCCGCCTGTGCCACAGCGTTCACGGGCGCCGGCATCAGTACGATGACGTGTCACCTTGTGGCACACACAGACAAAAAAAGGCACCGCCAGTCACTGGCGATGCCTTGATGGAGGCGGCGGGCTTCCAGAGACCCATTCGCAAACCCCATGGGTCCAGCAGTTTCTGGATGAAGATCGTGTGCCCGACTGCCCGGAATGCCGAGGCAGATTGAAGCACGCGACCGTGTCGTTTGGCCAG
>CAYSJO010000126.1:0-15865 GCA_964431285.1 uncultured Planctomycetaceae bacterium
CCTTCTTGACCGAGTCGGCTCCAGGGGGTTCCAGACGTTCGAGTTTCTCGCGACCCTGACGTGCGACTCGCAGCGCATCTGCGGCGTTAAAGCAGCCGGCCGTGTTAGGCAGAAGCGTGTAGCGCCCGATGTCGAGGAAATCGAGGATGTTTCGGCCGTCGGCATCCACCTGCCGCTCGCGGCGAACAGCAACGGTGATCACTTCCGAGCCGCTCGCTTCCAGGCACTCCTGCATCAGTTCGTAGGTCGAGTACTTGCCCGTGCCAACGATCAGTCGGGACTGCAATGTGTGGGAACCGAAGACGAGTGGTTTGTCAGCCATCTTGCACCTGATGATTCAGAACACATCATCGTGTTCGACTTCCGTCTGTCGTGGAGTCGGCTCGCGACAATCGCCGCCCGAATCCGGACGTCAGCCCCCACCAACGAGGGTCACGATTTCGAGCCGGTCGGATTTGCTCAGCGTGCATTCGGCGTGGGTCGCACGTGGGACCAGTTCGAGGTTTCGTTCGACGGCCACGAACCGCGGCTGTATTTCGAGCTGTTCGAGCAATTGAGCGACTGTCGTCCCCGATTCAACCTGTCGGGGGTCTCCGTTGATCGTTATTTCCACGAATTTTGTCCGTTGCTGAACAGCTGGCTCCTCGAACGGCGCGAGTGTAGGAGTGGTTCCGGGAAAGCTCAAGGAGCCCAGGTTCAGGCCACCACATGGTCGATCAGACAAACGTCCTTTGATCCATTGGCCGAGGATCTGTAGCATTTCTGTCCCCGTTCGAGGCGAATCTGATCGCCCCCGCCTTCTCACTCCTCAAATTACAGTCACCCGCGACTGCAGCTACTCGGAGCAACCATGCTGAATCTCCTCACCGGAACCGACCATACGTGCGAAGGCCACTCGCGACGTAGCTTTCTCCGGCTCGGTGCCCTGGGTGGTCTGGGCCTGTCATTGCCGACATTTCTGGCGAGGAAGAAAGCGGCCGCGGCGCCATCCGACCGGGACATCAGTTGTATCCTGATCTGGACACGTGGCGGCACATCTCACCACGACACGTTCGATCCAAAACCCGAAGCGCCGGTCAGTATCCGTGGTGAGTTCGACGTGATCGACACGGCTGTGCCCGGTGTGCAGTTCACCGAAATCGTGCCGAATATGGCAAAGGAGCTGCAGCGGTTCGCCGTGCTCCGCGGCTGGAATCCTCAAAATGGCAGCCACGGCACGGCCGACCAGTGGGTCATGTCCGGCCGGCGTTTCAACGCGGCCATGGCCTATCCGACGTACGGTTCAGTCGTCAGTTACATGAAGGGATTCAAATCCGATCTTCCGCCCTTCGTACAGCTCGGCAGTCAGGTTGACCGGCGATACGGCGGCGGGATGTCCGGAATTCTGGGTCTGGAACACATGCCGTTCGAGATGCTTGAGGACCCGAATGGAGCAACGTTCACCGTTCGCGACATCAGCCCGCCGAAGGGCGTGGATATGAGTCGTGTCGATCGCCGTCAGCGCATGCTCGCGCGGCTGGACGATGTGCAGAAACAGGCCGACGTTCAACCAGCGAAATTTGACGCCCTGGACGACAGCTTCAAAGCTGCGTTCAACATGATCACCTCGCCCGCAACAAAGAAGGCGTTTGCGATTGACCAGGAGGACCCGAAGCTCCGCGATCGATACGGTCGAAACCGCTTCGGTCAGAGCTGTCTGCTGGCTCGGCGACTGATTCAGGCCGATGTGCGGTTCGTGACCGTGACCGACGGAAGTTGGGACACGCATGCCAACAACTTCAAATCGTTGAAAGAAAGCCGCCTGCCACCAGTGGATCAGGCACTCCCGCAGCTTCTGGCGGACCTCGAACAGCAGGGCATGCTGGACACGACGCTTGTCTGCTGGCTGACCGATTTCGGTCGTACGCCGAAGATCAACTCAGCAAGCGGCCGCGATCACTGGGCGACGTCCGGATTCGCCATCATGGCCGGAGCCGGCGTACCGGGCGGAGCGATCCTTGGTGCGACCGATGGTGAAGGCGGGCATGTCGTGCAGAACGAGTACAACTCGCCAGACATCGCCGCGACGGTCTATTCCAAGCTAGGGCTGCCGATCGACCTGATCGTCCAAAGCCCGGACAATCGTCCTGTGCGTCTGATCGACGGTCATCCAATTAAAGAGTGGATGTAGAAGCGAGCGGACACCGACATCATCGGTAGCCACCATCGCCGGACGGTGGAGATCGAGGTGAATCCACGGTTTGGCGACCGTAGCTACTACGGGCGGCCGCGGTCGCGCAGGTGATTGCTGATTTCTTTGAGCTGTCGCTTTTCTGTGGCCGTTAGCGAATCTTCGCCCTGTGTATGCACTTTTTCGAGCAGTGCATCCAGCCGCAGTTCCATTTCGCGGTCCTGTTCCTGTTCCCGCCGCAGCTTCTCTTCTTCGCGCTGAGCCTTGCGGCGCGCCAGCCAGCCGGGGCTACGCTCGTCGTCGTAACCCGCGTCCGATCGCTCCAGGCTCGTGTATCCCTGCGAGAAATCGTAACCCATGAACGATTCTTCGGACGTGTCCTGCATCTGCGGCTGTTGAGCTTCCGCGATGTTCAGGGGCAGGATGATGGCTCCGATCAGCATGACGATCGTGCTGTCATAGAACAGACCCGCGATCAGAAAGACCAGTCCGCAGAACGCTCCAATCCGCAGATAGACCGTGCGTGCGGCGAAGCTCTCCAGCTTTGCACTCAGTGCCAGGTACAGCATCCGGCCGCCATCCAGTGGATGGACCGGTAGCAGGTTAATCAGCAGCAGGATCCAGTTAGCCGTGAACAGCATCAGCAGCAAGGCAGGCACGACATCCTGGACTGATCCGCTCAGCGTGACGTTGGGAAAGACAAAAGGATTCAGGCAGGCGGCCGTGTGTTGCGACTGCACGACCGGCAACAGCGTGATCAGGCACAGAACGAGGTTCACAAGTGGACCACCCGCCACCGTGCCGAAGCGCGATGCAAACGTCGGAGCTGGCATGCAGGTCGCCAGCCCGCCGAATGGAGTGATGAGAATCTCGTCGCCGTCGCCGCCGGTGGTGCGGGCTGCAAAGACGTGGCCGAATTCGTGGAACAGCACACTCAGAAACAGCACAGCCCCGAAGACGAGTCCCAACTGCACACTTTCGAGCCGATGACACAGCACCAGCAGGATGAGCAGAAAGAAAACACTGACCCGCACCCGCACGGCGAACCAGGTTCCAAGCGGCAGCGACCAGTGAAAGGCGTTCCGATCGGGATTCATGTCTGCATCTGCCGCGAGGCAGACTTCAGGGAATTCTGCAGGCTCGTGCTCTTAGAGCACCAGTGGGCCGATTCTATCGGCGCGGATTCACTGCATACAAACTGCGGTCGTTATGCTGGTGCGGGTTCGACATTCGGACCAGCGTCACTGGCAATCAGTGGTTCCGTGATCTCACCTGCCGGCGGATCCACTTTAAACAACAGCGCGAACAGAATCATGATGATTGCGGCACCGATACAGGGACGGATCCAAATCTCTTTCCACTCCAGAGTCTGACGGAGCAGTTCGGCACGTTTCACGCGCAGGCTCGCGATTTCAGCTTCCAGTTTCTCGACCTCAGCCGTCTTATCGGCGTCCAGCTCTGGTGGACTGAGCACAGCCATCCACTGCTCCCATCGCGGCTTGTCCGTCAGTCCTCTGAGGTCCGACACCTGTCCGGCAAGGCCTCCCATCTGGTCACCGATTGCGCCAGCCTGGAAACCGGGCGTGGCCTCGAGAAGTGTGCCCGAAGCCTCTTTCGCGCTGTTGATGGATGTTTGCAGACTGGCTGAAAGTTCGCTGTTCACGCTCGCATTGATCGCTTCGGCTCGAGCGACCAGATCGGTCAGCGCCGCGTCCGTTTTCGCCAGGTCGTCAGACGGCGTGAACTGCTCCTCGACCGTTCCAGCCACCTGGGCTCCGATGAACATCCCCAGCCCCAAAGTGAACAGTACCAGCATGCCTTGAGCCTGAGAACGTATTGCGGCCGGCGCAACCTTGTCCGTGTAAATCTGGCCCGTGACAAAGAAGAAGTCGTAGCAGATTCCGTGCAGAATGATGCCGGTCAGCACAGCTGCTGCTGCTCCATCGTCGGACGCGATTGCGAACAACCCGTATCGTGCCACCCACGCAAGCATGCCCACGAACAGCATCCACTTCACGCCCAGTCGCTTGAAGAAAAGCGGCATGACAAGCATGAACAGGATCTCGGACATTTGTCCGAATGACATCTTTAAGGCGGGAGACGCCTGACCAGCGTGATCAACAAACTTCCCGGCGAGCTGGTAGTAAAACGCCAGCGGGATACAGACCAGGAACGAACTGATCATGAACGTCAGGTAGGCGGGCTTCTTCAGCAGCACCAGTGCATCGAGCCCCAGAATCTCACGGGCCGAAACCGCCTTCCCCTTCTGCGGAGGTGGCGTGTGGGGCAACGTGAAACAATACACCCCCATGGCGATTCCGGCGCCGGCCGCGATCTTGAACATGTCCAGAGCAGCATCCCACTCCTGCAGACTGACAAAGACGCCTGCAGCAATCCAGCCGATTGTTCCAAAGACACGAATCAGGGGGAACTGCTTCTCCGCATCAGTCATGGAATGCAGTGTCAGCGAATTGGTCAGGGCCAGTGTCGGGAAATAGCAAAGCATGTGAACGAAGAAAAGAAGATTGATGATTGTCGGATCGGGTACATCGGCCTGCATCGCCATGACAGCCGCGTACATGGCCCCCCCACCGGCGATGTGAAGGACGCCCAGAATACGTTCCGTCGCGAAGAAGCGGTCCGCGACCATGCCGACAAAGAATGGTGAGATCATTCCGGCGATCGGACCCACCGAGTATGTCCAGGCGATCTCGCTGCCAGCGAATCCAATCTTCCCAAGATACAGGTACGCCGTGACGTACCACGCGCCCCAGATGAAGAACTGGATGAACATCATCACGGAAAGCCGCGGAGCGATAAGCGTCGCCATGCCAATTCCTTGTCTCGACTCAACGGAGTGTTGGCTCAACCGGGACCGATCACCTTCGCGACCGATCATGGCGAGTCGGTTCCTGGCGAACAAGCCAGCGTCATGGCAGACCACTGCCTCCGGAGACACTTGGTCTCAAATACCTCAAATTATTTATTATTCCTATATTTACATATTGGTCGGATAATCGGTACGTCCTATCAAATTGGAGAATTCTGGCAGGGAGAGAGCACACTTTTTCATGAGAGAAGAGATGACTATTATGAACTAATTAAGAAAACCATGGGCAGATGATGTCGGGTCGATCATGTCCGCCGAAATGGTGATGCTGGGCACGGTGGCGGTGCTGGCGACTTCGGCGGGAGTTGGAGTGCTTTCGAACGCTGTCAGTGATGAGGTCGCTGAGATGGCTATGGCGGTGAGGGCGTTCGATCAGAGTGTTGCCGTGAGTGGCTACTCGTTGACTCAAGGGGGCTCGCGTGGCTCGCAGGCGGCCTCAACCAGTGGCTCATCCTACGTGCAGGGCTCGCCCGCGATCGCGCAGGAGCATGTCAGGCAGTCGTACCAGTCCGCGCGGCTTGCTACTGCTGGAGCACTTGGTGCCCGCGGTGTGGTCCTGTCGGATCAGGATCTGGTCGTGGAGGAAACAGAAGACGGTCGAATGCAGGTCAGGCAGGGTCCGAAGATTCGGTCGCTCGTGACGGACCCGGAAACAGGGCAACTGAAGCTCGTCGACTGATCGACGTTTCGACAGACATCCTGAGTCAGAACAGCCGGCGGCGAATCCCGTTGATTCGCGCTGGCTGTTTTTCTTTTCCTATCGAGCGACATGCGGCAGGTTTCCGTTCAGGATCGGCGTTCACTCAAATCGCGTCCCTGTCGTATCCTGCACATGGCACGCTGATGCGCTGCCGGAGTCATCGCGGCCACTCAAGCAAGGATGCGAAGCCATGAAACAACTGATCCTCCCTGTTCTGACCTGCCTGTTGATTGGAGCCGACAGCGTCGTGGCTCTTGAAGTTGAACCAGTCACAGAAACACAGCCGGAACCGTCTCTGCGGTCCTTACAGACCAGTATCGAATCGCTTCAGCAACAGGTTGCTGAACTGAAACTGGAGTCTTCCCGACAGTCGGCCCTTATCAGGTCACAGGCTGACTTGATCGCGAAGCTGGAGCAGAATTTCCCGTACCCGACGACCGTGCCGGTCAACACGCGGCCGACCTTTCCGACATACACGCCGCAGACGCCCGGCCCGTATTACCAACTGCAGGTACCACCGCAGCAATGGTGGAACCGGGCTGACGTTGAGCACCCCTCCGCAGCGATTCCCAACATGCCGAAGGGAACACAACAACGCTGGATCAACGGGATGCCGTTTTACCTGGTGCCGTGTACGACCAGCGTCCAGACAGCATTCACGAGTCCCGTAGCAGCGACCACGAAGGTCCCGAAGTACATTCGCAATGCGACGGCTGGTGCCCTCATCCTGCCAGGTGAAGTGGACTTGTCGCAGACATCCGGCACGTCACCGGCCCCGTAATCACACACGACGCGCAGGTGTCGCTGATTTCACATGCCGCGCCCTCATGCTGGTGATCTCGCCACGCTGATTGGCGTTTTGATCTGAGTTGCTGTCGTCCTGCTCCAACGTCTGTCAGCACGTTGTGTTAGCGAACGACACCGACCAGCGTTTGGGTTTCGACCAGGCAGGTGTTCCCCATCTGCTCAACGTGCGCGGCGAGTTGCGGAAGTGCGAAGTACTTGAGCGCAACTCCCACCACGATCGTTGTTACGAGAAGCGAAGTGAGCAGCCTTGATTGGCCTGGGCCAGAGTCCCTGGCGTTCTTCCCCGCAAGATGCTGTTTCAGGTACTGGAACGAACTTGTGTCGACGAATTCACAGCCCGCCGAGAAACGGTCATCTTCAGATGCGCCGGACCAGCGAACGTGAGCCGGAATGGCGACTTCGCGACCCTCGGATTCCGTGTCGACGAGCACGCGGGCGCCTGGCGTCATGACTTGTGGCGATGAGAAACAGAATCCTGTCTCGGACAGGTTCGTGATCTCGACGTGCAGATCCTCAACGAGAGTCTCTCGACGTGTTTTGGCCGGAACGTGAATGTCCGTTCGTGGAGCACTGCGCTGCTCGATGTACCCGGCACTTGCAAGCTTCTCGAGCTGTTCCAATTCGAGAGATTCGCTGAACAGTAATCCGGCTAGGCAGCGGAGCCGAGATTGTCATCCTGGCTCCGGAGGGCGAGATATCGACAACTTCGGCTGTTCCAGAATCGTCACTCCCCGCGGCGATAAACCTGGCGGGCAGTGTTTAGCCCTTGCAGACCGAAAAACGCTTCTCGACTCGATTGGTTGTTTCAGCCATGTCAGGAAACTGCCGTCCAATGAGTGTGAGAGAACAATGCCTGTGGCGAGACTCTTATGGTTAGCTTGGTCTTTGCCTGAGCGTTTGCCCGCTGCCCGCTGGATTGGAGGGATATCCAGGAAGGACGCGGTGCGATCATGTCGGCCATGGAACCAACACACCGATGTCGATCCCGATGGATTGACCGCGATCGTCGCTATCGCGACCTGCTATGTTCGTCCCCGCTCGGTGGCTGAGGAACCTCGGGCCAGCAGTCGAATGATGAAAGCCGTTCATTTCGAACCGGAGATGACATGGTGGATGATCTCGAACCAGCATCAAACGAGCCGCCATCAAGCGAATCGAGGTCCTATCGGATTCCCATCTCAAAGCACGAATTGTGTGAGAAAGCAGTTATTGACCGACGGCTGCACTACGTCGAATTCACCTTGTGCCCGTGCTGTCTGCGACGCACATACCAGAGTCCGGGCAGGATTAACACAAGCGTGTGCGTTCATGAGAGCCATTGTTGACAGGTTCGGTAGTGTGCCGGGTTTCTGCCTTGAAGTGGGCAGACCTGGTAATGGCAAGAACGATCGATCGAGGTCTGTGGGAGCAGTGGCGGGCTCGGCTGCTGCGGTGCGAGAGCTGGGACGGCACGGTGGGTGAGTGCTGTCGGGGCCGGCGTTCTTCTGATTGGGCCGCAACCTGCGATTCGCAGTCGCTGGACGGATCGTTGCTGGCTCGCTGGAATGCCGGAGATCGTGTTCCGCATCCTCTTGAATTCTGACAGCGAGACTGTGCCATGAGACTCTGTGTCGCGACCGTCTTTGTGCTGGTGACTGGACTGCTTCGAACGACGTGCGGCCAAGCTGCGGACTCAACGTTCGAGGGTCCAGTTGAAGCGTTTCTTGGAGAGGCTCGGCTGACACTGCAGCAGGTCTTTAGTGGCGAACGGTTCCCCAACATTGTTGTGACCACGAAAGGCACAGTGCTGGCGACATGGGGTACCAGCAGCGTTCGGGCTCGGCGCAGTATCGATGGCGGACAAACCTGGGGCGGGACAATCACAATCGGGAAGCCCGGGCTCCAGTCGGGTGGACTGACCGTCGACGAAACGACCGGAGACATCATTGCCTTCGTCGAGGAACGACATCCGCCAGCACCGCTCAGCGTGTATCGCAGCAGTGACGACGGCCAAAGCTGGAAGGCGCAGGAAGTCACGATTCAGCCGGACAAAGACGGTCACGTGCCGTCGATGCACATGAATGAACACGGCATCACTCTGCGTCGTGGAGAGCACAGGGGGAGGCTGATACGGCCTTCGCGTTTCTACGCGGGTAAGAACGATCGCAGTAAATGGCCGCAGCATTACACCAACGCGATCTACAGCGACGATGGTGGCAACTCGTGGCACACGAGTGATCCATTCCCGGCATTTGGAACGGGAGAAGCGACAATTGCGGAACTGTCTGACGGAACGGTTTATTACAACTCAAGGCGTCACTGGGCTCCCGAAGGTGAGAATCCACGGCGGCGATGGACGGCTGTCAGTAGCGACGGCGGACATTCGTGGAAAGACCTCACCTTCTGCGAGGTGCTGCCCGATGGACCACAGAATACGAACTACGGATGCATGGGTGGATTGACTCGAATTCCAGTGAGTGGTCAGGACATCCTTGTTTACAGCAACTGTGACAGTCCGAGCGGGCGTGACCACGGAACGGTGTGGGCGAGCTTCGACGGTGGCAAGACATGGCCGATCAAACGACTCGTGTTTGCAGGCCGGCATGCATACTCGTCACTGGCGTCCGGCCGGCCACACACGACGACGGAGGGGTCGATTTATCTGCACTTCGAAGGCGGACCCAAGGGTGGATCCACCGTCGCCAGATTCAATCTGGCATGGATCCTGGATGGCGAAGCCACGGGAGACGGATCAGTCCCGAGTGTGCTGACCACCAACAAGTAGTCATCGGAACGGAACTACGCGCCGTCGTCAGTCTTTGGTGTCTACCCTGCTTTTCTTGTGGCTGCCCAGGACGATTCGGGCTCGCGCCCCACAGCTGCTCAATGTGCGTGGCGAGTTGCGGGAGTGCGACGTACTCCAGCACAACGCCCATCGCGCCGGCCGCCAATATCGTTGTCACGAGAAGTGAAGCGAGCCTCGATCGACCTGGACGAGACTTCTCGAACTTTTTCCCCGCAATATGCTGTTTCAGGTACTGGAATGAGCTGGTGTCGACGAACTCACAGCCTGCGAAGAAACAATCGTCTTCGGATGCGCCGGACCAGCGAACGTAAGCCGGAATGGCGACTTCGCGGCCCTCGGATTCCGCGTCGACCAGCACGCGGTCGCCTGGCGTCATGACTTGTGGCGATGAGAATCGGAATCCCGTCTCGGACAGGTTCGTGATTTCAACGTGCAGGTCCTCAACGAATGTCTCTCGACGTGCCTGGGCCGAAACCAGAATGTCTGTTCGTGGAGCACTGCGCTGCTCGATGTACCCGGCACTTGCAAGTTTCTCGAGCAGTCCCACGTCGAGAGATTCGGTGAACAGAATTCCAGACAGCCAGCGATATTCGCGTCCCAGACGGACCCAGCAGACGACGGCTTCAATCTGCACATCAACCCCGGCATCAGCAACCGATAACTGCAGCGTGATTCGCTGGTCAGTCTTCACGGGAGCCGGGATAGTCATCCTGGCTCCGGAGGGCGAGATATCGACAACCTCGGCCGTTCCGGGTTCGCCACTGCCCGCGGCAAGAAACCAGGCGGACAGTGTTTGGCCCTTGCAGATCGAAAAACGCTTCTCGACTCGATTGGTTGCTTCAGTCATCTCGAGAAATTGCCGTCCAATGAGTGTGACGGAGCAATGCCTATGGGAGACGCCCATCGTTAGCCTGGTCTTTGCCTGAGCGTTTGCCTGCTCCCCACAGGATTGGAGGGATATCCAGGACGGACGAGGTACGATTGTGTCGGCCATGCGACCAACGCACCGATGTCGATCGACGCCGAACGCTGATTTGGACGGCGGTTCCCGCTTTGATAGTGGTCCGATCATGAATCGGGGGGTGCGTTCATGATTGACTGCGCTCATCGCCATCTCGACCTGCTATGTTCGCCTCTGCTCGGTGACTGAGGAGCATTGGGCCAGCAGTCGAATGATGAAAGCCGTTCAATTTCGAACCGGGGACAACATGGCGGATGATCTCGAATCAGCATCAAGCGAGCCGCCATCAAGCGAATTTCGGTTCGACTCACTGCCCGGCCACGCGAATGCCGTTCACGCGATCACCGATGCTACGAGGGCGTTTGGGAAAGCCAGCGGCGTGATGGTGAGTGTCCCGTCCCGCAGCGACCAGATTCCCGATATGAAGCCGGATGCAGGCTTCAGGTATGGCGATCAGTACAGACCGTTCGCCGATGCGCTTCACAATGGCGAGGCCGTCACCATCGTGACTGTCCAGAGGGACGGCGATGTCATCGCCTTCGGTTTCGGCGAGGTCCCGTCGAAGGACGGTGTGGAAATCATGACGATTGATGTCGAGCCTGCATCTCGCCGCTCCGGTGGCGTGAAGTCGACCATCAACATCAACAATGAGACCTTTGAAGTCGGAATCGGACACGTGCTGGTCCTTTGGCTGATCGAGTCCATCAACGCCAACGCCCTGCACTCCAACGCCACCAGTCCCCAGGCCAGATACATCTTCAAGTCACTGGGTTTCGTCTCTACTGACGAGAACAACTCCTGCCTGCTGCGTCTGCAAAAGAAGTAAGACCGCAGCGCGAGTCGAGTTCCGGGCATTCGACGGACCTGGTTGCCGCCGACAAACCCTGCTGCCTCTGGCAGCCTGGTCAGTTTCAAACCTCAGAACGATTGAGAGAGGAGGCGTTCAAGCTGGATGAGGTAAATGCCGCGGATGAATACTGAACGTGGCGGTAAAGCCGCCTCGAGTGGCACGAAAGTTGTGAGTACGGGGGCAATGCAGCGTCCGGAGGCATTTCTTTGACACACTCTGTCCGCGGGGGTACAGCCGGCACCGTGTGGTGTGAGATACGCCCCGGGTCACTCCACTGTCGCGACTTGCGAAACAACATGAACCAGCACGAATGCAGCCCCGATCCAGTCGAAGCGCAAGTTGAGCTGTCGCTCCAACCGTGCCCGGCGCCGGAACAGGCGAGCGATCAAATCGGCGACGAGTTCGACAATGCGTCTGATTTCAGAGACGCATCGCGAGCGGAGGGCACTGACGTTCCGGAGGAGTTAGACGCTTTGCGAGCGGAACTGGCGCTCATGTTTGAGATGCCGGAAACGACGTTCGAGAAGCCGGTCGACAGCGCATCTCTGGATGACCGATTCCACTCTTTCATTTCAGGTGGTGACGTCCAGACCTGCAGCGCTTCGCCGAAGACTGCGGACTACGGGGAAACCGGCACTGAAGAGAACGAGCTGACTGCGACGGGCAACGAAGACGCCACTACTGCGTACATGGATGAGTTGCTGGCCCGTAACCGGAACCGGTCAAACGTGGTGACGACTGCGAACAAGGAACCGACGCCGGAACCGGTACCGGATGGGGACAACGCTGCGGATCGATCCCGGACACGCGGCACACCGCGACACCGGATGGATTGTCGCCTGCTGGAATCAGCGAATTAGGACTCGGCCCTGGTGGTGGAAATCCGGCGCAGCGAGAGTGGTGAAACGCTTTCGGATGCACGACTGACTGACGTCTCGTTGTCTGGAGCCCAATTCTCGTTGACTTCACCCGTGACCAAGGGGGAATACATCAATATCGAATTCCGCTGTGACGAATCAGAATTCCGTATCCAGGCCAGGGCAGAAGTGCGTTGGACCCACCTGGGACGTAACTGCCGCTGGGCCACCGGCGTGAAATTCGATCAGCCTCTGACCAGCGACACGCTCCAGGACCTCGCGACGCGCGGCTTGATCGACCGTCGTTCGTCACCAAGATCTGCTGTGAAAATCAACGGCACTGTGAAAAGAGAAGGACGTCCAGACCTCATTCCTGTCAGGCTGTGGGATTTGTCGACACACGGGTTGCGACTTTCGTCGGCCGAGAATCTGAAACCAGACGAACGCATCCTCATTCAACTGCAGAAACCGGGGGGCTCCGACATCCGTTGTCCGGCTCACGTTCGCTGGGTCGCGTCTCAGAAGGGCGGAATCATGGCTGGCTGTGAGTTCGTGAATGCGGACCTTGCTGCAGACATCACCGGCCTGATTGAACGCGTTTCGGCACGTCGGAAATCAGGAACACGAGTCACAACTGTTGTGATCATGTTGGTTGCCGTTATTGCGGTGTGGGTCCACCACTAGTCGATTCTTGAACGACTTGCTGCAGCGTGGCAATCGCGAGCAGAGTTCTCGCAGCCTGCTACGTCACCTCCGGGCTGAACGCCACGTTGAGAACGCTGGCGGTGTGTCCTCTGCGGCGCCCGTACGTCTGTTGCGCGAAAAACCCGATGTCCGGGGAACACAGTTGGTGACAGACTGCCTGCGCGTCTGCCGGTGTGGATTTCTATCGAGCGAACAATCGTGGAGAATGCGGTCACTTGGTCAAGGACGCGAATTGACTGAGCGAATCCGTTTGCCTCGACTGGAGTCTGACATGAAAACATTGACGATCGCTTTGATCCTGCTTGCCCTTCCGGCGAATGTGTTGCTTGCCGATGAACTGAAGCCGTTGGTTCCGACGATGGCCAACGTGTCATACGGTCCTGATCCGATGAACGTGATCGATTTCTGGAAAGCGGACGGTGATGGTCCGCGACCGTTGCTGGTCTATATCCACGGAGGTGGCTGGACCGGTGGCGATAAGAAGACCAGCGACTCACGGATTCGCCCGTTCCTGGACAAACGTGTTTCGTATGCCGCGATCAACTACCGCCTGACTGGTCAGGCCCCTTTGCCGGCACCCGTGCATGATGCGGCGCGCGCCATTCAGTTCATTCGCTCGAAGTCCGAAGAATGGAACATCGATAAGAAGCGCATCGCACTCACAGGCGGAAGTGCAGGAGCCTGCACGTCGATGTGGATTCTGCTGCACGATGATCTGGCTGATCCGAATGCAAAGGACCCGGTTCAGCGCGAGTCAACCCGCGTCACTGCGGCGGCCGTTTCGGGAGGCCAGACTTCCATTGATCCGAAAGTCATCGAGCCCTGGCTTGGTCCGAATGTTCTGAAGCATCGCATGATCAACATGGCGGTTGGCGAATCGACGATGGCAGCGGCACTTAAGAACTATGACAAGCATCGCGACCTGTATGTCGAGTTCTCACCGTACAATCACCTTGACGGTGACGATCCTCCGCTGCTGATGACATACGGCAACAACATGAAGTTGCCATCAGAGAGTGCCGGCCACGGCATTCATCACCCGGTGTACGGCGTGAAGATGAAGGAAAAGGCCGACAAGGCCGGGCACGAGTGCCACTTGTTGATCGCAGGCGTCTCGAAGTCCGACAAGTACACCAGCCCCAACGAGTTCCTGCTCGACAAGCTGCTGGCAAAGTAGTTACGCAAGGTTGGCGAGGATGCCTCCGTCGACCACGACTACAGAACCTGTCATGTAGCTGCCTGCATCGCTGGCCAGCAGGAGGGCTGGGCCAACCAGTTCGTCGGTCTGTCCCCAGCGTTTCAGAGCGGTACGTTGACCGATGTGCTGTCGCTGCTCCTCAGTCAATTTCGCGGCGGGAAGATCAGTTAGAAATGGCCCTGGCGCAATGCAATTCACCGTGATGCCTGATTCTCCAAGTTCCAACGCCTGTGCCCGGGCCATGCCGATCAGTCCGGCTTTCGTCGCGGCGTAGACGCTTCTCGCCTGTGCGGCCGCCAGTGCAACAATCGATGAAATGTGAATCACTCGTCCCCAGCCACGCTCTCGCATGCCGGGAACGAAGGCTCGGGTCAGGGCCATGCAACTGGACAGATTCAGTTGCACGATCTCGTCCCATGCATCGTCTTCGATCGAGGCGATGATCTGAGGGTTATTGCTGCCGGCATTGTTGACCAGGATGTCGATGCCGCCGAACCGCTCGTTTGTCGCGTCCACGAGACTTGCCACACCGTCCCGTCTTGAAAGATCTGCGACGACGTGCTCGACGCGGCGACCAG
The DNA here is from genome assembly GCA_964431285.1 of uncultured Planctomycetaceae bacterium. GTDB lineage: Bacteria > Planctomycetota > Planctomycetia > Planctomycetales > Planctomycetaceae > CAUZFZ01. Next base: position 14,502 of record CAYSJO010000126.1, read on the forward strand.
TTGCTTCTCGAATCTTGTCGGCCGTCGCTTCCAGCTCCTGGGCGTTCCGGCTGCAGATCATCAGGTCCGCACCACAGTCTGCGAATCCCAAAGCCATGGCTTTACCAAGGCCCTTGCTGCCTCCTGTGATCAGCGCAGTTCAGTCAGTGAGATCGAACAGTTTGTGCATGCTTCTTCTTTCACGATCAGTGAAACGTCACCGATCAATCGTCTGACGGGCGGTAGGTCGGTACGTGTCCGGAGTTCTGCGAGAAGGCGACATCCAGGTCGAACAACGTTTCCGTCGCTCCCAGCATCAGGCAGCCATCAGGAGCCAGCACATGTCGGACTTTTTGCAGCACCTGCAGACGAGTTGGTTCGTTCATGTAGATGAGCACATTGCGCAGCAGAACAAGATCGACTCGTGACACGGGCGGCAGTTCGGTCGCAAGATTGACTTCCCGAAACCGGATCATGTCGCACAGTGATTGATCAGCAACCCAGCGATTGTCGACCTGGTGAAAAAAGCGAGTCGCACGCTGCGGCGACAAACCGCGTTGAATCTCGACCTCGCTGTAGTAGCCCTCATCGGCCTGTCTGATGACCGGCCGTGCAAGGTCGCTGGCAACAAAATCCAGACGCCAGTCAGTCAGCAAATCCGAAAACTGCTCACGAATCAGCATGGCCAGACTGTATGGCTCCTGGCCTGTCGCACATGCAGCACACCAGATTGTCAGGTTTCCGGAGGATCGTCGCCGCTCGATCAGTTCAGGCAGGATGTCCGATGCCAGCGCTTCAAAGTAATGAGAATCGCGGAAGAAGGACGTTTCATGTGTGAGCATTGCCTCAATGCACTGCTGCTCCAGTTCGGGCTGTCGCGAGGAACGTAAACAACTGACGAGTTCGTCGACGTTCGCCAGGCCTGCTGACCTGGCGAGCGGAACCAATCGCGAATCCACAAGGTACGCTTTTTGATCTTCCAGCACGTTGCCGGTGTGCTGCTCAACGAGACGACGAACCCAATCAAAACTGGCCGGAGTGGTCGGCATCAGAACGGTCTCCGTCGTGCCAGACGCAAACCGGTTCCGCAACCACGCGCGAAAGATGGAAGAATCGTATCGGTCAGATCAACGGCCATTACGCCCGTGCCACCAACCTGTACGTTGGGTCGACGAGACAAGTGATCCGTTCGAGGGTGATGACACACTGCTAAATCCATTCGAAGAAGTTTATAAGCTCTGCGTATCAAATGAAGTATTCAAGGCCGGGCCACTATTTTAGTCCCGGGGGCAAAGCTCGTTGTGCCGCAGGAGTCAACGTGGATGAGTGTCTCGATCGAACAGGCATCGGATTCGATTCTGCGGGCCGGCCTTGTCGCCGATACG